>NZ_JBALTF010000008.1:24125-50452 GCF_036964675.1 Parasphingorhabdus sp. | reverse complement strand
GACAGGATCATCAGGCCATCCTCGGCCATGGCACCAGCCAGTCCGGCAACAAAGGCCTGCGGATCATCGACATGTTCAATCACTTCGAGCGAGGTCACCAGATCAAAACCCCGGCCCGCGAAATCCTCGATCGCCTCATGGCGATAATCGATTGTCAGCCCTTGCGGATGCGCATGCGCCCGCGCCACAGCGATATTCTCCGCCGCCGCGTCAAGGCCGGTCACGCGCGCGCCCAGTCTCGCCAGCGGTTCGCACAACAGTCCGGCGCCGCATCCGACATCCAGCGCTGTTGTGCCGGCCAGCGGCTTCAACAGACTGCTGTCGCAATGAAAATGCAGGTCAATCGCGTCGCGGATATAGGCAAGCCGCACCGGATTTAGCCGGTGCAACATCGCCGAAGACCCCTTCGGGTCCCACCAGTCCGCCGCAAGAGCACCGAAATGCGCGGCTTCGTTCGGGTTAATCGTGCTGCTACTTGCCTTTGTCATGCCCCCTCTTTATCAGGCTTTTCAATCCTGTTCAGGCCCTTTTTATCGAAAGTTTTACCGACAGCAGCATGGCACGCATAGTGATGAAATTTGGCGGCACCTCGATGGCCGGAATCGAACGTATCCGCCGGGTAGCGCAGATCGTCAAGCAACAGGCCGATGCCGGCCATGAAGTCGCGGTGGTCGTATCGGCCATGGCCGGCGATACCGACCGGCTGGTCAATTTTTGCCGCGAAGCCAGTTCGCTCTATGATCCGGCCGAATATGACGTGGTCGTGGCATCGGGCGAACAGGTGACTGCGGGCTTGCTGGCGATTGCCCTGCAATCCCTGGGAGCAAGGGCGCGCAGCTGGCTGGGCTGGCAAATGCCGATCCACACGATCGAGGCGCATAGCAAGGCACGGATTGATTCGATTGACGCTACGGCGCTGACCGCCGCCATGCAAAGCGGCGAAATTGCGATCATTCCCGGTTTTCAGGGCGTGAGCGAAGATGGCCGGATCACGACATTGGGACGCGGCGGGTCCGACACCAGCGCGGTGGCAATAGCCGCAGCGGTCAAGGCCGATCGCTGCGATATCTATACCGATGTTGATGGCGTCTATACCAGCGACCCCCGAATCGTGACCCGGGCGCGCAAGCTGAAAAAAGTGACGTTCGAGGAAATGCTCGAACTGGCCAGTGTTGGCGCGAAAGTGTTGCAGACCCGTTCGGTCGGGCTGGCGATGAAAGAAGGGGTGCGGATTCAGGTATTGTCCTCCTTTACCGACGAAAACTCCCCGGTGGCCGACGACCTGCCCGGAACAATGATTATCAGCGAAGACGAAATGGAGACGGACGATATGGAAGGCCAATTGATTACCGGCATCGCCCATGACAAGAATGAATCCAAGATCACCCTGACCCGCGTGCCCGACAGGCCGGGCGCGGTTGCCAATATTTTTGCGCCACTCGCCGATGCGGCGATCAACGTTGATATGATCATCCAGAATGTCGGCCGCGAAAAGGGGGAAACGGATGTGACCTTCACCGTGCCAAGCGCCGATCTCGATCAGGCGATGCAGGTGCTGGAAGGCGCTCAGGAAAGCATCGGCTTCAACCGCCTGATCCCCGACAGCAATGTCGCCAAAATATCGGTCGTCGGCGTTGGCATGAAGAGCCATGCCGGCATCGCCGCCACGATGTTCAAGGCACTCGCCGAGCGCGGCGTGAATATTCAGGCGATCACCACCTCCGAGATCAAGGTCAGCGTATTGATCGAGGAAGATTATACCGAACTGGCGCTGCGGGTTCTGCATACCGCCTACGGACTCGATGCGGTGGATGCGGCCTGATCGTCTCCCTCCCCTTCAGGGGAGGGATTAAGGGAGGGGAAGTCATAGTGTCGGCCCCCTCTCCCAACCCTCTCCCCTGAAGGGGCGAGGGCTTTAGAAAGAAACCCAATGACCCAATCGAAACTCCAGCATCTCATGCAACGCGGCACCGATTTTCTCGGCTGCGAGACCGCGATCATGTGCGGGGCGATGTCCTGGGTGTCTGAGCGCCATCTGGTCAGCGCGATTTCCAATGCCGGCGGCTTTGGCGTGATCGCCTGCGGTGCGATGACGCCGGAATTGCTCGACACGGAAATTGCCGAAACCATGAAACGCACCGACAAGCCGTTCGGGGTCAATCTGATCACCATGCATCCCGATCTGATGGAACTGATTGCGGTCTGCGGCAAACATGCGGTGACTCATGTCGTGCTGGCTGGCGGCCTCCCGCCCAAGGGCAGTCTGGAAGCGATCAAGGCAACCGGCGCGAAGGTAATCTGCTTTGCCCCCGCCATGGCGCTGGCCAAAAAATTCGTCCGATCCGGGGTTGATGCCCTGGTCATCGAAGGCATGGAAGCGGGCGGTCACATTGGCCCCGTGTCCACCTCGGTGCTGGCGCAGGAAATATTGCCGGAAATTGCCAGTCAGCTGCCCGTCTTCGTCGCTGGCGGCATTGGCACCGGCGAAATGATCGCCGCCTATCTGGAAATGGGCGCCAGCGGCGTCCAGCTCGGCACGCGCTTTGTCTGCGCCCACGAATCCATAGCCCACCCCGATTTCAAGAAAGCCTTCATCCGCGGCAACGCCCGCGATGCGATCACCAGCGTCCAGGTCGATCCGCGTCTGCCGGTGATCCCGGTGCGGGCGCTGAAGAACAAGGGCACGGAAGAATTTACCCGCAAGCAGATCGAGGTTGCCAAGCTGCTGGATTCCGGCGCGATAGAAATGGGCGAAGCACAGCTGCAAATTGAACATTTCTGGGCAGGAGCGTTACGAAAAGCGGTCATAGATGGCGATATTGAGCATGGAAGTGTCATGGCTGGACAGTCGGTCGGCATGGTCAAGGCGGAAGAATCCGTGGCCGAAATTATCAAATCTCTGGTCGATCAGGCAGAAACGGCGCTCGCACGATAAATCATTCCCGCAGAGGAACTTCAGTAGCCGGGTAATTTGGCGGGGCCCCGTTGCCAGCCCATCGGCGTTCCGGTCTATGGGAACCGGTAATGATCAAATCTGGCGATCATGCGCTCGAATGATGGGTAAATCCAATGCGCAAGGAAACCTGATAATGAGCGACCTTGCCATCGACAATATGCCCGCGCGTGTCGGTGACTTCGAACCAGCCCAGATCCTTGACCGTCTCAGCGGTCCGGGCGACCGCTTTCTCGATGGCGTCCTCGATACTTTTCGATGAACTGCCCACGACTTCGGTGATCTTGTAGACATTGTCATCCATGGCAATTTCCTTTTTTCCGGTTTTCGAATCGATAGGGCGACCATTATAACACGACAACCAACCAAGCCTGCTTGCATCCGGAATATGGTTGGTTCACAACCCCCTGGATGAGCGAACTTCTAAACCAGACGGACCCCGTCACGCCCGTTCCAGGCAGCCCGGCAGGACAGTATAATCAGGGGCTGACGCCGCTGCACCCGCCGCAGAAGAGCCTGATCCGGATCGGCATGATCATTCGTGCGCTGGTCCTGCTGGCGCTGGCACTGGCGGCAGATATTGTGCTCCAGATCCAGCTTGGCGTGCAGCCCGGCATGGTCCTGATCCCTGCGGCGCTGCTTGCTGTGCTGCTGGTCTTGGTGCTGCCCGGCCGCAAATATCGCCGCTGGGGCTATGATATGGGCGCCGAGCAATTGCGGGTGCTGCGCGGCTTTCTCTGGCGCACCGACACGATCGTCCCGTTCAACCGGATTCAGCATATCGACGTGGCCCAGGGCCCGTTGCAGCGGATGTTCGGCCTGTCGACCCTGATCGTGCACACCGCCGGGACGCATAACAGCATCGTCACCCTGCCCGGCCTCGCCACCATCGATGCCGAGGATATGCGCGAGACGATCAAGGACCATATCCGCCAAGACATGATATGAACGACCTGACCGCCAGCCCGGTGCCGGACAACAGCGCCCCGTTTCAGCGCCTGCACCCGCTCAGCATCATCCTGAAATCTTTGGGCACGCTGAGTCAGAATATCTTTGCCATCCTGATCCTCCATTTCAGCCTGTTCGATCAGAATATCGTCTATAGCATGCTCGCCGCGCTGGCCCTGATAACGCTGGTTTTCGGCGTCACGACCCTGATCTGGTCGCGCTTCACCTATCAGGTCACCACCCGGGAAATCCGCATCAAGAGCGGCCTGCTCAACCGCAACAACCGCTCGATCCCGTTCGACCGGATTCAGGATGTCAGCCTGGAACAGAAACTGGTCAGCCGCTTGCTCGGCCTGGCAACGGTTGCTCTGGAAACCGGTTCCGGTGGCGGCGAAGATGGTCAGCTGGATGCGCTGTCGCGGACCGATGCAGAGCAGCTGCGCGACACCATCCGCGACTATAAGGACGGCTTGAATGCGGAACGTGCCGAAGCGGACGACAGGCCCGTCACAGCCGATGTACCGCCGCTATTCGCGATGGACAATCGCCGCATATTCATCGCCGGACTGTTCAACTTCTCCTTCGTCCTGCTGGCAATTCTCGGCGCTCTTGCCCAGAATCTCGATTTTCTGCTGCCCGACGGCTTCTTCGATCCGCGCAGCTGGATTGACGCTTTTCCCGAACAGGATACTATCGACGGCTTCAGTTCCTGGGCGCGGATCGGCGGCGCGCTGGCCGCAATCCTGTCGCTGGTCGTGATCGGCTTCGGCAGCGGCATCGTCCGGACATTCGTCCGCGAATATGGTTTCCGCCTCGACCGGGTTGATAGCGGACAGCCCGGATTCCGGCGGCGGCGCGGATTGTTCACGCTGACCGACATGGTGATGCCGATCCATCGGGTTCAGGCGGCGATCGTGCAGACCGGTCCGGTGCGCGCGCGCTTTGGCTGGTATCATCTGAAATTCACATCATTGGCCGGGGATAGCGGCGGTGAAACCGACCATAGCGCGGCGCCCTGTGCAACGCTGGCCGAAATAGATCCGATCCTCGATGACTGCGCTATCCATCAGGCCCCGGCCGATCTGATATTCCAGCGGGTCGACCCTGCCTTATGGTGGCGCGGCGCAATCATTGCCTCGCTGCTGCTCACCGGCATCGCCCTTGCCACCGGAACATTTATCAATGGGGGTTTTTTCGCGATCATCCTGCTGGCCGTTCCGGTCAGCCTGATCAGCTATCTCAACTGGCGTCATCACCAATTTGCGCTGACCGACCAACAGTTATTTGTCCGGTCGGGCTGGTGGCGTCGGCGGCTCACCATATTGCCGCGGCGCAAGATCCAGACCATCGATGTCAGCCAGTCGCCGCTCGACCATCCGCTGGATCTGGCAACAGTCACCATCGGCATTGCCGGTGGCTCGGCGATCGCACCGCTCAACATTGCCGCCATTCCCTGGCAAAGCGCCATGGATCTGCGTGCCCGGCTGTTCAGCTGGCAAAATCGGACTTGACTAAAGCCGCCGATCATTCACGATAGTTGCCAGAGATATTATCAGGATTGTTTCGGGGAGAATATGATGCGCAGAACAAGTTTGGCCATGCTGGCACCACTGGCGATGCTGGTCAGTGCGCCAGTCCATGCGCAAGCGGCTGACCACCAGAAATCAGCCGAGTTGCACACGATCATCGATGCCTATTGGGCCTATCAGCTCGACCAATATCCGGAATTTGCCTCCTCACTCGGGGTTGACGATCCGATTGGCCGGGTCAGCGACGCCAGTCTCGAGGCCGAAGACGCCCGCGTGGCCAAGGCAAAGCTCTGGCTCGCGCAGCTGGACGCAATCGACACCGCCGCCCTTAGCGAGGATGACAAGACCAACTATGGCATATTGCGCCGGACGCTCGCCGAGCAGATTGAGGCGAACAGCTATGGCCAGCGCACCATCAATTTCACCAATCGCGGAGGCTGGCACCAGAATTTCGCCAGCATGCAGAACAACCTGCCGTTCCGCAACGCGCAGGATTACCAGACCTATATCAACCGGCTGAAGCAATATGCACGGGTCAATGAGCAGTCGATCGCGGTCGCCAACAAGGCATTGGCTGGCGGCTATGTCCAGCCCTGCGTTTCCATGGTCGGCTATGAAACCAGCATTTCCGGTCTGGTCACCGACAAGCCCGAGGAGTCGCGTTTCTATCAGCCGTTCCTGCGCAAGCGGCCCGAGGCAATAGACCAGGCGACGTTCGACAAGCTGGCGGCAGAAGCCGCCGGGACGATCACCAGCGTCATCAACCCGGCGGTGAAAAAGCATCTCGACTGGTATGTGAAAGACTATGCCCCGAATTGCGCCAAGGCGCCGGGCATCTCGGCCCAGCCGGGTGGTGCGAAATATTATGATTTCCGCATCCGCCAGATGACGACGACCACCAAGACCGCCGACGAGATTCACAATATTGGCCTGAGCGAAGTGGCGCGGATCCGGGCCGAGATGGTCGATGTCGCCAAGGAAGCGGGTTACGACACCCGCGAGGCGTTTATCGAGCATCTGCGGACCGATCCGCAATATTATGCCAAAACGCCGGAAGAGCTGATGGAAAAGGTCGCCCGGGTGAACAAGATCATCGACGGCAAAATGCCTTCGATCATCGGCAAGCTGGCGCGCCTGCCTTATGGCATCAAGGAAATTCCGGCGGAGACCGCAGAAGGCACGACCACGGCTTATTATAATCCCGGATCACCCGATGTCGGCATTGCCGGCTTCTATTATGTCAACACGTCGAAACTCGATCAGCGGCCGTTCTGGGAAATTCCGGCGCTGAGCGTGCACGAAGCGGTACCCGGCCACCATCAGCAGATCGCGTTGCAGCAGGAACTCGACATGCCGGACTTCCGCAAACATGGCGCGTTTTTCACCGCCTTTGTTGAAGGCTGGGGACTCTATTCGGAACGGCTCGGCATCGAGATGGATCTCTATGACACCCCGGCCAAGAATATGGGGCGGCTTTCCTATGAAATGTGGCGCGCCTGCCGGCTGGTTGTCGACACCGGCATCCACAGCAAGGGCTGGAGCAAGCAGCGGGCGATTGATTTCATGACCGATAATACCGCGCTCAGCACCGCCAATATCGAAGCGGAAGTGAACCGCTATATCAGCTGGTCCGGTCAGGCGCTGGCCTATAAAATGGGCGAGCTGAAAATCCGCGAACTACGCACCAAGGCGACCAGCGAACTGGGTGACAAGTTCGACCTGCGCGAATTTCACGATGTCGTGCTGGGACAGGGCGCCGTGCCGCTCGATATGCTCGAAGCGCAGGTGAACCGTTGGATTGAAGCGAAAAAAGCTAGCTAGTCATTCGCCGTCAGGGCCGGGGGTTTCATCCGCCCCCGGTGGCACGGCAAGATCGTTGGTGGCTTTGACCGCATCGGCATCCCTTGCGTCAAGCCGGTCTCTGGCTTCCTCGGCCGCTGCGTCGCGCGCTTCGCGGTTGGCTTCGATTTCCAGTACCCGTTCTTCCACGGCATCGGATTCCGCATCGATCCGGGACAGGCGATTCTGCCGTTCCTCTTCGATCAGCTGGCCCCAGTTGACCGTGTCATCGATACCTTTTTCGGCATAGGCCTGACTGAGCAGCGCCTGCGTGCATCCGGTAAAACCGCCCGCTCCGGTGGGCGAGCAGCTGTTGGTGCCTGATTTCCCGACATATTCATAAGAGCGAACGCGTTCCGACCAGGCCTGATTCTTGGCATCGCCCAAGCTGCCGCTGCGCAGGGTTTCGGGAATGCGATAACGATCGCCCTCATCCTTGCGCGCGCACACAACAATCTCTTCATCGCTGCTCTGCGGGCAGGGATCGTCGCCATAGATGACCAGCTGATTGACCCGGTCTCCGGGCTTGTCCTGCGCCTGTACCGGGAATGCCAACAGGCCAGCGCCTGACAGCGCGGCGGCGGAGATCAAAAATTTCTTCATCATACGTTCCTTTGTCCGCACCGATCTGAACCGCTGCTGAAGCGGGCCACGCTTCCTAAATTCGTTTCGACAATCCTATCGCAACCCGGCAGCCCAGCCGGATCGCCGCGCTCAAAACCGGATAGCCGGGCGCGTCTTCCGCACCCGCAGCAATTGCCGTTGCCTTATGCTCCAATTCCTCTTCGCGAAACTCCGCAATCATACGGGTCAGCTCGGGATCATCTTCCGATTCGAGCGCATCGAGCTGCTCGCTATAATGATGGTCGATTTCGGTTTCCACCGCAGCGGTGCACGCCATTGCCGCCCGGGGGCCGAGCGCCGCCGTTGTCGCGCCCAGCGCATAGCCGGCGACTTTCCAAAATGGTTGCAGAGCGGTGGGCCGCACACCGCGATCGGCGATCATCTGGTCAAACGCATCGAGATGCCGCTGCTCCTGCTCTGCCATATGGTGGATCGCGCTGCTGTGCGGCGCATCATCGCCCATCACCGCCAGCTGGCCCTTGTAGATTTGCGCTGCGCCATATTCGCCAGCCTGATTGACGCGGATCATCGATGCGATATCGGCTCGTGTTTGTATCAATTTTGCTTCAGCCATGATCGGCATCCTTTCGTCCGGTCGCTACCATCAACAAGATGAGGATCGCGCCACCAACTGACAAGAGGAAATTGAAACCCGCCAGGGAAATGCCGAACAGGGTCCATTGTGCGACATCGCAGCGGATCAGCGGTGCGTTCATGATTGAATCCAGCATGTCGCCACCTGCCGCCAAATTGGTGGAGCAGGAGGTAAATCCTTCCCACCAGTGATATTCCACGCCGGCGTGAAAGCCCCCGATCAGGCCGCTGGTCAATATGGCCAATGCCGCCGCGACGACCAATGGCATCGACCAAGCTTTCGGACGAAGAATCAGAGCAGGCAGTGCCAATATGATCGCGACAAGATGCGGCCATCTTTGCCATATGCACATTTCGCAGGGATAAAGCCCAAAGCCATATTGACTGATCAGCGCGCCGCCGAGCAAGGCTGTCGGCAGCAGAAACGCCAGCCAGGCGGCATTGCGCAGGGTCAGCATCAGCAGGCCCTAGTTTTTCGCAACCACGGTTTTCTTGGCCGGCTTTTTCGCCGCCTTGTTCATCGCCATTTTCAATCCATCGGGACCGAGGCGACCAATGGTCTGCAGCGCATAATGCAGCTGGAAATCTTCCACACCCAGTTCCTTCAATTCTTCGGCGGTCTGGGTGAAGCGGGGATCTTCCTTGCTGTCCTCTTCCAGCACATCATCTTTCAGCTTGATCTCGTTGATCAGATGACGGCGCAAGTCGGATTCGCGGAACCTTGGGCGGGTCTTGTAATCCGGATCGGACAATTGCGGCACATTGATATCGGGCTCGATGCCGCCCTCCTGCACCGATTTGCCCGAAGGCGTGTAATAGCGCGCAGTGGTCAACCGCAGCGCGCTGCTATTGGAAAGCGGCAACAATGTCTGCACCGAGCCCTTGCCAAAACTACGCTCGCCCATGACCAATGCCCGGTGATGGTCCTGCAAGGCACCGGCAACAATTTCCGAAGCCGAAGCAGAGCCCGCGTCAATCAGGACAATGATCGGCAGGCCGGTCGCCGCATCACCGCTCTTGGCAAAATAGCGTTCAATATCGGATTTTTCGCGTCCGCGCTGCGACACGATTTCGCCACGTGACAGAAATACATCGGAGACCGACACGGCTTCATCGAGCAGGCCGCCCGGATTGGACCGCAAGTCCAGCACATAGCCCAGTGGTTTCTTGCCCAGAGACTGGTCGATACCGGCAATCGCGGCGGCAACATCGGCGCCCGTGTCATTCGAGAAGCTGTTGATGCTGATCACGCCGATCTGGTCCTTGATCTCCCAGGTAACCGGCTTGAGATCGATAATCGCACGTTTCATCGAAACATCGAACGGCTTGTCCCTGCCGGGGCGGACGATCGTGATGGTGATCGGTTCACCGGGCTTGCCGCGCATTTCCTCGACGGCTTCATCCAGCGTGCCGCCGTAGATCAGTTCGCCATCAATATGGGTAATATAGTCGCCCGCTTTCACGCCCGCCTTGTCGGCCGGCGTATCCTTGAACGGAGCAATGACTTTCACGGCACCGTCTTCCAGCGTCACCGAAAGGCCCAAACCGCCATAATTGCCGTCGGTCTGGGTCCGCAAATTTTCAAAATCCCGGGCATCGAGAAAACTGCTGTGCGGATCGAGACTGCCCAGCATGCCTTCAATCGCCCCCTTGATCAGGTCGGCATCGTCCACCTGATCGACATAGTCATTCCGCACCCGCTCAAAGACGCTCATGAACTGTTCCATCTCGCGATAGGTATTTGCATCCACGGCGGAAATTGCCGAAGTCGTGGCGGGCAAAAGCGCGACGGTCAAAACAAGGGCGGCGGCTTGCAATACGGGCTTTTTCATCAATAGTGTCCTGTCGGTCCAATTCGGTGCCAAATATAGGCTGGAATCGTCTGTAAAGCAAAGCAGCTTAACCAATAATGACGGAAAGCTTCGACGAACAACAATTTTCGAGTCGGCTTGCCCTTGTTCAGCCAATCAGGGCGGCAATATCAATCGGCCTGCCATGGCGGCGCAATTCGACGGTGACGGTGGGATCATCGGAACCAGACTGTCCAACCGGCGCGCCCTGCACCACCTGGTCGCCGACCGCGACACTGCTCGTCGCCATATTGGTGATCAGACTGGTCCAGCCGGCATCATGTTCGATAATCAGAATATTGCCATAGCCCCGGTAACGGCCAGAATAAGCCACTCGCCCCGCTGCCGGCGCGACAATCTGCGCACCAGGATCCACGGCGATGGTCAGGCCGCGCGAGCGATAGCCGCTATCGGATATCTCGCCGAGGCCAGTGACAATTTCACCGATCACCGGCAAGCGATAGGCATTGGCGACATCTTCCTTCTGCCGAGGCAGCCCAGCCCTTGGCTCCTGCCCCTGTCCGGGCCGCAGAACCGGTCCCTCCAGTTCCGCCAGTGATTCGCGGACCGCACCGCTTTCGCGAATCTGGTCCATCAGGTCCAATATGTCTCGCGCTTCCTCGCCAAGGGCCAGCGCATGGTCCTGCTCGATTCCGGCATCGTCGGAGAAACGCGCAGCATCAATCCGCTCGCTGGCTTCCAGACCGGCCAGTTGCCGCCGCCGTTCGGTCAGGCGGCGCTGGCTTTCATCGAGCGAGGCAATCGCACGGGTGGCCTGCAACCGCAGTTGCTCGCCCTGCCTGACTTCATCGCGCAGGCTGGCGGTGCGCCGTTCGATTTCCGGCATTATGGCTGACAGAATCGAACGCATATAGATAAGCTCGTCGAGCGAACGCGGCTCGACCAGAGCCAGCGCGGTCGGCTTGCGGGTCATCATTTGCAGCGCAGCCGTCAGCCGGATCATCGGCCCCTGCTTTACCGCCAGCCGCGCCCGCTGCTGCCGCTGCAGCTCAGTGACAATGGCGATGCGCGTGCGGGCGGCCTTGATATCGGCTTCTGCGGCCTGAATGCGGGCGGCGAGAGCGGCGGCTTCGCTGGCGATCCGGTCGGCATCATTGCTGGCTGCTTCGGCCTGCCGTCGCAATGCATCACTGCGCTGGCTGGCGCGCTCGGACTGCTCGCGCGCCGATAGCAGGCTGCGCTGCTGTTCTGACAGGCTTGGTTCGGGGGCCTGCGCAGAGAGCAGCGCCGCACCGGCCGTCGCCAGGCCGAGAAAACTGATCAGGGCGAGAGCGGAACGAATCATCATGCTCATCCTTCCCTATGATAGGGATGACCGGCGATGATCGAGGTCGCCCGAAACAATTGTTCTGCGAGCATGGCCCGCGCCATCATATGCGGCCAGGTCGCCTTGCCGAAAGAAAAGAAATGATCTGCGCTGGCCCGTTCGTCCGCGCTCAGGCCATCGGCGGCGCCAATCAGGAAACGCGCCTCGCGCGCACCATTGTCACGCCAGGTCGAAAGCAGATTCGCAAATTTGCTCGACGTCCAGTTTTCGCCCGCTTCGTCCATCGCGATAATCCTGGTGACGCCTTGCAGCTTCGGCGACTTGCCGCCCTGATCGGGCAGCTCGCTGATCTTCACGTCCCAGCCAATCCGTTTCACATAGCGGTCGACGAGCTCCGCTTCCGGGCTGCGGCCAATTTTGCCGCGGGCGACGATATGCAATCTCATCGCCCTGCAATATCAGGCTTCGGCGACTTCCGTCGCTTCGCCTTCTTCGTCGACAGCCCACATCCGTTCCAGATTATAGAAGCTGCGTACTTCCGGCCGGAACAAGTGGATGATCACATCGCCGGCGTCGACCAATACCCAGTCGGCATTGGCAAGACCTTCGATTCGCGCGGTGCCGCCCGATTGCTTGATCCGCTCGGCCAGTTTCTGGGCAATAGACGCGACCTGCCTGGTCGAACGCCCTTCGGCGATCACCATATGGTCGGCAATATTGCTTTTGCCAGCCAGCGGAATGGAGACAACATCCTGCGCCTGATCATCATCGAGCGATTTCATGACCAGCGCATGGAGCGCGTCCGACTCGGCCTTTCCTTCCTTGGAAGTGGCAGATTTCAGAACTTTTACCTTCGGTTTCGTCAACTTAAATCCTAATCTTCTGGGCCTATCAACCGGTGTGTCACCGCGTCACGAACGCGGCGATCATCATATTGCTGATGCCAATGGGGCCGGGCCATCCGGATTGCGGTGGCCGAGCGAGGGTCGGGACGATAGCGCAGGAATGTCAGCGCCGGCGTACTCCAGTTGGTCCAGTTACCACGCTGGCTCGCGGGGTGGACGAAGCGCCGCAGCCAAGCCATTGCGGGAGCCGCAAAAGCATCGACATCATAGCCCGGTCTCGAAATAACTGCAATCGGCAATAATCGGGCTATTTTTCGCCAGTCTTTCCAGCGGTGAAATTGCGCCAGATTGTCGGCGCCCATGATCCAGACAAATTGCCGTTTCGGGTAACGCCGAACGAGCGCGAGCAGCGTATCATAGGTGTAGCGCGTGCCCAGATCCTGTTCGATGGCCGTCGGTTTGATCTTGCTCCGGCGCGCCATTTTCTGCGCCGAAGCCAGCCGCGCATGGAGCGGCGCCATGTCACTGGCACCTTCTTTCAGCGGATTGCCCGGAGACACCAGCCACCAAGTTTCATCGAGGTCGAGCTGCTCGCTCGCAAACAGGCTGATCGAGCGATGGGCGCCATGCGCCGGATTGAACGATCCGCCAAGAAGGCCGGTGGTTTTCACCGAATCACGTTCAAGGGCGTACTTGCCCGGTTCCGCGCACCACCCATTTATAGGTCGTCAGTCCCTCCAGCGCGACCGGACCGCGCGCGTGGAGTCGCCCGGTGGAGATACCGATTTCCGCACCCAGTCCGAATTGGCCGCCATCGGCAAACTGGCTGGATGTGTTGTGCATCACGATCGCGCTATCGGCGCGCAGGATGAACCGTTCGGCCATGTCGGAGTCTTCGGTGACAATCACATCAGTATGGTGCGAACCATGTTCGGCAATATGCGCCAGCGCCTCATCGACGCCGTTTACCATCGCCACGGACAGGATGGGCGCGAGATATTCGGTATCCCAGTCGGTCTTATCCGCCGAGACGACTCGCTCGTCCAGTTCGAGCACGGCATCATCGCCGCGCACTTCGCAACCGGCATCCAGCAGCGCGCGGACCAGAGGGCCGGGAGCGGGATAATCCTGATCGATCAGCAATGTTTCCATTGCGCCGCAAATCCCGGTCCGCCGCATCTTGGCATTGACCGCAATCGCAATGGCTTTGTCTTGATCCGCGTCCTTGCCGATATACGTATGGTTGATACCGTCGAGATGCGCGAGCACCGGCACCCGCGCTTCATCCTGCACCCGCTTGACCAGTGACTTGCCGCCGCGCGGAATGATGATGTCGATCAATCCGCTGGCTTTCAGCATCGCCCCAACCGCTTCCCGGTCGGTGGTCTGGACCAGCTGGATCGCGTCAGCGGGCAGACCCGCTTCGACAACGCCTGTTACCATGGCATCAAAAATCGCAACGTTGCTGTGTATCGCTTCCGATCCGCCGCGCAATATGACGGCATTGCCCGAACGCAGCGTCAAAGCCGCCGCATCGGCGGTCACATTGGGCCGGCTTTCATAGATGATCCCGATAACGCCCAGTGGCACCCGGACGCGCTCCATCACCAGGCCATTGGGCCGTTCGGTGCGATCGATGACTTGCCCGACAGGGTCGGGAAGCACGGCGACATGCTCTACCGCATCTGCGATGGCTTCGAGGCGTTCGGCATCGATCATCAGCCGGTCGAGCATGGAATCGCTAAGGTCCCGATCCCGCGCGCTTTCCATGTCGCGCTGATTGGCGGCCAATATCAGGTTCTGGTTGTCGCGCAGGTGCCGCGCGGCAGCCTTCAGCGCGGCAGATTTTTGTGCATCGCTCACGCCGGTCAGCGTGGAGAAGGCAGCGCGCGCCTTGCGGCCCATATCGGTAATCAGTTGTGCTGGATCTGTCATAAGCCGCTGCTAGCATGGCGGCGTTAGCAATTTAACCCAAAATCGCGATATAGTTCGAGCAGGAAAATTTTCTCGTGGAACAACAATCGATTCCTCCGAATCGGTTGGTTCGCAGACAAATTATTCGGGAATCGCGCAATTCACCCCACGACTCGTTCGACTCGTCACGAGTCACCCCGTTGCGATTCGCCAGTCTCACCACCCTCTGCTAGCGGACCTTTGGGGATTAAGAATAACAACGGCGGGTCATGCACAAACAAAATACCGGAAAAGGGTTAAAGGCCCGGCTGGACCATATGTTTACCGATCGCGAGTTTTTCATGCGGTCACACGGACAGGTCCGCTTTCTCACAATATCGGCAATATTGCAGAAGCGCGTGTTCTATTCTGTCGCAGCGGCGCTGGCTTTCTGGCTGTTGATCACGCTGGCGATGATGATCAACCAGCTTACCGTTACCGGCGAACGCATGGCCCTCGCTCAGAAAGAAGCCGAGGTAAACAGCTCCGAAAGCCGAGTCGCAAATTACAAGGCATCGATTGACGACGTCGCCGCGGATCTCAAGCAGCGTCAGGATGTGCTCGATCAGATGACCGAGCAATTTGTCGGCGAACCGCCGGAAGCTGCTGAATCAGCGGAACAGAAGCAAACCGACGAACAATTGTCCGAAAATACGCGGAAAATCAGCGCGGCTTTCCCGGAGGCTGCCCATCTTGCCAAGCTCGAGGCCCGGCAGATCACCTTTGCCCGACGCCTGACCATGGCGGCCGTTCAACGCACCAAACAGGCTGAAGAGGCGATTCGCAAATTCGGTCTGAACCCTGAGAAGCTGGCCAGAAATTCCACCGACGCGATGGGTGGTCCATTCATCCCCTATTTCAAGAATCAGGACCATGAACTGCATCCCACGCTCGAACGGCTCAACCTGGCGCTGCAGCGGATGGATACACTGGAGCGGTCCTTGATCGCCATCCCGTCCGGCAAGCCTGCCAGCACCGGAATGATATCGAGCAGCTATGGTTATCGCCGTGATCCCTTCACCGGCAGGGGAGCGATGCACAGCGGCATGGATTTCAAGGGCCCATACGGTCAGCCGGTGGTGGCCGCCGCCGGCGGCAGAGTCACCCATGCCGGCTGGAAGTCCGGCTATGGCAAGACCGTGGAAGTCACGCATGGCAACGGCTTGATGACGCGTTACGCACATTTGTCGCAAATTGGCGTGATCGCTGGCCAAAAAGTCGAACAGGGATTACAATTGGGGGCAATGGGAAGTACGGGACGCTCGACCGGGACGCATCTGCATTTCGAGGTGCGGTTGAACGGACGGGCCATTAACCCCCGACCATTTTTGGAGGCGAATATAGATGTTCTCAAGGTCAAAGCCATCGCACGACAACGTACCAAAACACCAAAGCACGCCGAGTCAGGCACCAGCCGTGGCTAGAAGCAGCGGCAGCAGCGGATCGAGTTTTTCGATCATCGGTGACGGCATAGTCATCACCGGCAATATCGAATCAAAGGTCGATCTGCATATCGACGGCGAAGTGATTGGCGACGTGAAATGCCTGTCGCTCGTCCAGGGGCCGGCAAGCAAGATAAAGGGTGCGATCACTGCCCAGAATGCCAGCCTGGCCGGTGCGGTCGAAGGCTCGATTGATGCCGGCGACCTTGCCATTGCCTCGACCGCCCGGATTGGCGGGGACGTCACCTATGAAAATGTGACGATCGAGCAGGGCGGTCATGTCGACGGCAAGTTCAAGCACCGCAGCAGCAAGTCGCCAAATCTCGCCAAATCGACGGTGAACATGAACGAAAAGGCGATCCCGCTGGAGCTGAGCGCTGGCGACAGGGCAGCCTGATTTCGCCTACATTGCGCTAGCGTGCGATCGACATTCATCGCCAGGCTAATTGCGGGGCACTTGTCGCCGATAGCTGAGTGCTTCCGCCACATGGATACGGCCGATTTCATCCGCGCCAGCCAGATCGGCGATGGTGCGCGATACGCGCAAGACCCTGGTATAGCCGCGCGCCGTTAACCGCATCGCTTCCGCAGCCTGCGCCAGCAAGGCCTGCCCCGGCGCGTCCGGCGTGGCATATTGCTTCAGCGCATCGCCATCGATTTCAGTATTGGTCCGTGCTTCCAGATCGGCGTAGCGCTGACGCTGGATTGACCGCGCTCTGGCGACTCGCGCAGCCACTGCTTCCGATCCCTCTGCCGGCGGCGGCATGGTAAGGTCTGCAGCGGACAAGGCTTCCACCTCGATATGCAGGTCGATCCGGTCGAGCAGCGGCCCGGAGACTTTCGCCTGATAGTCGGCGGCGCATCTCGGTGCCCGCGAACAGGCCAGAGAGGCATCGCCGAGATGGCCACAGCGACACGGATTCATCGCGGCAACCATCTGAACGCGAGCCGGAAAGGTGACATGCGCATTGGCCCGGGCCACACTGACTTCTCCGGTTTCCAGCGGTTGGCGCAGCGAATCGAGCACCGGTCGCTGGAATTCGGGCAATTCGTCGAGGAACAGCACGCCGAGATGCGCCATGCTGACTTCCCCCGGGCGAACCTTCAGCCCGCCGCCGACCAGCGCCGCCATCGAGGCACTGTGATGCGGTGCGCGAAACGGCCGCTGGCGGGACATCTGGCCGCCTTCCAGCGTACCGGCGACAGAAGCCACCATCGAAACCTCCAGCGCTTCGGATGGCGACAAGGGCGGCAATATGCCCGGTAAACAGGATGCAAGCAGCGACTTGCCCGACCCCGGCGGGCCGTTCATCAGCAGATTATGCCCACCGGCGGCGGCTATTTCCAGCGCCCGTTTCGCGGTTTCCTGCCCCTTCACATCCTTCAGGTCCGGCCCATAATCCGGTTCTGGCGCAGCGCCGGTCTCCGGCGGCGTCAATATCGACTGGCCCTTGAAATGATTGAGCAACGCCAGCAGGTCACCGGGTGCCAGCACCTCGACATCACCGGCCCATGCCGCTTCCGGGCCCTGCAATGCGGGACAGACCAGGCCAAGATTTTTGCCCGATGCATGAAGCGCCGCCAGCAACACGCCGGGCGTGACCGCCAGTCGGCCATCGAGCGACAATTCGCCGACCACGACATAGCTCGCGAGAGTCTCGGGATCGATAATGCCCATCGCGCCGAGCAATGCCAGGGCAATCGGCAGGTCATAGTGGGAGCCGGCTTTCGGCAAGTCGGCGGGCGACAGATTGACCGTGATTCGTTTTGGTGGGAGTGAAAGCCCCATCGCTGAAATGGCTGCACGCACCCGCTCGCGGCTTTCTGCGACCGCCTTGTCCGGCAGGCCGACGACGTTGAATGCAGGCAATCCCGGCGCAACCTGACATTGCACTTCGACACCCCGCGCCTCCAGTCCGAGATAGGCTACCGTCTGAACCAGCGCCACCATCATAGCCGCCCCAATTTCATAGCCTAAACACTGGCGGCCAGCGGAGGTCGAGTCGAGCAGCAACAGCCACTTGGCCGCAACCGTCAAAATTCCCGGAAAGCCGGGCGGAAAACAGGTTAATATCCTGACAACCAAGCGCGCTCACACTTTCGCAAGCGGACCGCCTGCACAAGCGGTAAATGAATTTGAGCATCCAATCAGATCGCTTAGAAAATTGCCGCGTTTCGGGCGGCTGGCACCGCTATTCTGTTCTCGGCGCCTTGCTGCTCTTCGCATTGCTGCTGCTCACAACCCAACCGGTCCATGGCGCGAGTCGTCATATCGTCACCGAGACGACCGAAACGCTGGTCTATGACTTATCCGAACCATCAACGCCAACCACACCGGTCGCGGCTACTTCCGGTCAATTTGGCCCGTTTCGCGTGATCGCTCCGGACACCGTCGAAATGACCGGTACCGTGGATAGCTATACACCCGCAGTTTTCCGTAAAATGCTCAATCAATATCCCGGAATCAGGCTGATCCAAATGCTCGATTGCGACGGATCGGTGGATGAGGAAGCCAATCTCGAGCTTGCCAGAATGATCCGCCACGCGGGAATCAGCACCAATGTCCCTGCCCATGGCTCGGTCCGCTCCGGTGCTGTGGATCTTTTTCTCGCCGGAGTCCGGAGGACAGCGGCCCCCGATGCAGAGTTCATCGTGCACAGCTGGATGGACGAAAACGGTCTCGAAGCGAAAGACTATCCGGTCAACGATCCGGTTCATGCCGAATATCTCGACTATTATGCGGAAATGGGCGTGTCGATACTCACTGCAAAAGCCTTTTATGCCTTCAGCATCAGCGTCCCCTTTTCGGAGCAATTGCGCATGTCTCGCCGCGACCTGACGCGCTTTCAATTCTTCCACTAGCCGCTTCCATCCGCTATGACCGTTCACGGCTCGTGCATCTTCGGGAGCGATAATCAATGCTGCGCGCTATAGATGTGACAGCAGGCTTGCGAGTCTGATGGCAAAAGAACAAATGGATTGTGATGGACGACAAACTGGCAAAAAAACGGTGGAAATACACCTCGGGATCCCGATTTCTGCTCACCGTGGTCGGATTCACGCTGATTCTGATTTCACCGATCATTGGCGCAATCCCCGGCCCGGGTTTCATAATCGTCTTTCCCATCGGTCTGGCTCTGGTCCTGCAAAATTCACGCTGGGCGAAGAAGCGCTATGTCGATTTCAAGCGGCGTTTCCCCAATTATGGCAAGTGGACCGACTGGGCAATGCGCAGAAGGCACCACAAGACCCTGCCCGACGATTTTGAACTGCCGATTTTCGGCAAGGTGAAGACGGGCAATCGGGGGAAGAAAGTTTAGGGCCAGGGCATCGCGCAAACGCTTGACTTTCCGCGCCTGCCTGCCTAATCGCAGCCACAACATATCGGCCGCAGCTTTTGGCGGCCTTTTTTATCGAAATTTTGACGTAGGATAATCGCGATGAAGCGTACATTTCAACCGAGCCGCCTGGTCCGTAAACGGCGCCATGGTTTCCGCGCCCGTAAAGCCACTGTTGGCGGTCGCAAAGTATTGGCTGCCCGCCGTGCCCGTGGCCGCAAGAAGCTCTCTGCCTAAACCAAATATGACCGCCCGTGCTGCGCCTGTCGAAGCACGCCTATCGCCGGATCATTTGGATGGGAAGAATCCTCCGTCCGATTCGGCGTCTGTCGATTCAGACCGGCCGATCGAAGTGATTCGCAAACGCGCGGATTTTCTCGCTGCCAATCGTGGCAAGCGATTCGTCACCTCCAGCTTTGTCCTGCTCGCGCATCGCCGCCGAGCCGATCACACGATCCCGGCGGAAACGATCCGCCATGGCATCACGGTCACCAAGAAAATTGGCAATGCCGTCGTGCGCAACCGCATGAAGCGTCGATTCCGGGCGCTGCTCGCCCAGGTCTTGCCCGGCCACGGCATCGCCGGCGTCGATCACATCCTGATTGGCCGCAAAGCGGACAAAGAAGGGGATTTTGCCACTGTTAAGGCGGAACTGGAAAAGGGCCTGAGACACCTGGCCAAAAAGCTGGATTAGACATGCTCAAGTCTGTTTTCATCTTCTGCGTGCGATGCTGGCAATGGGGCCCATCGCGCCTTTTGCCCCCGACTTGCCGCTATATGCCGACCTGCAGCGCCTATACGATCGAAGCGATCCAGAAACATGGTGCAATTAGGGGTAGCTGGCTGGGAGCGAAACGGCTATTGCGCTGCCATCCTTGGGGAAGCTCGGGTTACGACCCTGTGCCTTGATACCCTGAACACCGATCCTATTTGCAACAAATGGCCGAAAGCGGGACGAAATAGTGGACGATAAGCGTAATATTATCATGGCGGTGCTTCTCACCGGGATCATCCTGTTCGGCTGGCCGCTCATGATGGAACAATTTTTTCCGGACATGGCCAACAAGAATGAGGCAGTGGAACAGGCTGAAGTCTCGACCACCGACCAGGTCGCGGGCGGCAAAACGGCCGCAACCGTCGTTGCAGCCTCTGGCGGCACTGAAATTTCCGCCGCTGCGGCGTCAGAAAAAATCAGGCCTCTGGCCACCGTTTTGCGTGAAAATCCCCGTATCCTGATTGAAACACCGCGACTGAAAGGCTCGATCAACCTCAAGGGCGGGCGGATTGATGATCTCACGCTGTCCGATCATTCGGTTGATATGAGCAAGAATAGCGAACCTGTTCGACTCTTTGCTCCTTCCGGCACCGAAAATTCCTATTTCAGCCGCGTTGGCTGGGCAGGTGATGGCGTTGCGGTCCCGGATGATAATACGATCTGGTCCGCTGACCGCAGCAAACTGACCCCCGAAACGCCGGTCACGCTCAGCTGGTCGAACGAGACCGGGCAAATCTATGCGATCAAGCTGTCGATCGACGACGACTATCTGATCACCAGCGAACAGAGCGTTACCAATCGCGGCGAAAATCCAATCGCGCTCAAGCCCTATGGCCTGATCAACCGCAAACGGGATCTGAAAAATATTCCGCCCAGCGAAGCGAGCACCTGGACCATCCACTCCGGTCCGGTTGGCGTCTATGAAGGCGCCGCCAACTACGATGTGGACTATAAGAATCTCGCCGGTGCAGAGCCGGGATTTTTTGCCCGTATGTTCGGCACCTCTGCGGTTGCCGGAACCAATAGCTACGACACGGACGTCAGTTGGCTGGGCTTTACCGACAAATATTGGTTGAGCGCTCTGATCCCGGACAATATTTCCCAAGTCGACGCAAAATTCCGTTCTGGCGGGGGTGATATTTTTCAGGCCGAGATCGCGAAAAAGAACGCGCAGATCATTGCACCTGGTCAACAGCTGAAAACCACAACCCGTCTGTTTGCCGGAGCCAAGGAAAACGCGGTACTGGTGAAATATCAGGAAGGCCTCGGGGTCATAAATCTCGATCGCGCGATCGACTGGGGCTGGTTCTACTGGTTCGAGAAACCACTATTCTATCTGCTGAACTGGTTGTTCAATCTGGTCGGCAATTTCGGTGTAGCGATCATCCTGATGACCTTCATCGTCCGCGGAATCATGTTCCCGATCGCCCAGAAACAATTTGCATCCATGGCACAAATGCGCGCGGTGCAGCCGAAAATGAAGGCGATTCAGGCGAAGCACAAGGACGACAAGCAGCAACAGCAGCAGGAAATCATGAAGCTGTACAAGGACGAGAAGGTCAATCCGCTTGCCGGATGCCTGCCGATCTTCCTGCAAATTCCGATCTTCTTCGCGCTCTACAAGGTGCTGATGCTTTCGATCGAAATGCGCCACCAGCCCTTCATCCTCTGGATCAAGGATCTGAGCGCGCCCGATCCGCTGACGCCGGTGAACCTGTTCGGCCTGTTGCCGTTCGATCCGCCATCTTTTCTGGCTGTCGGCATTTTGCCGATCCTGATGGGCATCACCATGCACCTGCAGTTCAAGCTGAACCCGGCACCGATGGATCCGATGCAGAAACAGATCTTCAGCATCATGCCGTGGATCCTGGTGTTCATCATGGCGCCTTTTGCCGCCGGTCTGCAGCTCTACTGGACGATATCCAATACGCTCACCATCCTGCAGCAGAAATGGCTCTATTCGCGCCACCCGCAGATGAAAGAGATGATGGCCCAGGAAGCCGAAGAAAAGGCACGCAAGGCCGCGGCTGACAAGGCAGAAGCATGACACCGCTCCATCCGAAACTGTTCTCCGGCCCGATCAGCTTTCTGAAAAGTGCGCCGCAGCTGCAATTTCTGCCCGAACCGACGGTGCCGGAAATTGCCTTTGCCGGCCGGTCCAATGTCGGCAAGTCGTCGCTGATCAACGCGCTGACCAATCGCAATGGTCTTGCACGAACGTCAAACACACCGGGGCGGACCCAGGAGCTCAATTTCTTCGATATCGGCGATCCCTTGATCTTCCGGATCTGCGACATGCCGGGCTATGGCTATGCCAAGGCGCCGCCGAAAGTGGTCCAGAAATGGCGCTTTCTGATCAACGATTATCTGCGTGGACGGGCCGTGCTGAAACGGACCTTCGTGCTGATCGACTCGCGACACGGCATCAAGCCGGTTGACGAGGAAGTGATGGAAATGCTCGACCGGGCGGCGGTCAGCTACCGGGTGGTGCTGACCAAGGCGGACAAGGTCAAGCAGGAAGAACTGGATATCACGGCCGAAAAGGTCGCGGAGATTGCCAAGAAACATCCTGCCGCGCATCCGGACCTGCTGCTTACCTCTTCCGAAAAGAAACAGGGTATCGACGAACTTCGGCTTGCCGTTCTCGAAGCCGTGCAAAGCTAGCCAACCGCAACCAGACTGCTGCACAAGGCTTTTCTCGACACAGCCGATCATATTTGATTATGGGGCATTATATGAAATTGATAATCGGAAACAAAGCCTATTCCAGCTGGTCGATGCGCGGCTGGCTTGCCTGCAAACAGTCGGGACTGTCCTTCGAAGAACTGACCGTGCCGCTATTCGGCGATGATTGGGATCATGTCCGGGAAGGCGAGAATTTTGCCCCGTCGGGCGGCAAAGTACCGATTTTATGGGATGGCGAGACCGTGGTCTGGGATAGTCTGGCGATCATCGACTGGCTCGCGGACAAGACCCACCGGGACCGTTTCTGGCCGAAAGACGAGACCGCCCGCGGCATGGCCCGTTCGATGGCAGCGGAAATGCATTCCGGTTTCATGGCGCTGCGCCGGCAATGCCCGATGAACACACGAAAAATTTATGACGGCCTGGCGATCAGCGACGAGGTCAAGGTCGACGCTGCGCGAATCATCGAACTCTGGGCGCAGGCGCGCGCCCGCTTTGGCGGCGGTGGACCGTTTCTGTTCGGCACTTATGGCGCTGCGGATATCATGTATGCGCCGGTGGTTTCGCGCTTTCAGACTTATGGCTTTCGTTTGCCCGGCTTTGCTACCAGCTATATGCAGACCATTCTCGATCATGAATGGACAGCGCAATGGATGGAAGCGGCCGAGGAGGAACCCTGGGTAATCGAGCGGCTCGAGCAACCGAAATCAGCAGAAGCCTGATCGCCCGGATATGACCGCACCAACAGCTCTCGACCTGGCAAAGCGGCTGATCGCGCAGCCCAGCATCACCCCCGCGACCGGCAGCGTGTTTGACGAGATGGAAGCGATGCTCGCACCGCTTGGATTTGAAATATCGCGCTTTATCGCCGGCGATGCCCCCGAAGATGCGGAACATGGCGGTCCGGTCGAAAACCTCTTTGCCATCCGCAGGGGTCCGGCCGAGTCGCGCCATTTTGCCTATGCCGGGCATCTCGATGTCGTGCCGCCTGGCCAGGGCTGGCAGACGGACCCGTTCGTGCCGGAAATACAGGGCGATCTGCTCTACGGACGCGGCGCCGTCGACATGAAGGGCAGTATCGCTGCCTTTGTAAGCGCCCTGCACCAGCTTCCCGATGATCTGGGCACGATCAGCCTGATCATCACCGGCGACGAAGAAGGGCCGGCCCGCTTCGGCACGGTCGCGCTGATGGACCTCATGGCCGAGCGGGGCATCACACCCGACCTCTGTCTGGTCGGCGAACCGACCTCGGTCCACCGGCTCGGCGACATGATGAAAATCGGACGGCGCGGTTCGGTCAATATGTGGGTCACCGTGCATGGCATGCAGGGCCATGTCGCCTATCCGCACAACGCCGACAATCCGATCACCAAACTTGGCAAGATCTTGAGCGAGATTGATGCGATTCAGCTGGATGAAGGCACCGACTGGTTCCAGCCGAGCAATATCGAATTTACCGATCTGCACGTTGGCAACCCGGCGCATAATGTGATTCCGGCCAAGGCCGAAGGCCGCCTGTCGATCCGGTTCAACGACCGGCACACGGGGGAAAGCCTCAGCGCCATGGTGCAGGCAATCGTCGAACGGCATGGCGGCGCATTGAAGCCGGTCATTTCCGGCGAACCATTTCTGACACCGCCCGGAGAATTTTCCGGCATTGTCGCGGACGCGATTCGCGAAGTGACCGGCGTGGAACCGGAACTGTCGACATCGGGCGGAACGTCCGACGCCCGCTTTCTGGCAAAAATCATGCCGGTGGTCGAATTTGGCCTGTGCAACGCCACCATGCATAAGCTGGACGAAGCCGTAGCGGTCGATGATCTGGAACAGCTGGCGAAAATATTTGCGCTGATTGTCGCACGGTCGCTGTCCTGAAACGCTGCGTTCAGCGCCGCCGCCGCAAAATAATATAGAGCGCGCCGGCCCCGCCGTGGCGCGGATGGGCGCGGCGCACGGTGGCAATATGCGAGGCATGGCGAGAGGCGGCCAGCCAGTCGGCAATCGCCGCCCGGATTGCTCCGCGACCGCCCTCCCGGTGGCGTTCGTCGTCATTGCGCGCCTTGCCGGTAATCAGCAATATCGCGCGATGGCCGGCGGCAATGCTGAGTTCGAGCGCCCCGTCGAGACGGCCATGCGCCGATGACAACGTATAACCGTGCAAATCGACGGTAACATCGGGCTGAATCATACCCTTGGCGAGACGGCGATCCCAGCCGCCATCCAGCCCGTGACGCGTGGCCACCGGTTTCTGATCGCGCAATGGGACGGCTATGACCGATTTTCCGCCGAAGCTTTCCGCAGTGATCGGACCGGCCAGGTCGCGCTGCCGCCTGGCGACCGGAAGATTTTCAATCCGTTTCAGCCGTCCCTGATCGAGCGGCTTCACGGTTTCGATGAACTTCTGCCAGAGCGCCTTCTCGCCGGCGGTAAGGGGCCGGTCCGACATGATTACTCGCCCGGGTTTTGGCGGGCTGCGACCAGCCTGGCAACGGTGCCTTTGGGCAGGAACAGCAACGCCTGTCCGTTGGAGGACATGCCGCCCGCGATTATAGCCGCTTCTTCGCCTGCGCCCCAGAATGTATCGAAGCGGTTGGCACCCTTGATCGCCCCGCCGCTATCCTGCGCGACCCAGAGACCGTCGGCAATATCATGTTCCATATCAAGAAAGACCGGCGCGCCCAGCGGCACAAACATCCGGTCTGCGGCGACCGACGTGCGCCCGACCACCGGGTGACCCATTGCCCCCAATGGCCCTGGTCCGGTCAGTTCGTTGAAAAATACATAGCTTTTGTTCTCGCGCATGATCTTCATGCCTTCTTGCGGGTTGGCCCGCAGCCATTCGACGATGCCCTGCATGTTGGTCTTGCCGTCGGCCAGCAATCCGCGTTCCCGCATCAGCTTGCCGATGCCGGTATAATCCCGACCATTTTGTCCGGCATAGCCGATCCGCATGATCGACCCGTCGGGCAGCGCCAGGCGGCCACTGCCCTGGATCTGCAGAAAGAACAGATCGATATAATCCTGCGCCCAGGCGATCTCCAGTCCCTGACCGACCAGCGCGCCATCATCGATCTGGGCCCGGTCTTCAAACGGCACCAATTTGGTCCCATCCACCTTGCCGCGGATTCTTTTGTCTTTCAACGCTTCGGAAAAAAGGCCGAGATCGACGTCGAGCAAATTGTCGGGTCGCCGATAGATCGGCACCGGATATTTGGCGTTACTGATCCTGGATCCGCTGATCTGCGGTTCAAAATAGCCGGTTGCAAAAGCCTTGCCATCGCCAATTTGCACCGTTTCGAAATAGGATGCGAAAAAGCGCGCGGCATCATTATCCTGCCAGCCCGCGGCGGCGGCGCACGACAATTGCCAGTCGGCACCATTGGTCAGACCGCTATTATCCTCGCGCCGGACCAGCGACGAACAGCTGGTGCGAAAGGATCGCAGCGCGGATGCGGCTTTGGCCTCTGTTAGATTGAGGCTGGCGATATCCGGTCCCAATGCGATGCCGGAACCGGTTGCACGGGTCGAGTCATCCCCGATTTTGACGAGCTGCGCGGAATCGACAGGCCTGAACCTCGCCGGCGCGCCATTCTTATATGTCGACTGCGGAGTGGCGGTATCACCCGCAACCCATTCACCGTCTTGCTGCTGGGCCTGCTGTGGC
>NZ_JBALTF010000008.1:1708-24027 GCF_036964675.1 Parasphingorhabdus sp. | reverse complement strand
ACATCGTCATTGCCCCGAAAAGCGCCACGATTTTCATGATATTGTCCCTTGGCGAGCGAGGGTCAGGCCTCATCGGTTTCGTCGAGCAACCAATTGGGATCGGCACTGGATAGATCGCGGCTGAAGGTCCAGACATCGTGGGTTTCGGCCGCGTCGGACAGCGAGCCACCAATCAGATTGCCCTTTTTGTCTTTGACCACCGACGCGATATCAGCATCAAATTGCACCGTGATGCGTGCCACAGGCCGACGATATTCGGCGGCCGAAATACGCGCACTGTCGATTCGCACCAGCTGATTTGCAAGGACTTCGCCGCGCTTTTCCCGCGCATCGATGACATCAGCGAAGCTTTCGTAAACATCTTCATCACAAAGGGATTTCAATTCTTCCTTGTCGCCCTTCCAGAAGGCTTCGAGAATCATCTCATAGGCCGCTTGTGATCCCTCGACGAACCGGCCGACATCAAAATTGCGGTCAGCGCTGAGGATTTCACGCATCCCGGTTTCGGCGCTGCTGTCATAGACCATCGTCGGCGCTCCGGCAGGTGCGGGAACGATATCCGGAACATGCGGTTTGGCATCTTCCAATGGCCTGCGATCATTGGCACGGGGTTCAACGTTGCGCGGCATATGTTCCTGCTCATGACCGCTGCGCTTGCCCAGCACCGAATAGAGACGCAAGCCGAGAAAGGCCGCTACCATAGCCAATAATACAATTTCGATGGTCACTTCAGTATCCAATCTTTTCTTTGACCCTATACATAGGCAGAAATAGGGGCGGTTTCAAATGGCATTAGTGAAAAAGCCGCTTTGCCGCAATTGGCCAGCCTCTTCTACCGGCCAATTTGTGAACCTGCGCTTACAAATATACCGGCATGGCGGGCTCCTCGATAGCGGTTTACTCTTTCATTGCCCTTGGTTCCATCCCCTGCTAGGCGCGCTGCGAATGGCGCATCAATATGCGCCAAAGGACATGTTTGACCAATTTTCCGAAAGGACAGACCCGATGGCTGATGATAATGAAAAAAACGAATCCGAAGCGAAACCCACCGGGAATGTGACGACTCCGGACCCGCTCGCCAATGGCGCGGACACCCAGCCACAGATCGGCGTGATTTCGCAATATGTGAAGGACCTGTCGGTCGAAAATCCCAACGCACCGGACGTCTATCAGTGGAACGCACAGCCACAGATTGATGTGCAGTTCAATATCGGTTCTTCGCAGATCTCTGATGAAGTCCACGAAGTCGAACTGAAGATCGACGTCACCGCCAAATCGGATGAAGGCGTCGCATTCGCCATAGAGCTGCTATATTGCGGTCTTTTCGGTCTGCGCAACGTCTCCGAAGAGCAGGGACATCCGTTTCTGTTTGCCGAAGCGCCGCGGCTTCTCTTCCCCTTTGCCCGGGCAATTATTTCCGACGCCGTGCGCGATGCCGGATTCCAGCCCTTGCTGCTCGAGCCGATTGATTTCACCGCGCTCTATCTGCAGCAGCGCGAACAGATGGCGGCACAGCAATCGGGCGAGCAACCGGTTGGTAACGCCTAAACAACCTTGCTAGGATAGCAGGCATGAACCTGCTGAAATCCACCGGAACCATCGCCGGGCTGACTCTGGTCAGCCGTGTTTTCGGCTTTGTCCGCGACATCATGCTGGC
Source organism: Parasphingorhabdus sp. (assembly GCF_036964675.1). Taxonomy (GTDB): domain Bacteria; phylum Pseudomonadota; class Alphaproteobacteria; order Sphingomonadales; family Sphingomonadaceae; genus Parasphingorhabdus. The sequence goes on along the minus strand of NZ_JBALTF010000008.1, from coordinate 22,370 downwards.
CCGGATCCTCGGAGCCGGCGCCGCAGCGGACGCCTGGCAGCTGGCGTTTCAGCTGCCCAATATTTTTCGCCGGCTATTCGCCGAAGGCGCGTTTTCGGCCGCCTTCGTGCCGCTGTTCAACCGCAAGATGGAAGAGGATGAAGAGCGCACGGCGGCGCAGAAATTCGCAATCGACGTGCTTTCGGTTTTCGTGCCGCTGCTTTTGGCCTTTTCAGCGGTGATGATGCTCGCCATGCCCGGCATCATCTGGCTGATTGACGATTTCGGCAGAGGTGGCCGGATGGACGATTTTTCGGTTTCGCTGGCCCGGATCACCTTTCCCTATCTCGGGCTGATCAGCATCACCACATTGTTCGCGGCGATATTGAACTCGCTCAGCCGGTTCGCGGCAGCGGCAGCGGCACCGATCATGCTGAATATCTGCATGATCACCGCTTTAATCGCCTCCTATCTGGTCAATGACGGGAACGACCCGCGCCAGACCGCCTATTTTCTGGCAATGGCCGTGGCCACCGCCGGACTGGTGCAGATGCTCTGGCTCTATTATTGGGCGCGCAAGACCGGGTTCCGCTTCCCCCTCAAAATGCCCCGGGTCAATGCCGATGTGAAGGAACTGGGCATACTCATCCTGCCGGCCGTTTTCGGCGCCGGCATCTATCAGATCAGCCGCTTCATCGACCTGTTCTTCCTCGGCCGCTTGCCGGAAGGGTCGTTCGTCTATCTGGCCATGGCGGATCGCCTGAACCAGCTGCCGCTCGGGATTATCGGCATTGCCCTGGGGACCGCCATCCTGCCGGCGCTGTCGCGATTCATCGCCAAGGATGATCTGGGCGGGGCACAGCGCCTGCAAAGCAACGCGATTGAGCTGGCGATGTTGCTGACCATTCCCGCCGCGATTGCCCTGTTCTTCGCCGCCGGGCCCTTGGTCACGTCCTTTTATGTCGGCGGGAATTTTCTGGCGAGCGATGGCGAGACAACGGCCAATGTCGTGGCGGCTCTGGTGGTTGGACTCCCCGCATATGTATTGGTCAAAGTGCTCATCCCTGGTTTCTTTGCCCGGAAAGACACCAGGACCCCCGTCTATACAGCGGGGATTTCCCTGATCATCAACGTCAGCCTCAATCTCCTGCTGATCCCGATCTATGGCATTGTCGGCCTCGCATTTGCGGGCGCGATAGCCGCCTGGTGCAATTGTGCCATGCTCTATTACATGCTCCATTCGCGCGGACATTTTCATATCGAATGGTCCCTGTTGCTGCGTATAGGAAGAATCACTTTCTCCGCTGCCGGCATGGCAGCGGTGCTGGTCTATGCAGCGCCGATCGGGGAAAGCATGTATGACGGCACGATATGGCAACGAGTCGGTTCGATCACCGCTCTGGTCAGTGTCGGCGGGCTGGTTTATGCGGCGCTCGCATGGCTGACCGGCGCAATCGACCGTGACAAGATCACCATGCTGACCAAGAAGAAAGCGGCAGAAGCAGCCGCAAACGAAGAAAGTTTGTAACATGCGGACGGTATCTGGCATCCAGCCCACGGGGAATCTCCATCTCGGCAATTATCTGGGCGCGATCAAGAATTGGGTAAAGATGCAGGACGAGGGGGAATGCCTGTTTTTCCTGGCCGATCTTCACGCGATCACGGTGCACAATGACCCTGCTGAACTGGCCGCCAATTGCCGCGAAATGGTCGCCGCGCTGGTCGCCGCCGGAGTCGATCCCGAGAAATCGATCCTGTTTAATCAGGCCCGTGTGCCGGCCCATGCCGAACTGGCATGGATGCTGATCTGCAACACCCCAATGGGCTGGCTCGACCGGATGACCCAGTTCAAGGAAAAGTCGGGCAAGCACAAGCAGCGAGCCTCGCTCGGCCTCTACGGCTATCCGGTGCTGCAGGCAGCCGATGTGCTGGTCTATCAGGCGACCCATGTGCCGGTCGGCGAAGACCAGAAACAGCATCTCGAACTGGCCCGCGATATTGCCTCAAAGTTCAACAGCGATACCGGCACCGAAACCTTTGTCCTGCCCGAACCGTTTATCGGCAAGACCGCAGCCCGGATCATGAGTCTGCGCGACGGCAATGCGAAAAGGAGCAAGTCCGATCCGTCCGACCTCAGCCGGATCAACATGAGCGATGATGACGAGACGATCGCGCGGAAATTTAAAAAGGCCAAGACCGATCCCGAACCGCTGCCCGACAATATGGCGGATCTCGCCGACCGCCCGGAAGCGAGAAATCTGATCGGCATCTACGCCGCGCTCGCCGACCAATCGCAAGACGCGGTGCTCGCCGAATATGCCGGCAAGGGCTTTGGCGATTTCAAGCCGGCGCTCGCCGATCTGGCGGTCAGCAAATTGTCACCCATTCGCCAGCGGTTTGAAGAACTGCGCAAGGACCAGACAGCGATTGACGCGATTTTGCGCGATGGTTCGGAAAAAGCCTCGGTGATGGCGCGACCGACAGTGGAAGCCGCTTATGCCGCGCTCGGGTTGCTGCGAAACTAGCGCCCCATGCCGCAGCGCCCGGTTGCAACCGGTGCAATAGACTTGCCTGCCTCGCCATTTTCGGTAAATGCTAGTCCATGGATATTATCTCAATACGCGGCGGCAATCGCCTGTCAGGCACGATTCCCATTTCGGGAGCCAAGAATAGCGCTCTAACCTTGCTGCCATGCGCGCTGCTGACCGATGAACCGGTCACCCTGCGCAACCTGCCGCGGCTCGCCGATGTCGACAGTTTCGGCCATCTGCTCAACCAGCTCGGCGTTTCCACCACCATCGAAGGGGCAAGGCCGGAAGATTTCGGCCGGGTCATGACGCTCAAGGCCGGCCGGATCACCTCGACCGAAGCGCCCTATGATATTGTTCGCAAGATGCGGGCGTCGATCCTGGTACTGGGTCCGCTGTTGGCGCGCGCCGGCGAATGCCGGGTATCGCTGCCCGGCGGCTGCGCGATCGGCAACCGGCCCATCGACCTGCATCTCAAAGCAATCGAAGCGCTCGGCGCCAGCATTGAAACAACCAGTGGCTATGTGATCGCCCGCGTGCCCGATGGCGGCTTGCCCGGCGGGAATTTCTCATTTCCGGTGGTTTCGGTCGGAGCAACGGAAAATGCGTTGATGGCGGCCGTGCTGGCAAACGGAACAAGCATCCTCAAAAATGCTGCCCGGGAACCGGAAATTGTCGATCTGTGCAACATGCTGGTTGCCATGGGTGCAGAAATCGAGGGCATTGGCTCGTCGACGCTCACCATTTCCGGTGTCGATCGGCTGCACGGCTGCACCTATCGCGTGATGTCGGACCGGATCGAAGCGGGCAGCTATGCCTGCGCAGTCGGCATTGCCGGCGGCGAAGTCGATCTGCTGGCCGCCAAGGCGGATGAAATGGAAGCGACCCTGGACGCGCTGCGGCTGGCTGGCCTGGATATCGATATCCATGCCAAGGGCATCCGGGTGGCGTCCGATGGCAAGCTCAAACCGCTCACCCTGTCGACTGCCCCCTATCCCGGCCTGGCCACCGATATGCAGGCGCAGCTGATGGCGATGCTGTGTCTCGCCGACGGTGCCAGCGTGCTGACCGAAACGATTTTCGAAAATCGCTATATGCATGTGCCGGAACTCAACCGGATGGGCGCGGATATCGAAACCAAGGGCCGCACCGCCGTGGTCCGGGGCGTCAAGAAACTGACCGGCGCGCCGGTGATGGCGACCGATCTGCGCGCCTCGATGAGTCTGGCGATTGCCGGACTGGCAGCAGAAGGCGAAACCCGGCTGCAACGCATCTATCACCTCGACCGCGGCTACGAGCGGCTGGAAGAGAAACTCGCCGCAGTAGGCGCCGATATCGAACGGATCAGCGGCGATTGATCGCCCCCCGCTAGCACTTATGGCAGCTTGTCATTGCGGCACTTTTGCCGTGTAGTCTCTCCCATAATAAGGAGAGGATGAGTCCATGTTTTCAGGACCAATAGAAGACCGGCTGGCGATTCGGGAATTGCACGATGCCTATTGCGATGCCGTGCTGCGCAAGGATCCCGACGACTGGGGTGCGCTGTGGACGGAAGACGCGATCTGGTCGCTGATGGGTACCGAAGTGGTTGGCCGGACCAATATCGTCAATCTATGGAACGGCGCCATGGGCCAATTTGATGCGGTCAGCTTCCTCGGCATACCGGGCAGCCTTGCCGTCACTGGCGACACCGCATCGGGTCGCTATCAGACCCATGAAATATTGGTCGAAAAAGGCGAGCCGCGCATTGCCGGCGGACGCTATGACGATGAATTTGTCAAAATCGACGGCCAATGGCTCTACAGCAAACGCATATTCAATGTTGTTGCCCAGATTGGCGGAAACAAGATTTAGGAGAATTTGGAAAATGGCAAAAATATTGATCGCAGCCCATATTGATGTGGACCCGGCGACACGCGAAGAATGTCTGAAAAAAGCGCAGCCCTATATCGATGGTGCGCTGAGCCAGGAAGGCTGCCTCTGCTATAGCTGGGCCGCCGACATGCACAATCCGTCCCGCATCGAAGTGTTTGAAGAATGGACCGATGAAGAGGCCCTCGCCCAGCATTTCAAGGATGTCCATTATTCCAGCATGCTTGCCCATATCGGCAGCTTTGGCCTGATCAATGCCGTCAGCGCCAAATATCGGGTGGATGCCGAAGGGCCGGTCTATAATGCAGAAGGCAAACCGACACCGTCGTTTGACTAATTTGAACAGGAATTTGCCATGAACGAAGCAGTATCCAAATCTCTTTTCCAACCGGACATCCTGGCCGATCCGTTTGATTTCTATGAAGAGAAACGCGCCGAGAGCCCGGTCTTTTTTGATGAAGCCAGCGGCACCTATGTCGTTCTCGATTATGACCTGATCTCGGAAGCTGTGGGTCGACTGGATGATTTCTCTAATAATTTCAACGCCTTGCTTTCCGGCGGAAAATCCGACGAAGAGCTTGCAAATGATGAGGAAGTGCAGGCCATTCAGGCCCAGGGCTTCCCGCAGGTCAACACGCTGCTGACCGCCGACCAGCCGGTGCACACGCGGTTCCGCAAACTGGTCAATCTTGCTTTCTCCATGCCCAAAGTGAACAAGCTGGAAGACAGTATGCGGGAAATGTCGAACGAGCTGATCGACAATTTTATCGACAAGGGCGAATGCGAATTTGTCAGTGAATATGCGATCCCGATGCCGGTCCGGACCATTGCCGTGCAACTGGGCCTCGATGTCGCCGACGCCAGCACGATCAAGCGCTGGACCAATGCTTTTGTCGACCGCCTGTCCGGCATGATGACCCGCGAACGGCAATTGGAAACCGAACGCGAGGTGGTGGAATATCAGCACGCGCTCAAAGCCAATATGGACGAGCGCCGCAAGGAAGCGAAAGACGATATCCTGTCCGACCTGGTCAACGCCCAGGTTGATGGCGAGCGGCCGCTTGATGATGCGGAATCCCTGTCGATCGTGCAGCAGCTGATGGTCGCCGGCAATGAAACCACAACTGCGGCGCTGGGCGAAGGCATGCGGCTGTTCGCGACCAATCCCGATCAGTACAAGAAAATCCAGGATGATCCTTCGCTGATCCCCAATGCGGTCGAAGAAGTGCTGCGCATGTCGAGCGGTTCGTCGGGCATCTGGCGGGTGATGCACCGGGATGCCGAACTGGGCGGCGTGATGCTGCCCAAGGGAGCGATGGTGATGATGCGCTATCACGCCGCCAACCGCGACCCCAAGCAGTTTGAAAATCCCAATGAATTTCAGGTCGACCGCAAGAATGCGCGGACCCACCTGGCGTTCGGCAAGGGCATTCACATGTGTGTCGGCAATATGCTGTCGCGCAAGGAAATGACGGTATCGTTCCAGCAATTCGCCAAACGGATGGACAATATCCGGATCCAGGAAGGCGCTGAACTGCGCTATCCGCCCAACATGATGCTGCGCGGACTGGCCAATCTGCCGATCCTGTTCGACAAGAAATAGACCAGAAAACAGGAACATATGATGGGCATGATGGACGGAAAAGTCGCACTGATTTCAGGCGGCGCAGAAGGTATTGGCGGAACCGCCGGACAGCGCGTTATCGAGGAAGGCGGCTCGGTAATGCTGGCCGATATCCAGATCGACAAGGCGCGCGCGCATGCAGCAGCGCTGGGCGAACGCGCCGAAGCGGTTGAGCTGGATGTGCGCAATCTCGATCAGTGGCAAGCCGCGGTCGATGCCACCAAGAAGCGCTTTGGCAAGATGACGACCCTGTTCAACGTCGCCGGTATCTCGGAACCGGGATCGGTCGACGAGGTCGATCTCGATAGCTGGAACCGGACGATTGATATCAATCTCCAGGGCACTTTTTATGGCTGCCGCGTCGGACTCCCGGCGATCATCGAAAGCGGTGAGGACGGCGCGATCGTCAATATCGGCTCGATGCTGGCAATGCGTCCCGGTGCGCAATTTGCGGCCTATTGCGCCAGCAAGGCAGCGGTGACAGCGCTGAGCAAATCACTCGCCCTCCACTGCGCTGCGGAAAAATATCCGGTGCGGGTCAACACCGTGCATCCCGGCGCAATCGATACGCCAATGTACCAGCGCTATCTCGCTGCCTATCCCGGCCCGCATGACGAGGCTGTGGAGCTGTTCAACCGCAACCATCCGATCAACCGGGTCGGTCAGGCGGTTGAAGTCGCCAATGCGATGCTATGGCTGGCCAGCGACCTGAGCAGCTTCACGACTGCCAATGATATCACGGTTGATGGTGGCGGCAGCTACCGGGAATGAAGGGGTGAAAAAAGGTGGCCGGAGCGGGCCACCTTCAACCGCCGGACAGATTGAAATGCGATATCCGGCGATGGTTCTGCCAAACTAACTCCCGTTGCTGGCGACGATATCGACAACCGTTCCACCGCCCGACCGCTTGTTCAGGGTGATCACATAGGCATCGTCAGCATTTGCTTTTGAGCCGCCCAGAACATGCTCGGTGCCCCGCAACAGATATTCGGCGTCATATCCACCACGTTTTGCCTGGGTATAATAATAATCGACAATGCTCTTGATCGGCGTCGCGGTGGTAAAGCTGACCACGCGAAGGTCGCATTTGCCAGCCGCTTCCTGCACATTCGCTTTTGGATATACCATAAATTCCGGCGGCATTTTGTTGGCCCAGCCCATATCATAGGTCAGTTTTTCCTTGCAGACGGGCTTGTTCTGGCGCGCCTCTTGCAGCTCGGCCTTGTCCCCCAGTGTCAATCCTTCATCGTCCGACGTCATCTGCCGGGGCGTCGGCGCACTTAGGATTTTGCCGCCAAGCACAGCCTTTGCTACGGCTCGTCCATCTTCACCAGTGCCCGGCGGGACCGATCCGTCCGCCGCACCATTGGCCCCGCGAATGGCATTGCGGTTGGCCTGGTCCGTGAGATCGGGGTCAACGAGGATCGCATCTTCCAGCGCATCATTCATCGCCGGGTCAGAGGTCAGATTGTCATCCAGCTTTGCCAGCTCTTCGTCGCTGGCTTCATTGCTGCCGCAGGCTGCAAGCGTCAGAGGCAGCGCAAAAGCCGCAGCGGACAACCAAAGGGAACGGGAAAGATTAGACATGCAAATTGCTCCTGAATTTAGGGAAACACATGCATCAAAAAGCGTTAATATTTCGTTAGGGAAACTGGTTAATCCGGTGACTCTTTGTTAACCTTTTGTCTCATTTCGGGATTTTAGCCGAACGTGTCCGGTCCATCCATTTCACCGAATCGGATCAGGCGGGAGGTGAGAACAGCGGCCTGACGATTGATCACGGCTTTTTGATAAGCCGGGTCGGTAACCATTTCCAAGAAGGCGGCGCTATTTGGATAGCGGGCGATGAAGGAGGAGTCCCACTGCTTGTCATCGGGCCCGATCACCATAGATTCCATCTGCCCCCGCCAGAGGATCGTACCGCCAACCCGCGCGAAAATCGGTCCGCTGGTCTTGCCATATTCTTCATAGGCGCGCGCGCCGCTCCATCCCTTGCCGGCATTGGGATGATCGGCCGGATATTGCGCCGCCTCATGAAAGCGGAGCAGATTGAGCATATTGATCGGCACATCGCGCGGCAGCGCCTTGAATGCATCAAAACTTTCCCGTGTGGGATCAAGATAGCGATCTTCGGCCATGGCGGCTCTCCTATTCGAACTGTTTTCTATTCTGCATCCACTGATCGCGCGATTGCCCCCAGTCGTCAACCTGCGCATCCTGAAAGGGGTCGGGCAGCTTTGTCGGCCCGCGATTGGTCGAGCCAAGCCGCTCCGCCAATCTGATCGAGGCGTGATTTTTCGGATCGATCGTATGACAGATATCGCTCCAGGCGAGCGTATCAACGGCATAGTTCATACTCGCAACCGCGGCTTCCAGCGCATAGCCCTTCCCGGCAAATTCGGGCGCGACAGCCCAGCCCACTTCCTTGGCGGGCCAGCCTTCGGGATACCAGGGTCCGATCCGGCCAATCCACTGCCCGCTGTCCTTGAGAATGAGCGAGAACATCGCATAGCCGCGCACATGCCAGGCCCCGACCATGGCGCAGAGAACGCGCCAGGATTCTGCGCGGCTTTTGACCCCGCCAATATAAGTCATGGTGGCTTCATCCGCCTGAAATGCGGCCCAGCCTTCAAAATCGTCGCCATTGGGCGGGCGCAAGATCAACCGCTCCGTTTCAATTCTGATGTCATCAATAGCCATGGCCTGCCTCCGTCCCGCAAACATTCAGCCTACTCTGACCATATTGATTTGCAAATGCTTGAAATGGAGGTGCACTATGTATATAATACAGTTATGTTCAATCTGATCTCCATTTTCATCGGCATCATTGCCCTCATCCTCTCCTTTATCGGCCTGGTGCCGCTGCTGGGCTGGACCAACTGGCTGATCCTGCCAATTGCCGGCATTGGTGCCCTGTTTGGCCTGATCTCCTCACGCACCAGCGGCATGAATTTCTGCATGATTGTCATGGGTCTTTGCGCCTTGCGGCTCTGGATTGGCGGCGGCATCATCTGAACCTGTTGCCGATTTTTCCGGACAATCAGATTTCTTGATTGCCCGGCGGCAGCGCTAAGCTTAAGCGCTGCGAAATGTTCAGTCCGCTATCCACCAGCCGCATAGGCCTGATTCAGGCGCTGACGGCTTGCGTCTGCTGGGGCTTGTTGCCGGTCTATTTCAAGCTGCTGCAAAGCGTCGACCCGCTGGAAATTGTCGCCCATCGCATCATCTGGTCCGTGCCGCTGCTGCTGATCATCCTCTATTTCCGGAAAAGCCTCCCCAGTCTGGGATCCGCGCTGATGAATCCTAAAATGCGCTGGACGATGCTGGCCAGCGCCTGCCTGATCGCTACCAACTGGCTGATCTATGTCTGGGCGGTAAACAAAGACCATATTCTGGCCGCCAGTCTTGGCTATTTTATCAGCCCGCTGCTCACCGTCCTGATGGGCCGGGTTTTTCTGGGTGAGCCGCTGTCCGGCAAAAAGTGGCTTGCCATTGCGATCGCGGCAACGGGGGTTTCGGTGCTGGCCGTGCAAGCGCTGGACACACTCTGGATCAGTCTCGCTCTGGCAGCGTCCTGGAGCAGCTATGCGCTGGTCCGCAAAATTGCCGATATAGGACCGATGGTGGGCCTGACGGCAGAAACCGGCATATTATTCCTGCCCTTCATTTTGCTTCTGGTCTGGCTGACCTTCGTGATGCCAGCTTCTCCCTCGAGCACACATCTCGGCGATGATCGTACGATTACCCTGTTGCTGATCGGTGGCTCCTTCGTCACCGCCATTCCGCTGCTTCTGTTCGCGGCGGCGGTCAAGAAAATGACCCTCGGCGCCATCGGTGTACTGAACTATCTGGCACCGACGATCCAGTTTCTGGTTGGCACATTCATCTACAACGAGCCGCTGTCGCCATCCCACATCATTTGCTTCGGGCTCATCTGGATCAGTCTGGCGCTTTATTCGACCGATTCCTATCTGGCTGGCAGGTCGGCGCGGAACACGCATCCCGCCTGAGTGCGCTGGTGGTTCAGGACTGAACAATCCGCCACTTCAGAGCAGAGCCGGCATGAAATGGGACCAGTGTGGAGCCGGCAGATTCAATATCGTCCGGCACCTGAATATCGCTCCGTTCCAGGCTGATCATCGCTTCATTGACCGGCAAGCCGTAAAAATTGGCGCCATGTACCGATGCAAAACCCTCCAGCCGGTCGAGCGCGCCCTCTTCGTCAAACACCGCCGCATAGCTTTCCAGCGCATAGGGCGCGTTGAAAATTCCGGCACAGCCGCAGGCCGATTGCTTGGCGTGAATTTCGTGCGGTGCACTGTCGGTGCCGAGAAAATATTTGGCTGAGCCGGACGTGGCCGCCTTGCGCAGCGCCAGCCGGTGCATTTCGCGCTTCGCCACCGGCAGGCAATAGGCATGCGGACGAATCCCGCCAGCAAACATGGCATTGCGATTGATATGCAGATGGTGCGGCGTGATCGTTGCCGCGACATTGGCACCGGCGCCATCAACAAACTGCACCGCCTGCGCGGTCGTGATATGTTCGAACACCAGCTTCAGGCCCGGCAGTGCCCGAATCAGCTTGTCCAATATCCGCTCGATAAACACCGCTTCGCGATCGAATATATCGATATCGCCGTCGGTCACTTCGCCATGCACCAGCAGCGGCATGCCGATATCCTGCATCCGCTCCAACACCGGCATGATATGCGCGACGTCGGTCACACCATGGGCACTGTTGGTCGTGGCATTGGCGGGGTAGAGTTTCGCGGCGGTAAAAATGCCGGCACCATGGCCGGAAGCAATGTCGTCGGCATCGGCATCATCGGTGAGATAACAGGTCATCAGCGGGGTAAAATCGGATCCGGCCGGCAAAGCCGCCATGATCCGGTCGCGATAGGCCGCCGCGTTGGCCGCGCTGGTCACCGGCGGTGACAGATTGGGCATGATGATGGCGCGGGCAAATTGCCGCGCGGTAAACGGCGCGACCGCCTCGAGCATCGCGCCATCGCGCAAATGAACATGCCAGTCATCGGGACGTCGGATGGTTATGCGGTCTATTGTCTCGGTCATTTTCTGTTCCGTTGATCCTGCGCCCGGCGAATAATGCATCATTTCGACAGGCCGGGTGCTGGCGGGTTGGTTTTCTGTTCCGAAACCCCTACCTAAATGCCATGACCGAAACCAGACTTAATGATCGCGCCATCATCCGGCTTTCCGCAACCGACGAGTCCGAAGACACAAGGCAGTTTCTGCAGGGACTGGTGACACAGGATATGGCGGCGGTGACAACGGGTGCGCCGCAATGGTCGGCACTGCTGACCGCGCAGGGAAAGGTGCTGTTCGATTTCCTGCTATGGTCAGACGGTGAAGACATATTGATCGACTGCGAAAAGGATCTGGCCGACGCCCTGGTCAAGCGCCTGAAACTCTATCGATTGCGCCGCAAGATCGAGATCGTCCGGGATGATCTGGTCGGCGTGCACTGGGCCTTGATGGCCGAAGACCGGCCGGTCGATCCGCGATTGCCGCTATTGGGGCATCGCTGGCTGGGTGATGCGGGCGATGGTGCAGGCACCGAAGAAGCCTATCGAAAGCATCGCCTGTCGCTTGGCGTGACCGAGGGCTCGGCAGAACTCGGCAGCGACAAGACATTATGGCTCGAATGCAATGCAGCGGAGCTCAATGGCGTCAGCTTTGCCAAGGGCTGCTACGTCGGACAGGAAAATACGGCGCGGATGAATTACCGGCAAAAGGTCAACCGGCGACTGGTCGTCGTGCCGATCGCCCAGGCCGATGAAAAGCGCCAGCGCATCGCTTATCCTGCCTATGGCCTGTCGGTTGAACATCGGCGCGTGGAAGATATCAAGGGGCTCGACCTGCCCGATTGGCTGGCCACAGCGATCCGGGACCAATAGCAGTACGAAATTCGCCTTGCCCCGATCCGGCCTAGCGCTGGATAGCAATGGGCAAGCGTCAGCGGCTGCGCGACGGGCAGCAGCCTTGGCTGCGATGCCCGTCAATATCCCAATTCAGCCAGGCAGCGCCTAGACAGCGTCGCTTTCTTTGGTTGCCCGCGGCTTGACCACCCGTTTTTTGCGAACAGGTTTCTTTTCAACCTCAACATCGGTCGACTGCAAAATCGCAGGCGGCAGCGCGCTGGCATCCAGGCCGTTGCTCTCGCCATTTTTTTCTGCGGTTTCGTTGTGGGCGGTTTCAATCTTGCGGGGACGCCGGCTGCGCACCGGTTTTTTCTCTTCCGGCGCTTCATTCGCGGCGATATCGTCGCGATCATTGCGATCGTTGCGATCATTTCGTTCATCGCGTTGTGGACGATTTTGCTGCGGCTGGGGACGGCTGCGCTGATTGTCACCATCATTGTCGCTATCATCATCCTGGCCATTGCCACGATTGTCGCTGCGATTGTCCGAGCGATTATCGCTACGATTGTCAGAGCGATTGTCAGGTCGATTGTCACTACGATTGTCCGGGCGATTGTCTCCGCGCGGTTCTTCGCGGGCGATCCGCTGTTCTTCGCGGCGGGCAATCGTATCGGCGTTGACCCGGAAATAATGATCGGCAAATTGATGATAATATTCGGCCTGGACGCGGTCGCCATTGACCTGCGCATCCTGCGCCATTTTCTTGAATTTATCGAGCATCTGCACGGCATTGCCGCGTGCGCGATTGTCTATCCGGTTATCGCGGTCCGATCCACCACTGCGGTTGCCCTGGGGACGATTATTGGTGTTCCGGCTGCGCCCACGGCGGCCGGGCTGACGATTGTTCATCAATTTTTAGGTATCCTTATACCGCTAATAAACTTGGTCTTTCTCAAGTCATAGCCACACTCTGGTGGCGATTGCGCCGCAGACAACCCGTCCACAGCGGCCCATACAAGACAAATGCACGCCGAAAACCAGCAACATTATCAAGTTGGGGGCAGGCCAGTGATTTAGGGAAAAAGCCAGAAATCCTCTGGGCCTGCGCCAGTCTTAGCGACTCGCTTCGGCAAAACCAAGTCCTTTTTACCGGCGGAGGATCAACAAACGGTCGTTGCCGCCTAAATCTTGCTTTAATTCAACATGATAGCCGATTTTTGTCGCCATTTCCGAAACCGGATTTGCCTGATCAAAGCCGATTTCGAGCAAGGCTGTTCCGGTTGGGGTCAGCAGCTTTTCCAGCGCGGGGATGATGATCTTATAGTCATCCAGCCCGTCTTCGCCGGCAAACAGAGCCCCCTTGGGTTCGAAATCGGCCACATCGGCGGACAATCGGGCGCCGGTTGCGACATAAGGCGGGTTGGCAAGGATCAGGTCAAAGCCGGATCCGAGCGAATTTGTCCAATCCGACAACGTCCAATCCAGCAGCAGAAATTTGGCCCGATCAGCCAATCCGAGCGCATCGGCATTATTATGGGCAATCTGCAGGGCGGCGGCACTGGCATCCATCCCCAGACCCCTGGCTTCGGGAAATTCGCTAAGTGCCGCGAGCACCAGCGCACCACTGCCCGTGCCCAGATCAACGATCTGCTGCGGATGCGCGGATGCGAATATGCGAACCGCCTCCTCGATCAGCAATTCGCTGTCGGGACGGGGAATCAGGACATCGGGCGTGACCTGAAAGTCGAGGCCCCAGAATTCCTTCTTGCCGATGATATGGGCAATCGGTTCGGACCGCTGGCGCCGTTCGACCAGTGCGGGAAAATCGGCTGGCGCGTTCAGCTCGGGCAGTTTCAGCAGCAGCTCGGACCGCTCCATCTGCAAGCCATGCGCCATCAGCAATTCCGCGTCGAGCCGAGGACTGTCGGAAATGTCGGCCAGTCTCTGCGCCACTTCGCGCAGCGCGCTGGCCGCGTCACCCATCGAGATTGGCAAGCCGGCTGGCTTCATCCTCCGCGATCAGCGCGTCGATCATTTCGCCAAGCGCCGTGCCCTCGATAATCTCGGGCAGCTTGTGCAGCGTCAGGTTGATCCGGTGGTCGGTCACCCGGCCTTGCGGATAATTATAGGTGCGGATGCGCTCCGAACGATCACCGGAACCAACCATCGACTTGCGCGCTTCGGCTTCCTCGCTTTGCACCGCATCGCGTTCCTGCTCGTAGAGCCGCGCTGCCAGCACCTTCATCGCCTGCGCCTTGTTCTTGTGCTGCGACTTGCCGTCCTGGCATTGCACGACGAGCCCGGTCGGCAAGTGAGTGATGCGGATCGCGCTGTCGGTCTTGTTGACATGCTGACCGCCGGCGCCACTCGCCCGGTAGGTGTCGATGCGCAGGTCTTCGGTGCGGATCTTGATATCGACTTCTTCCGGCTCCGGCAGGATCGCCACCGTCGCCGCAGACGTATGAATACGCCCGCCGCTCTCGGTTTCCGGAACCCGCTGGACCCGGTGCACGCCGGATTCGAACTTGAGCTTGGCGAACACGCCTTTGCCCTGGATATTGGCGACGACTTCCTTGAAGCCGCCGACTTCCGAGGCATTGGCGGAGATCATCTCGACCTTCCAGCCCTGATCCTCGGCATAGCGCGTATACATGCGGTACAGATCACCGGCAAAGAGCGCCGCCTCGTCGCCGCCGGTGCCAGCGCGAATTTCGAGCATCGCCGGTCGGTCATCGGCGCTGTCCTTGGGCAGCAATTGCAAAGCCAGCGCATGTTCGGCCGCGGCCAGCGCCTTTCTGACGCCGTCCACTTCGTCCGAAGCCATTGCCTTCATCTCGGCATCATCGCCTGCCAGCATTTCGGCCAGGCCTTCCTGCTCGTCGCGCAGGGATTTTACATTGGCCGCAGCGATCGCGACCGGTTCAATCTCGGCATATTCCTTGGAGACGGCGACGAATTTGTCGCTGTCGAGATCGCCCGAGGCCATCATCGCCTGCAGTTCGGCAAAGCGCGCTTCGATTTGCGCTATTCTTTGAGGGGTGATGCTGGTCATGCAGTCAAAGCCTCGACCAGCCCGCCCAACAGGATTTCGCGCTGATCGCCGGTTGCCAGATTTTTGACCGCTGCCACACCGTTGGCCAATTCACTTTCGCCGATAATCACCACATGAGCCGCGCCCGCAGCATTGGCCTTTTGCATCCGCTTTTTCATATTGCCCTTATAGGCCATCTCACAGCCGATGCCGGATTTGCGCAATTCACCCATGAGTTTCATCGCTGCCGCTTCGCAACCATCACCTAAAGGAATAAAAATGGCCTCGGGGCCACGCTTTTCGGGCTCGTCCAGCAACATCCCCAACCGCTCGATCCCGGCGGCCCAGCCGACAGCCGGCGTATGCGGCCCGCCAAGCGATTCCATCAGGCCGTCATAGCGACCACCAGCCAGCACCGTGCCTTGCGCGCCGAGCCGGTCGGTGACAAATTCAAACGCCGTGTGCCGGTAATAGTCGAGCCCGCGCACCAGCCGGCTGTTGCGCGTCCATGCCACGCCGCAGGCATCCAGACCTTCGGTCACCTGCGCGAAAAACTCCTTCGCTTCGCTCGACAGATAGGCGTCAATATCGGGAGCCACATCGGCAATCGGGCGGTCCTGCCGTTCCTTGCTGTCGAGAATCCGCAGCGGGTTACGCTCCAACCGGTCCTGACTGTCTGCCGACAAGTCCGCTTTATGCGCCTGGAAATGTTCGACCAGCGCGTCGCGCCAGGCATCCCGGCTTTCCGCATCGCCCAATGTATTGAGCTGCAGGGTCACGCCATCATCGATGCCCAGCTCCTTCAGCAGCTGATCGGCAAAGCAAAGCAATTCGACATCCGCCGCTGCTTCGCCCGCGCCGATAATCTCCGCATCCAGCTGGTGAAACTGCCGGTAGCGGCCTTTTTGCGGCCGTTCATAGCGGAACAGCGGCCCGTGTGCCGACAGCTTCAGCGGCACATGCTGCTGCCAGCCATTGCTCAGAAACGCGCGGCAGATGCCGGCGGTAAATTCGGGCCGCAGGGTCAGGCTGTCGCCGCCGCGATCCTCGAAACTGTACATTTCCTTCGACACCACGTCGGTGGTCTCGCCGAGCGAGCGGGCAAAGACCGCGGTCGGTTCAAACACCGGCATTTCGACGCCCTTGAAACCGTAGAGCCGCCGCACGCGCTCGAACGTCTCGACCACGTGGCTGAACCGCTCCTGATCTTCACCAAATATGTCCTGCGTGCCGCGCACCGGCTGGGGTGTCTGTATCTTTGCCATGGGCAGCCTTTAGCCAGTGCAGCGGCAAAGCGGAAGTGGCTTATTTCCACCAAGCCTCTGGACGAATGTTCCAAAATCCCTCATTCACGCGCGCTGATCACTATAGGGGTTTTCTTCACATGCGTCTGGTTGGCATATTGGGTCTGGTCTTGGCCCTCACCATTTCCACAACAGCGACCGCGATGCCGGACAGTCTGAGCAAACCAACCTATGTCGCACCGCAGGAGACGATCCCGCCGCCGCAGGACATTGCCTATCCCGGCACCATGACTTTGCAGGTCGATGCCCGCGATCATGACCAGGGCATATTCCGCGTCACCCAAACGAGTCCGGTAGTCGGGGCTGGTCGCCTGACCCTGCTCTACCCCGAATGGCTGCCCGGCAATCACGCCCCGCGCGGCGAGATTGAGAAGCTCACCGGTCTCGAGTTTACCGCCAACGGACAAAAACTCCCATGGGTCCGCGACGATGTTGACGTCTTCGCCTTTCACCTGACGGTGCCTGAAAATGTCAGCGCAATCACCGCGACATTCCAGTTTGTCTCGGCGACCACCAGCAGCCAGGGCCGTATCGTCATGGCGCCATCGATGCTCAACCTGCGCTGGCATCAGGTTTCGCTCTATCCCGCCGGCTATTATGTCCGCCAGATTCCGGTCGAGGCGACCGCCATCTATCCCGATGGCTGGCAAGCGGCGAGCGCCCTGCGTCCGAAATCGACCACCGGCAACACAATCGTCTATGAAAAAACCGACTATGACACTTTGGTCGACAGTCCGGTCTTTGCCGGACAATATTTTCAGAGCCTTCCGCTGACCAGTCGCGTCCATCTCAATATTGTTGCCGATGATGCAAAATTCCTGAAACCCGAAAAAGACCAGATCGCTGTGCACAGCAAGCTGGTCAAGGAAGCGGAAGCCCTGTTCGGCAGCCATCCCTATGACCGCTATGACTTCCTGCTGGCGCTGACTGATGAAATGGGCGGCATTGGTCTGGAGCATCATCGTTCTTCCGAAAATGGGGTGAACCGGGAATATTTTACCGATTGGGACAGTGGGCCGGGCCGCCGCAACCTGCTGCCGCATGAACTCACCCATGCGTGGAACGGCAAATATCGTCGCCCCGCCGGCATGTGGACGCCCGATTTCCGGCAACCGATGCGCGACAATCTGCTGTGGGTCTATGAAGGGCAGACGCAATTCTGGGGCTATGTGCTGGGCGCGCGATCCGGTCTCTATTCGAAGCAGGATACGCTCGACGCGCTTGCGGCGATCGCGGCCGGCATGGACCAGCGAGTCGGACGAGGCTGGCGCCCGTTGATTGACACCACCCATGACCCGATCATTGCCGCCCGGCGGCCCAAGCCGTGGGACAGCTGGCAGCGGTCCGAGGATTATTATAATGAAGGCCTGCTGATCTGGCTCGAAGCCGACCAGATCATCCGCCGCGAATCGGGTGGCAGCAAATCGCTGGAAGATTTTGCCCGGGCCTTTTTTGGTGGCAAGAATGGCGACTGGGGCGTGGTCACCTATGAGCGGGAAGATGTTGTCACAGCGCTTGGCAAGGTCCAGCCCTATGACTGGGGCCAGTTTATTGAAGAGCGGGTTTACCAAACCGGCACCGAAGCACCCAAAAACGGCCTGCTACTCGGCGGCTATCGGCTGGTCTTTGTCGATACGCCGAGCGCCTTCATACTGGCCAATGACAAGCGCCGCAAACAGCTCGACCTCAGCTACAGCATTGGCCTGATCATGGGCGGCAAGGGGGCGATAAAGTCGGTGATCTGGGACAGTCCGGCGTTCAACGCGGGTCTGAAATCCGGTCTCACCATCTCGGCAGTCAATGGCAAGGCCTATAGCGACGAAGCGCTCAAGCAGGCGATCGAGGAAAATCGCGGCGGCGAAGGCAAGATCGAAATTTTTGCGAAAAATGGTGAGGCCTACCATAATTTTATGGTCGACCATTCCGGCGGCCTGCGCTATCCGGCGCTCGAGAAAATCACCGGAGAGGGTGTTGATCAAGAAGGCGGCATAGACCGGCTGTTGCAACCAAAAACCAGATAAGGACCCCCTTTTCCATGGACATTAACAAAATCCCGATCGGCGATAATCCGCCGGAAAGCCTGAACGTCGTTATTGAAGTTCCGGTTGGCGGCGAACCCGTCAAATATGAATTTGACAAGGCCTCCGGCGCGCTGTTTGTCGACCGTATCCTGCACACGCCGATGCGCTATCCGGCCAATTACGGTTTCATCCCGCACACTTTGTCACCCGATGGTGACCCGCTTGATGCGCTGGTTGTCGCCCGTTCGCCGTTCATGCCCGGCTGCGTCGTGCGCTGCCGGCCGATTGCCGTACTCAACCTCGAAGACGAACATGGCGGCGATGAGAAACTGCTCTGCGTCCCGATTGACGCGACATTCCCTTATTATCGCAAGATCGACGAAGGCAATGATCTGCCCGAAATCGTGATGCAGCAGATCGAGCATTTCTTCACCCATTATAAAGACCTCGAACCCGAAAAATGGGTGCGGGTCGGCAAATGGGGCGACGCCGACGAAGCACGGCGAGTCGTGCTCGAAGCGATCGAACTGGCGAAGCAAAACAAGTCCTGATATAAATCGGTTGGTGCTGAGCTTGTCGAAGCACGCTGATGGGGCCAGACAGGCCCTTCGTCAGGCTCAGGGCTAACGGAACAATATGATGAAAATATCTATAGTCGTTGTCGTACTTGCAATGACCGCCGCCCTCGCGGGTTGCGCTACCCCCGAAACCCGGGTTCGCAACGGGCTGATGGGTGCGGGATTGTCCGCACCCATATCAGCCTGCATGGCCGACCGGATGGTGGATCGCCTGTCGCTCGGCCAGCTCAACAAGCTCAATGGTCTGGGCAAACTGAGAAAACGCAATGCCGGTGATGTGACATTCAAGGAATTTGTCAAACAGACCCGCTCGCTGCAGGATCCCGAAATCCTCGGCGTTGTCACCAGCTCTGGCGTTATTTGCGCGATCAAATAGCGGCCCCATCAAAAATGCGAGCAGGATTCACAGCTCTATAACCAAGCGAGGGCTGGAAATCCCTATCCAACTGTGCTTTAGCCCCCTCAAGACTCACTATTTCCACCAACGAAAGGCATTGCCTCTCTCCCATGAACATTCACGAATATCAGGGCAAAGAATTGCTCGCCAAACACGGCATTGCCGTTCCTGCCGGCTATGCCGCGCTCACCGTTGAAGAAGCGGTCGCCGCAGCCGAAAAACTTCCCGGGCCGCTTTATGTGGTCAAGGCGCAGATCCACGCGGGTGGTCGCGGCAAGGGCAAATATAAGGAACTGGGTCCCGATGCCAAAGGCGGTGTCCGGCTGTCGAAATCGATCGACGAAGTGCGCGCCAATGCCGAGGAAATGCTGGGCAATACTCTGGTCACCATCCAGACCGGCGACGATGGCAAGCAGGTCAACCGGCTCTATGTCACCGACGGCGTCGATATCGAGAAGGAATTTTACCTCTCGATGCTGGTCGACCGGGCCAGTGGCCGGGTTGCGATTGTCGTCTCCACCGAAGGCGGGATGGATATCGAGGATGTTGCGCACAACACACCGGAAAAGATCAAGACGATCACCATTGATCCGGCCCAGGGCTTCATGCCGCATCATGGCCGGACCATCGCCTTCGCGCTCGGCCTGGCAGGCGACCTCAACAAGCAGGCGCAGAAACTCGGCAAGAAACTCTACGACGCCTTCATGGCAATGGATTGCGAGATGGTCGAGATCAACCCGCTGGTGGTGACCGAGGATCAGCAACTGATCGTGCTCGACACCAAGATGAGCTTCGACGGCAACGCGCTGATGCGCCATCCCGATATCGCCGCGCTGCGCGACGAGACCGAAGAAGACCCGGCAGAAGTCGAAGCGAGCAAATCCGACCTCGCCTATATCAAGCTCGACGGCAATATTGGCTGCATGGTCAATGGTGCCGGGCTGGCGATGGCGACGATGGATATCATCAAGCTCAATGGCGCCTTTCCAGCCAATTTCCTCGACGTTGGCGGCGGCGCGACCAAGGAAAAGGTCACCGCAGCGTTCAAGATCATCCTCGCCGATCCGGCGGTTGAAGGCATTCTCGTCAACATCTTTGGCGGCATCATGAAATGCGACATCATCGCCGAGGGCATTGTTGCCGCGGCCAAGGAAGTCGACCTCGACGTGCCACTGGTGGTCCGTCTGGAAGGCACCAACGTCGCCGAGGGCAAGGAAATTCTTGCCAACAGCGGCTTGCCGATCGTGTCGGCCGATGATCTGGGCGATGCCGCAAGGAAGATCGTCGCACAGGTAAAAGCAGCGGCCTGAAGTTACTTAAGCCTCTCCCCTTCAGGGGAGGGGTTGGGGTGGGGCATGTCCTCACTCGCAAATTCGGAGGCTGGCATCGAGCCAGCCTCCTCATAACCCACCCCTTTCCCCTCCCTTGAAAGGGAGGGGTTAAATG
>NZ_JBALTF010000008.1:0-1609 GCF_036964675.1 Parasphingorhabdus sp. | reverse complement strand
AAATGCTGCAGCGCAGCGCAAAACTTGACGTTTACGTGAACGTAAGCTAATCGGTTAGTGAAATTAGAAAAGGAAACAGCAATGAAAATCCTGGTACCCGTCAAGCGGGTGATTGATTATAACGTAAAACCGCGGGTCAAGTCCGACGGCAGCGGCGTCGATCTCGCCAATGTCAAAATGTCGATGAACCCGTTCGACGAGATTTCCATCGAAGAAGCGATTCGCCTGAAAGAAGCGGGCAAGGCTGAAGAAGTCATCGCCGTTTCGGTTGGCCCGCAAAAGGCCCAGGAGACTCTCCGCACCGCACTCGCCATGGGCGCAGACCGCGCGATCCTGGTGATGACCGACGAAGAAGTCGAGCCACTCGCGGTTGCCAAGATCCTCGCCAAAATTGCCGAAGAAGAACAGCCCAAGCTGATCATCTGCGGCAAGCAGGCGATTGACGATGATTCGAACCAGACCGGCCAAATGCTCGCAGCCTTGCTCGGCTGGGGACAGGGTACGTTCGCCAATGAAGTCGATATTGACGGCGACAGCATCACCGTCAAACGCGAAGTCGATGGCGGCCTGCAGACGGTCAAGCTGAACCTGCCCGCAGTGGTCACCACCGACCTGCGCCTCAACGAACCGCGCTATGCGTCACTGCCGAACATCATGAAGGCGAAGAAAAAGCCGATGGATGAAAAAACGCCAGCCGATTATGGCGTCGACATCACACCGCGTCTCACCACCATCACGGTCACCGAACCGCCGGTGCGCCAGGCTGGTGAAAAGGTCGAAGATGTCGATGCGCTGGTCGCGAAACTCAAAGCTGTGGGAGCCATATAATGAAAACGCTCGTACTCGTAGAACATGACAACAAAAGCATGAAAGACGCGACGCTGGCCGTTGTCACCGCCGCGTCGCAACTGGGCGAAGTCCACGCTCTGGTCATCGGCTCCGGCTGTGCCAGTGTCGGCGAACAGGTTGCCAAGGTCGCTGGCATCGCCACCGTCCATGTTGCCGACGATCCGGCTCTGGCCAACCAGCTCGCGGAAAATGCCGCGCCGCTGATCGCCAGCCTGATGGATAGCCATGACGCATTTCTCGCGCCAGCCACCACCACCGGCAAGAATATCGCCCCGCGCGTCGCCGCCCTGCTCGACGTCATGCAGATCAGCGACATTCTCTCGGTCGAAAGCGAAGACACGTTCACCCGGCCAATCTACGCCGGCAACGCGATTGCCACGGTCAAATCTTCCGATGCCAAGAAAGTCATCACCGTGCGCGGTACGGCTTTTGACAAGGCAGCAACCGAAGGCGGCTCCGGCACCATCGAAGCCATTGGCGGTGCCAGCGAATCTGGCCTGTCGAGCTTCGTCAGCGACGAAATCGCCAAGTCCGAACGGCCCGAACTGACCAGCGCCAAGATCATCGTTTCCGGTGGTCGTGCTCTGGGTTCGAGCGAAAAGTTCGAGGAAGTGATCACGCCATTGGCGGACAAGCTCGGTGCCGGCATCGGTGCTTCGCGTGCTGCGGTCGATGCGGGCTATGTCCCGAACGACTATCAGGTCGGCCAGACCGGCAAGATCGTCGCTCCGGAAGTCTATATCGCCATCGGCATCTCCGG
>NZ_JBALTF010000007.1:26259-54448 GCF_036964675.1 Parasphingorhabdus sp. | reverse complement strand
CGTCGATCTGGCCGCGCTCGACGACCGTGAAGCCATTTTCCACAGCGTTGCTGATTGATGTTTCGGAAATGTCCATCGCCACCAAAATCCCGCGCACCGCAGGATCGCCATTGCGATCCCGTTCAACATCAGCGCGATTCTCACGCAAGAATCGGTTGATCCGGTCTATGCGCAACCGATTGAGTAGCCTGTTCAGCTCCGACGTGCCCAGCCGATCCAACAGGTCGCCATCGACAATATCGGTAACGGGATCGACCACCGGGTTGATCGCGTCTCCGATGACTCGTTCGGGGAAAGCCAGGCCCGGGCCTCCGCCTGGCAACGACAATTGCGCCCATGCAGCCGCCGGCATGAGCAAAATCACGATGATCCACCAGTTGCGCAGGGATTTCATGCCTTCATACCTTCCAAGCCGTCTGGGCGATTGCCCATTTGCTTTCTTTTGCATTCATGGATTAAACGAACCCGTTTCATCGTTTCATCCATAGACCAAAAATAAAAGGATATCCGCGCTGAATGGCATTTGAACAGGATCTGCTGGAATTGCTCCCGCGATTGCGGCGTTTTGCTCGCAGCCTAACGCGTAATATCGATGATGCAGATGATCTGTGTCAAATGGCCCTCGAACGTGCGCTGCTCAAGCGTGACCAATGGCAAGCTGGAACGAGACTGGATAGCTGGATGTACAGAATAACTAGAAATATTTGGATTGATACGGTCCGCGCGGCGGGCCGGCGGGAAAATGTCGCCAATGATGATGACGCGATGCAGAATATTGCAGGCGACGATCACCAGCGCATGGAAGAACGAATGCAACTCTCCGATGTCGATCGCGCAATGGATCAGCTGCCGCTCGAACAGCGCGAAGCAATCGTGCTCGTTCTGGTCGAAGGCTTTGCCTATAAGGAGGCGGCAGCGCTGCTTGATATACCGATCGGTACTTTGACCTCAAGACTGGTCCGCGGTCGCGAGGCACTGCAACGTGAACTGGGAGAAGCGGCATGACTTTTGATGAGGAAACCATCATCGCCTATGTCGACGGTGAATGCGATGCGGTGACCGCGAGGCGGATCGAAAAAGCAATGGCCTCGGACAGCATATTGGCGGATCGCATCGCCCGGGAACAGGCGTTGAGAAGCCGGCTGGCTGCCCATTATGATCCGGTCGCCCAGGAGCCTGTGCCTGATCGTTTGACGGCGCTGCTGACCGCTTCGATGGAAAGCAATGTCGACAGCAGCTTTGCCGATCGAAAAGCCGACGAGGAGCAGAAAAAGGCCACCCGGCGCGGCTTTGGCATCGCGCAATGGGGCGCGATGGCGGCAACGCTGGCGCTGGGAATCGTGGTCGGCCAGTTTGGGCTTGGCCAGAATGAGGGTCCGATTGCCCAGCAAGATGGCAGCCTGATCGCCAGCGGTGCGCTCGAAACCGTTCTGGAAAAGCAGCTTGCCTCTGTCCAGAGTGATGACAGCCGCTATCGGATCGGTCTGACCTTCCGCTCCCAATCGGATCAGATTTGCCGCAGCTTTGACGATGAATCTCTTGCCGGGATTGCCTGCAAGGCCAATGATCAATGGCGGCTGGAGACCATGATTCCCGGCAAGGCGACAAGTGACTATCGGCAAGCTGCGAGCAGTGAAATCAACGCGCTGGCCGCGGCAATGATGGCCGATGCTCCGGTAGACGCGGCTGGCGAACGCGAACTGATGGAAAATGGCTGGAAATAGCCAGCCGGACATTGACGCAATATCGAACCATTTTATCGGATGCAAAAAATCAGGTCGGCATTGCGGACAATAAAAAAGGCGGGGTTTGATCCCCGCCTTTTTTTGCACTCCGAAGCCAGGAATTATTTGCCAAGCGTGACCCGGCCAACCCGGAAATTGCGGTCCCGCATTTCCTCGACATAATCCTTGTCAGCATCAACCAGCTCATTTTCATATTCTTCCCAGGCATCGCGCGTGTCTTCCGCATCGGTCGCCCGGCGCAGATCGCTTTTCAGCTCCTTGTCGGCTTCCAGGACATCGGTCAGATAATTATACCAATGCTTGTCATATTGATCGGCAATGGGGTCCTTGCGGATTTCGACATCGCGTTGCTGGTCTACATGAGCGGCTAGCGGGGTTGCGGTGACGGCGATAGCGGCGAGGCTGGTTATCAAAAATGCGCTTCTCATTTCAATGTCTCCTTCATGGGTGTGTAGGGAGAACGAAGGGAAATGCATTTTTCATCCATCGGAACAAAAATATTCCAATTTTGCTCGCTCAACGGTTTAGATGAGCAGTAGAAAGTGGCTTTCCGCTTTTGCGGTTAACGGTTCAGCATGCTCCCAAAACCCTCTTTCCTACAGCTTCCCGCTTCTGGTAAACTCGCGCCATGACCCCGCGCCACTATCCTCTGCCTTGCGTGCCATCCTCTGCGCCGAGCTGGAACGTTTCGCGGCCGCTGGTCGCGTGCTCTCTCGATAGAGATTCGGTTGATCTTATGCCAAAATAGCCAGATTCAGCGGCCACCGGTTTTTTCGCTTTAGGGCGTGTGACCCGTGTGACCCGAAAAAATATTATTGCGGCGGAACGAGCGCTGCTGAGATTGTTTTGATGATTGCCGGCTTCGGTTGTTGCCGGGAAGGGCGGTGCCAGGGCGCCGATGAAGCGGGGATGGGGTTGGACCACGAACCCGCTGTGTCTGTGGAGGTGCGTTAGGGATTCGAACCCTAGATACCATTGCTGGCATACCGCATTTCGAGTGCGGCGCTTTCGACCACTCAGCCAACGCACCTCAATAGACGGGGCAGCATCTAGCGATCATGGCGCAGCGCTGCAACCCATATCGGGGCGTGACGAAAAATCGCCGGGCTGATGGGCAGGGGGTGATCGAAATGCCTTCCTAAAAACCCTGTAAAACTGGGAAAATTTGAATATGGGCTTTTGTCCGTCCCTTCTCTGCTATAGACAGATTTTCCAATATTCCTGAATCAAGAAGGCGTGAATGGCGAAGCAGCAACATCCTTCATGACGGCCAGTCTCGCACAAAGTGGCCTGTTGCTGTCGCTCTTGCTGTTCGCAATATTGGCGGTGGCGGAAGCGATATATCCGCGCCGCCAGCGCCTGATGCCGCGCGTCAGGCGCTGGCGCACCAATATACTGATCATCCTGCTGGATAGCGCTGCGCTGCGCTTGATGGGGCCAATCGCCGCGCTTGCCGCCGCCAGCTATGCGACCCAGCATCATCTCGGCCTGTTCAACTGGACCGACTGGCCGGTCTGGCTGGAGTTCATTCTGGCGCTGGTCTTGCTGGATCTGGCGATTTATGGGCAGCATATCGCGACCCATAAAATACCGTTGCTTTGGGCGCTGCACAAGGTCCACCATGCCGATCGGGATTTTGACGTGACCACCGCGATACGCTTCCACCCGGCCGAAATCATCCTGTCGATGCTGTACAAGTCGGTTCTGGTCCTGTTGCTCGGTCCCAGCCTGTTGGCAGTGTTCGTGTTTGCGCTGATTCTCAATCTTTGTGCCATGTTCAACCACAGCAATTTGCGCTTGCCCGACTGGCTGGACCAATATCTGCGTCTGGCGCTGGTCACCCCGGACATGCACCGCGTTCACCATTCGGCCCTGCCTCGGGAAACCAACAGCAATTATGGCTTCAGCATTGCCCTGTGGGACCGGATATTCGGCACCTATATCGCGCAGCCGGCAGCGGGCCATGACGACATGACCATTGGCCTGACAGAATATCAGTCCGATGACCCGGCGGGCTTCTGGTGGAGTCTGAAAATCCCCTTTGGCGATCCGCCCAAAATAGACGAAAAGCCGGCGGCCGAGTGAGCTTTTCATAACCGGGTCAATTGCGATGTGCAAAAAACCCGCTAGTGGTGGTCTCGCCTGTGGCGTGCAATTGATCGATTGCTGCACCAGGCCCGCTCGAACAGAAAGACTTGCATGAAAAAAATTCTGATATTGGTTGCCTTTGCCGTCGCCATCGCAAGTTTCTTCTATTTCGATCTTGGCTCGCAGCTGACATTGGCCAATCTGAAAGCACAGCAGCAGGCGTTTGACGCGCAATATCAGGCCGCGCCATTGCTGGTGATCGGCATTTTCTTCCTGATCTATGTGGCAGCCACGGCGGCATCCGTACCCGGTGCGCTGATTCTTACCTTGGCGGCTGGCGCGCTATTTGGTGTGGTTACCGGCACCATCATTGTCTCTTTCGCCTCTTCCATTGGCGCGACGATCGCCTTCCTGTCGTCCCGCTATCTGTTCCGCGACACGATCAAGGCGCGATTTGGTGATGGCCTGAAGGCAATAGATAACGGCGTTGAAAAAGACGGACCGTTCTACCTGCTGACACTCAGGCTGGTGCCGATTTTCCCCTTCTTCCTGATCAACCTGCTGATGGGGCTGACCGCGATCAAGGCCCGCACCTTCTATATCGTTAGCCAGATCGGCATGCTGCTCGGCACATTGGTCTATGTGAACGCCGGTACTCAGCTCGCCAATATTGACGAGGTCAGCGATATCGGCTCGCCGGGACTGCTGCTGTCCTTCGCTGTGCTCGGGATAACGCCCTGGATTGGCAAGTGGATCGTGGGACTGATGAAGCGCCGGAAAGTCTATGCGGGCTGGACCAGGCCGAAAAAATATGATCGCAATATGGTGGTTATCGGAGCCGGTGCGGCTGGTCTGGTATCCGCCTATATCGCGGCCACGGTCAAGGCCAAGGTGACTCTGGTAGAAGCATCGAAAATGGGCGGGGATTGCCTCAACTATGGCTGTGTGCCCAGCAAGGCACTGATCAAGAGCGCCAAGGTAGCCGAGCAGATGCGTAACGGTGATGTTTACGGGCTGAACAAGGTCGAACCGAAACATAGCTTCAAGGCGGTGATGCAGCGGGTGCAGGATATCATTGCCACCATCGAACCGCATGACAGTGTCGAGCGCTATACCGATCTGGGTGTCGATGTCGTGAAGGGCTATGCGACGATCGTCGATCCGTGGACAGTCGAGATCAAGCGCGAGGATGGCGAGACACAGAGGCTCACGACGCGCTCCATCGTCATTGCCACCGGCGGCCGGCCATTTGTGCCCGATCTGCCCGGACTGGATGAGGTCGGCTATGTCACCAGCGATACATTGTGGGAAGAATTCGCCCGGATGGACGATATCCCGAAGCGGATGATCATACTCGGCGGCGGCCCGATCGGCTGCGAACTCAGTCAGGCCTTCGCCCGGCTGGGCGCGCAAGTGGTGCAAGTGGAACGCGCCGACCGCCTGCTGGCGCGTGAAGATGACGAAGTCGCGGAACTCGCTCTCGCCGCGCAGCAAGGCTCGGGCGTCGAAATATTGACCGGCCATGATGCGATCCGTTGTGAACTGGTGAACGGCGAGAAGCGCCTGATCCTTGCGGCTGGTGGTGAAGAGAAGAGCATCGCTTTCGATGCGCTGGTGGTCGCGGTTGGACGCAGCGCCCGGCTGTCCGGATTTGGACTGGAAGCACTGGGTATCGAAACCGATAAAACGATCGTCACCGATGATTATCTGGCGACGCTCTATCCCAATATTTTTGCAGCCGGCGATGTTGCCGGTCCCTATCAGTTCACCCATGTCGCATCGCATCAGGCCTGGTTTGCGGCGGTGAACGCCCTGTTCGGCCAGTTCCGCAAGTTCAAGGCCGATTATCGGGTCATTCCGTGGACTACGTTCATTGATCCTGAAATTGCGAGGGTTGGCCTGAACGAGCAGGATGCGAAGGCGCAGGGCGTTGCTTATGAAGTCACGACTTACCAGATGCACGAACTGGACCGGGCGATAGCGGACAGCGCGACGCAGGGATTTGTCAAAGTGCTGACCCCGCCGGGCAAAGACAGGATATTGGGCGTCACCATCGTTGGTGATCATGCGGGTGAATTGCTCGCCGAATATGTGCTGGCGATGAAATATAAGCTCGGCCTGAACAAGATATTGGGGACGATCCACACCTATCCGACCATGGCCGAGGCGAATAAATATGCCGCCGGCGAATGGAAACGCGCCCATGCGCCGGAAGGCCTGCTCCGCTGGGTCGAACGCTATCATGACTGGATGCGCGGATGATGGATGTCCTGCAACAGGGTCAGGGCCTGATTGGCCTGTCGCTGATATTGGTTTTCGTCTGGCTGCTGTCCGAAAACCGGCAAGCCCGGCCAAGCTGGAAATGGATCGGCGGCGCGCTATTGCTGCAATTCACCATTGCATTGGTGATCGTGCGTGTGCCCTTTGTCTGGGATTTCATCGGCCTCGCCAATCAGGGCGTGATGGCAATTGAAAAAGCGACCCTGGTCGGATCATCCTATATGTTCGGCTATGCTGGCGGGGCGGAATTGCCCTTTGTGTTGAAAGAAGGCGCGCAACCGCCGTTGATCATCGCTTTCCAGATATTGCCGCTGGTCATTGTATTTTCGGCGCTGTCCGCCTTGCTGTGGTATTGGGGCGTGCTCGCGTGGATTGTCCGCGGCCTGTCCTGGGCGCTGCGCAAGACCATGGGGGTCAGCGGCGTGGTCGGCCTGAGTGGTGGCGCCAACATCTTTCTCGGCGTTGTCGAATCACCACTGGTATTGCGCGCTTATTTTGACAAGATGAGCCGGGCGGAGCTGTTCATGGTGATGGTGCTGGCAATGTCGACCATCTCCGGCGCGATATTGGTCCTCTATGCTTCGACCCTGTCCGCGACCGTTCCCAATGCCGTCGGCCATATGATTTCCGCGTCGCTGATATCCTTGCCCGCCGCGATATTGATCGCCCGGCTGATGGTGCCGGGGGACGGCAAGACGGAGACCGGCGGCGAGCAGCCGGGGCTCAAATATGATGGCAGCATTGATGCCATTGTGCGCGGAACGATGGAAGGCGTGCAAGTGTTCCTGGCGGTTATCGGGATCATCCTGGTGGTGTTCGCGCTGGTAGCGCTGGTCGACCAGATATTGACGATATTGCCTTATGTCGATGGCCAGGCGGTGACGATCAAACGCGCCTTTGGCTGGTTGTTCGCGCCGGTGATGTGGACATTGGGCGTGCCCTGGGATCAGGCACCAGCGGCCGGTGCGTTAATGGGCACGAAAACGATCCTCAATGAATATGTCGCCTATCTTGATCTCGCCGCACTGCCGGAGGGCACCTTTGATCCGCGTAGTCAGCTGATTGTCGTCTACGCGCTTTGCGGCTTTGCCAATCTCGCCAGCGTCGGATTGCTGGTGTCGACCATCGGCACCCTGTCGCCAACGCGCCGTGTCGAAGTGGCGGGGCTGGGCATGAAAAGCTGGATCGCGGGTAATTGCGCCACCGCGATGACCGGGGCGGTCATCGGTCTGCTGACCTTCGGGTGAGGCGGCAAGATGCTTGATTCCCGGATAAGACCGCTGATCGATCCGCCGCTCAACGCCATTGGCAAAGGGCTGGCGCGGGCAGGTGTCACAGCCAATCAGGTTACCCTCGCTGGCGCAGTGATCGGCATCGCTTCGGGCGTCGCCATCGGCTACCGCTATTATCTGCTGGGGCTGGCGCTGGTGCTGCTGAGCCGGCTGCTCGACGGGCTGGATGGAGCGGTCGCGCGCGCGACGAAGCAATCGGATTTTGGCGGTTATCTGGATATTGTCAGCGATTTTGCTTTCTACGTCGCGGTCCCGCTCGGCTTTGGTTTCGCCGTCGTTGCCAATCTACCATTCGCCATCATCCTGATCGCCAGCTTCACCCTGACCGGCATCAGTTTTCTTGCCTATGCGGTAATGGCGGCAAAACGGGGGCGTGAAACAAGTGCCCATGGGAAAAAGAGCTTCTTCTACAATACGGGGCTCGCCGAGGGTACGGAGACGATTATCGCCTTTGTGCTGATGTGCCTGCTGCCAAATAATTTTGCCATCATTGCGGTGATCTATTCGGCGATGTGCGTGATCACGGTGATCCAGCGGACCATAGCGGCGAAAGTTGACTTTCCTTGAATCGCCTGTGAGACAATTCATCGAGACGATGGACGGGCAATGAAAGCGGGCGCAGATTGAGCCGCAAATATGGCAGGAGTTGAGATGGCAGAAGGTATATGGGCAAAGCGGCTGAGCAAATTGGCCTTGATATTTGGCATCGCGGCGCCGCTTGTCGCGATGGCTGGCGTCACGCTCGCGCGCTATGACATCATTGGCAAACTTGCCGGGTTTTCCGGCATATTGGCCGGAGCGCTTATTGCGATTCTAGCCATTGTGACCGGGGCGATCGCGCTGATCTTGATCGTCAAAAATGGCGGCAGCAAGAAAGCTGCGTTTGTCGGATTGCTGGTGGCGCTGATCTATATCAGCTTCCTTGGTTCCCGCGCAGCGGCCGGCGGAGGCGTTCCTGCTATTCACGATATAACAACCGACCTCGCAAACCCGCCGCAATTTGTGGAGCTTTCGCTTCGACCGGATAATCTTGCCGGCGTTGATACGGTGGAAAACTGGCGCATTATCCATGCCAAAGGTTATCCCGATCTGAAAGCGGTGACAATTGCCAGACCGGTGGCCGAAACCATTGCTGACGCAGAAGAAATCGCCAGCCAGCTGGGTTGGGATATCGCCGTTGCTGACCCCGCCACCGGCCATTTCGAAGCCACCGCCAGTGTCTCCTATATTCGCTTCAAGGACGATGTCATTTTACGCGCTGTTCCGACAGATGATGACAAGGCCAGCATTGTCGACATGCGTTCTGTGAGCCGGGTTGGCGTCAGCGATCTCGGCGTGAATGCGAAGCGCATCCGATCCTTCCTTGATAGCCTGGCCGCAAAATGAATCTGGGCCGCAGCTTGAGTGTCCAGTCCTTTTGCGGCTGACCGGAAGAGCTTCATCCTTCGGTCAGATTGGAGCCATGAGGGGGCTTTCGCTGCCAATCGCGTTGTGAATCGATCCTTTCGCCAATAATAGCTGGGAAATGCCGCTGTTTTTTGGCACGATGGGGATCGGGCAAAGGACATCTGGATGACCAAGAAGAAAATCGCTGAATATCAATCGCATTTGCAAGACGTTCTGAACGCTCCGGAAGGAGCGCATATCGCGGCGCTGTTCGATTTCGACGGCACCATCATCGCCGGCTATTCGGCTACCGCGATGTTGTGGGAGAAAATCAAACGGCGGGAAATGACCGCCGAGGAAGTCGTCGAAACGATCAATGTGATGGCGCAATATAGCACCGGTAATATGGGTTTTTCGGGACTGATGACCGGCGCAGCGAAATTCATGAAAGGCGTCACCGAGGAAAGCTATTTCGAATTTGGCGAAGAGCTTTACGAAAAATATATCGCGCGCAAAGTCTATCCCGAGACACGGGCGCTGATTGAAGCCCATCGCGCCAAGGGCCATACCATTGCCATCGTCTCCTCCGCCACCATCTATCAGATCGAGCCAACCGCTCGCGATCTCGATATCGAGCATGTGCTTTGCTCGCAATATGAAGTCGAGAATGGTGAGTTTACCGGCAATATCATCCGGCCCCTATGCTTTGGCGAAGGCAAGGTGATCGCCGCGGAAAATCTCGCCGCGGATTATGATCTGGATCTCGACCAGAGCTATTTCTATTCGGACAGCTATGACGATATCGAATTGCTGGAACGGGTCGGCAATCCCAGGCCGCTGAACCCCAATAGTAAATTGCGCGAAGCAGCGCGCGAACATGACTGGCCTCTGGAAAAATATGAAAGCCGCGGGCAGGGCAAGCCGGTGGACTATATCCGGACGATTTACGCCACCGGGTCACTGATCGGTTCGGCGATCGCGTCACTGCCGATCTGGGCGCTGACCGGATCGCAGCGCGAGGCAATGAATTTTTCAACCGGCCTGTTCGGTGATATTGCGACCGCGCTGACCGGTTGCGAACTGGAAGTGACTGGCGAAGAAAATCTGTGGACATCGCGGCCCTGTATTTTCGTGTTCAACCATCAGAGCAAGGCTGATGTGATGATTCTTGCCAAGCTGATCCGCCGGGACATGGGCGGGGTGGCTAAGAAGGAGGTCCGGGATACGCCGGTGATCGGCAAGCTGATGGAATTGGCCGGCACCGTTTTCATTGACCGGGCCAATGCCGGCAGCGCGATCAAGGCGATGGCGCCGCTGATCGACGCGGTCAAGATTGACGGCAAATCCATCGTTATCGCGCCGGAGGGCACCCGCACCCTTTCGCCGAAACTGGGCCCGTTCAAAAAGGGCGCCTTCCATATGGCGATCCAGGCCGGTGTGCCGATGGTACCGATCGTCATCCACAATGCCGGAGATGTTGCTCCGAAAAATGAATTTCTGATGCGTCCTGCCAAGGTCAGGATTGATGTTCTGCCCGCCGTGGATACCAGCAAATGGTCGACCCGGACGATGAACCAGCATGTTGCTGAAGTGCGCGGCATGTTCCTCGAAGCGCTGGGGCAGGCGGAAGAAGAGGGTGCGCTCGACGCGCTGGTAAACGAGGAACGAGCGCCGACGAAAAAGACAAGCGGTGCCAAGCGACCCGTCAAGCCAGCCGCAGCGGCGAAAAAACCGGTGGCAAAAAAGACGGCGACGCGGAAGAAGGCCACCGTTCGGAAAGCTGGACCCAAAAAAATAGTAACAAAAAAATCCGTTGCAAAGCAGCCGGCAAATCGATCTACCCCAAAAAGCAAAGCCGCAGCCGCAAAGTCGACAACGACAGAAGCGGCGGAATAGGCTGAAATCAAGGAGCAGGGATGGACGAAGCAACGCAGATAGCAAATTCCGGAGCGCTGCTGGCGCAAGGCCCAAAGCTATTTGTGATCGACGCCCGCAATGGTGTCGAGCGGCGCTATCTGCTCGACTGGCTCCACACATCACTGGCCGAGGGTGGGCCGGGCGGAAAACTGAACTGGGTCAGTCTGCCCATATCCGATGAACGGGCGAAGATGCGCCTTGGTCGTCTGGCGGAAAAACTGAAAGAAAATCCGGATACCCTGGTCGTGCCAGTTCGCATTGCCTGGCGGATTCCCAATTTTGAAAAAAGCCGTGCGGTCAAAATGCGTCATGTCATTTTCGGTGATCCGCGAAATCCGGGCAGTTTTCGCGCCCGGTCCATTCTCTTGCGTGACAAGCGCCGTGCCCATTGCCTGACTGGTCAACCCGCTACGATTGGCGAACTCGAGCAACGCTTTGCCGAACTCAGCAAGGATTATGACCAGACCGACAATACGGAATTTGCCGCCTTCGTGGTTCGGCAGGCGGGGCTGGTGCTGGATATTGCCGAGCGCGGATTGCGCGGGCGTCGATACAAGGTGCCCCGGCATGTCGCCGACGGCCTGCGCAGCGATGCGCGATTCCGTGCCGCAATGACCCAGCTGTCCGTCGACATGGGTCAAAGCGAAGTTGCGCTGTATGAGCAAGCGGCAAAATATATGAAGGAACTGATCGCCCGGCCCAGTCCCTTGTTCATCGACATGAAGGCAAAGCTCGACCGGTTCATGCTGTCGCAGGGCTATGAAGACGACGTGGTTTTTGATCGCAAGGAACTGACCCGGTTGCGCAAGACCATGCGGGAATATCCGACGCTGCTGCTGTTTACCCACAAAACCTATATCGATGGCGTGACCGCCACTGATCTGGCCTATCAAAACGACTTGCCACTCATTCATCTATTTGGTGGCATCAATCTCGACTTTTTTGGCCTGGGTTTCATGTTACGCCGTGCGGGCACCATTTTCATTCGCCGGAGTTTCGAGAATAATCCCGTCTACAAGCTCGTTCTGCGTTATTATGTCAGCTATCTGCTCGAGAAACGCTTCCCGATGACCTGGGCATTTGAAGGGACGCGCTCGCGGCTCGGCAAGCTGATGCCGCCACGCTATGGCCTGCTCAAATATGTCATGGATAGCGCGCACAGCAACGATATCGAAAATGTGCATATCATTCCGGTGGTGACCAGTTTCGATCTGATCCGGGACGTCGAGGAATATGCCAGTGAGCAGACGGGGCGGATCAAGAAACCGGAGTCTCTCAGCTGGTTCATCGGCTATCTGCGCAGCCTGCGCGAACCGATGGGCAAGGTCTATGTGGATTTCGGCGAACCGGTGATTGTCAAAAAGGCACCCAATCCGAATGATCGGCTTGCCTTGTCCAAAATGGCATTTGAGGTCGCGGTGCAGGCCAATCGGGCGACGCCGCTGACGTTGACCTCGCTGATGTGCCT
The DNA here is from genome assembly GCF_036964675.1 of Parasphingorhabdus sp. Taxonomy (GTDB): domain Bacteria; phylum Pseudomonadota; class Alphaproteobacteria; order Sphingomonadales; family Sphingomonadaceae; genus Parasphingorhabdus. The sequence goes on along the minus strand of NZ_JBALTF010000007.1, from coordinate 42,272 downwards.
TTGCCTGCTCGGCACGGCTCCGCGGGCGATGACAGAAGATGAACTGCGCGCGGTGATAAATTTTCTGGTTGGCTGGGCCCGGGAACGGAACATCCGAATGAGCGAAGATCTGACCGACCAGAATCTTGAGGGTGTTCAGCGTGTTATCGAGACTCTGGTCAATAACGGGCTGCTCGTCCGTTATGACAAGGGTTCGACGCTGGTTTATGCGATCGAGCCGGACCAGCATCCGATTGCGAGCTATTATCGCAATACGATCATCCATCATTTTCTTGATAAGGCGATTATCGAATTGTCGATCCTGAAGGCGCGGGAAGTTAATGACCGAAGCGCGGCTGAAGTATTCTGGGAAGAGACCGACCGTCTGCGCGATCTGTTCAAGTTCGAGTTTTTCTACCCCGAGAAACAGCAATATCGCGAGAATTTGAAAGCGGAATTGCAGCGGGCAGATCCACAATGGAAGGCGAAGCTGGATGAGGGCGGTGTCAAGCTGGCCAGTCTGACCAACCGCTTTCAGCCGCTTATCGGCCATGCCGTGTTCTTGCCTTTCGTAGAAGCCTATACCATCGTCCTGGATATCTTGTCGCGGCTTGAGCCCGGCGATGCGATCGACAAGAAGAGTTGTGTGGAAACGGCGTTGAAAGAGGGGCGGCAGGCCTATCTGCTCCGTCGGATCACCAGCGAGGCCTCGATCGGCAAAATCCTGTTTGAAAATGGTTTTAAAATGGCTGCGGGTCTTGGCTTGACCGGGGAAACCACCCTGGAAACGATTGCCGAGCGCAAGGCCTTGTTGCGAAAATTCAGAGCGCTGTCCCGACGCATGGAAAAATCCCGGCTCGAACTGCTCGTGCTAGCCGACAAGATATTCGAATGATCGCGCTGTCGAAAGGACATGATTGATGACCGAGCAGAGCAATATAAGCCAGTTGAGTGCGCAGGACGCCCAGTTTCTCTATATTCAGTCCGCCACCAATCTGACCCATGTGATGGCCGTCTATATCTATGATCCATCGACCGCTCCCGGCGGCAAGGTGAGATTCAAGGACATTATCGAACATATGCGCAAGCGGCTGGACGTGTCGCCGATGTTCAAGCGGAAGTTATACCGTTTGCCGCTGGATATTGACCATCCCTATTGGGTTGAAGACGAACATTTCGATCTCGAGGCGCATATTTCGCATAGCCGACTGCCCGAACCCGGTGACTGGCGGCAATTTTGCATTCACGTGGCGCGCCATCACAGCAAGCCGCTGGATATGACCCGGCCACTCTGGGACATGTATGTGCTGGAGGGGCTCGACAATATCCCTGGCTATGCCAAGGGCAGCTATGCCATTTTGACGCGAATTCATCATAGCACCATCGATGGCGTGTCCGGCGCGCATTTCTTTGCCGCCATCTCGGACAAGGACACCAAAGGCACGCCGGCGATCCCGCTGCCGGAGGGCAGGGCAGCGGCAACCAATCTGCCAACCGTCGCCGAGATATTGAGCCGTGCCGTCAACAGCACGGTCACGTCACCGGTAAAATTGGCCCAGGCGCTGCTGAAATTTACGCCAGCGCTGCTCTCGACGGCGCAAAAAAGCCTGAAAGGCGGCGACGAGAAAACGAATAGCGGGGTTCCGGAAACGCGTTTCAATGGTCCGGTCACGCCCAATAAAATGTTCGATGCGGTCACATTTGATCTCGACGAGCTGAAGAAAATGCGTCTCAAAGTGAGTGATGCGACGATAAATGATGTGGTGCTCGCAATCTGCAGCGGCGCGTTGCGCCACTATCTGACCAAACATAAGGAACTTCCCAAAGAGTCGCTTGTGGCGGTGGCTCCCGTCAACGCGCGCAGCCGTTCGGGCGATGAAGCCAATCCCGGCAACAATATATCTGCGATGACGATCAAAATCTGGTCGAATATTGACGATCCGATCGAGCGTCTTGAAGCAATCAGGGATACGACGCGCGAAACCAAGGCGGCAAAGTCCGGGCTCAGTGCGCGGATCATGACCGATCTGACCAAGCATATTCCCGGTGTGACCATGGCCGGTGTGGCGCGCATCCTGACCGACGAACGATTTGCTCCGAAAATGAGCAACTTGATGGTTTCCAACGTTCCCGGCCCGCAGATTCAGCTGTATATGAACGGCGCGAAGCTCACTCATCAATATGGTCTGGCACCTCTGGCGCATGGCATGGGGCTGTTTATTGCCACGCCAAGCTATAATGGAACAATTTCCTTCAGCATCATTTCCGATCGCAAAATGATGCCCGATGTTGAGTTTTTCCGGGAATGCCTGCAAAGAGCATTCAACGAACTAAAGGATGCCAAGCCAAGTGCTGTCGCACGCCAGACCAAAAAAACGGTGGCGGCATCAAAAAAACCGGTTACGCCCAAAGATGGTTCGGTGATGTATCGACGGGTTGCCAAAAAACCCAGAGCGATTGCATCAAAAGCAATCGGCGGGAGCAAGCCGAAAGTGAAATAAGGAGCGGATAGATTGCACGCCGTCCGATTCCCGGGCGACGAATGCTACCATGTGTAATTTTGGTGAAAGAGTGAACCGAAGATGATCCTGAACACGACTTTGAAGATGGAAAAAGCCATGGCGCAGGCCAAGAGCTATTCCGAATGGTCGAAAGCCGCGAAAGCGCACGACAAATCCACCGGGGTCGACATATGGAAGACATCTGATGAGAGTAAGCATTTTGACTATACTTCCATCCGCCGCCGCCTGAAACGCCTTTCGAAGCTATGGAAGTCTCAAGACAATGCGGGACTGCTTTATGCTCTGAACGAAGGCATTCACGGAAATATGGATGGTATGGGCCATGCGCGGCTCTATCAAAAGGCGCGGTTCGGCACCAAGCAGCTGATTCAGGATTATGTCGACGCGATTGTGAATTCGCTGGAATATCTGGCAAGCGACAAGGTGACCGACATCCCGTTTGAGGAAAAGCTCGATTTCTTTCGCCGGGCGCAGCATTGCTATGGCCGTTCCGCATTTCTGATGAGCGGTTCCGGTGCCTATCTCTATTTTCATGTCGGTGTGGCAAAGGCGCTTTGGCAGGAGGGGTTGCTGCCTCACATCATGTCCGGCTCCAGCGGTGGCTCGGTCGTCGGCGCTCTGATAAGTACCCATACCGACAAGGAAATACCGCCATTTTTCAAGCCGGAAAACCTGATTATCGGTACCGAACATGAAGATGACGCACACGGCGGTTTTCTGGGTGGACCCAGTCGTATGCGAGCAGATGAAATACGCCAGCGTCTGACCAACTTGCTCCCCGATCTCACGTTTCAGGAGGCATATGAGCTCACCGGTCGCCATCTCAATGTTTCCATTGCACCGGCGGAAAAACATCAAACGTCTCGTCTGCTCAACGCCATTGCCTCTCCCAATGTCTATATTCGCGAAGCGGTTCTGGCCTCCTGCGCGGTTCCGGGCATTTATCCGCCGGTCACATTGGCCGCAAAAAACCATCGCGGTGAACGCGTGCCCTATCTGCCAAATCGCAAATGGGTTGATGGTTCGGTGACGCATGATCTGCCGGTCAAGCGGCTTGCGCGGCTCTACGGCGTCAATCACCATATTGTGAGCCAGGCCAATCCATTGGTCACGCCATTTGCCACTGATGTCAGTCACAAGCGCAATCCGCTTTCCTCGATCCGCAATGCGACAACGGCAACCATGAAAGCATGGCTCAACGCCAATGTGGAAATCATGCAGAAGCCACTATCCTATTTTCCGCGTTTGAACAGCATGGCCAATATGGCGCTGTCGGTGATCAATCAGGACTATACGGGTGATATCAATATCATCCGTCCGACTATGTTCTGGGGCCCTTCCAAGATTTTGAGCAACTTGCCGATTGAAGATATTGCCGAGTTGATCCAGCTTGGCGAGCGCACGACCTGGCCTAAAATCGAGATGGTTCGCACGCAGACCAAGATCAGCCAGACTCTGGACCGCATCCTGTTCGAATATGAAAATGAACTGACGCATGATCATGAATTGGTGATGAAGAGGAAGATCGCTTGAAACACACAGACGGGACGCTGACGCTTCCGACCGGGTCCAAGGCGGCCGGAGCGAAGTTGCATCTGCAAAAATGGCTTCCCGACGATGATCCCAAAGCGATAATTCTGCTCGTGCACGGCTATGCCGAACATGCCGGGCGCTATCAATATTTTGCCGAACATTGCGTGGGCAAAGGCTATGCGGTTTTTGCCGTCGACCATTGGGGGCATGGCCAATCGGATGGCACACCCGGATATGTACCCGGTTTCTCGGTATTTCACGATGGCGTCGACCAGTTGCTGGCATGCGCCAAGCAGGATTTTCCCGAGCTACCGGTGATGCTCGTTGGCCATAGTATGGGTGGATTGATCAGCGCCACCTACCTGCTGTCCCACCAGTCCAAATTTACCGCCTGTGTCCTGTCCGGTCCAGCGATAAAAGCAGCCGAGGAACCTTCTGCGTTTCTGAAGGCGATAAGCGGCTTTTTGTCCCGCTTTTTCCCGAAATTCGGTGTGATCGAACTTGATCCGAACGGCGTTAGCCGCGACCCACAGGTCGTCGCTGATTATCTTGCCGATCCCCTCGTTTACAACGGTAAAATGGGGGCCAGGCTGGCGGCAGAAATGCTGAACAACATGATCAAAATTCAAGAAAATGCCGGGCAGATTTCGCTGCCTATGCTGCTGCTTCATGGTGAAAAGGACAGTCTGGCTGCTGCCGAAGGTTCGAAATTTCTGGATAGTCACATATCCTCGAGCAAAAAGAAGCTCATAATATATCCGGAATTGTTTCACGAGATTTTCAATGAGCCTGAAAAAGATAAGGTTTTGAACGATATGACCGACTGGTTGGATAAACAACTGGTAGCGAGAGGAGTGTAAGTTGGAAGCAGTCGAAATTTTTCTGACCCTTTTGGGTTTTTTGATGGTGTCGCTGATTGCGGTCTATGTCCTGTTCCCGCGCACCTTATACGGTTTCCTGCGCAACAGTTTGCGGCGAAAAGGCAAGCTGACGGCAAAGTCCATCAAAGTTGGCGATATGATCTGGCCGTATCTCGAAGGTGGCCCATCAGATGCCGAGCCTTTGGTGCTGCTTCATGGTTTTGGCGGTGACAAGGATAACTGGGCGATGTACGCGCCAGAAATCGTCGGCAAATATCGCCTGATTGCTCCGGACTTGCCGGGATTCGGCGAGAATGTCCGGGACCTGGATCGTGATTATGACATGGCCACCCAGGCGGCGCGGGTGCGCGATTTTCTCGACGCAATGGGGATAGAAAAATGCCATATCGGTGGCAACAGCATGGGCGGTTTCGTCTCGCTGCGCTTTGCGCTGGATTATCCCGAACGCTTGCTCTCGATGACCTTGTTCAACAATGCAGGCGTTGTCGGAGCCAATGAAAGCGAGCTTCAGAAAGAGGCCCAGGCAGGTAAAAACCCGCTGGAGATCCACAGTCCCGACGACGTGAAGCGGATGCTTGCGTTTGTCGCGCACAAGCCGATGAAGGTCCTCGGGCAGTTCCGGAAGATTTTCTACGAAGATTTCGCCGTGCATCGCGAGTTGCTCGACAAGATTTTTTGGACTCTGGTCGAAGATGGCACCGTCAAACCACTGAATGATCAGCTCGATCAAGTGAAGGCGCCGACGCTGATCATCTGGGGCCGTCACGACCAGCTGATCGATGTCAGTTGCGTCAATGTGCTGGAGAATGGCATCCCCAATGCTGAATCGGTCGTGTTTGAAGATGTTGGTCATGTTCCGATGATCGAAAATCCCAAGGGAACCGCCAAACGCCATCTCGAGTTCCTTGCAAAATACTGAAATTCCCTTCAGTTTAGACCGGACGGACTCCCGCTAGAGGAGTTGTCGATGGAGCATATTTATGGAATTGAAAGTTGGATTGCTCGGCGGCGGGTCATGGGGCACCACGGTGGCGTCTTTGGTTTCGCGCAATGCGCCGATAAAACTCTGGGCGCGGGATCCCGAAACCGTCAGCGATATCAACAATAATCATTGCAACAGTAAATATTTGCCCGACGTAAATTTGCCCCATGCTTTGACCGCAACGTCCGAAATCGGCGAGGCGGTGTCTGGGGCCGATGTTCTGGTCATGGGAATACCCTCGAATAATTTTCGCAGTGTTTTGGAAGAGGCAAAACAATATCTCCGGCCATGGGTTCCGGTAATCAGCCTTACCAAGGGATTGGAACTGGCCACCAGCAAGCGGATGACCGAGGTTATCGAAGAAGTCCTTCCAGGTCATCCGGTCGGCGTTTTGACTGGCCCCAATCTGGCGCGCGAAATCATGGCCGGGCAGGCGGCGGCCAGCGTGATCTCGATGGAAGACGAGATTATCGTGAAACAGCTGCAGCAGCTTTTCCACTCGGGCCTGTTTCGCGTCTACACCAATACCGATCTTCTGGGTTGCGAATTGGGTGGCGTGCTCAAGAATATCATCGCCATCGCAGTCGGCATGGGGGATGGCCTGGGAGCCGGAGACAATACGCGTTCCGCTTTGATCACCAGAGGGCTTGCCGAAATCACGCGCCTGGGCGTCGCCATGGGCGGCAAACCCGAAACATTTGCGGGCCTGACCGGGATGGGCGACATGATCGCCACCTGCACCAGTCCGCTGAGCCGCAATCGTCATGTCGGTGTCGAGCTTGGCAAGGGGCGTCCTATTGATGAAATCATCGAAGAAATGCACATGGTGGCCGAGGGTGTGAAAAGTGCGCCGACAGTCATCGCTCTGGCCAAGAAATACGGCGTTGCCATGCCGATTGCCGAGGATGTTTTCGAGGTCACCAAAGGCAACCGGTCGGCTGTGCGTGCCTTCCGCGGATTGGTGAATCAATCAGCCGGAGCAGAGTCCGACGCGGGTTAAAAATTTCGCTGTCTGGCACGCCCAAACACCCCAAATTCGAACCAAAATGAGACAGTGATCGCGCAAGTTTGCAGCATATCTTGCGGAATATTAACCAATTTCGGAGAATTATTTTGACTCAAATGACTCAAAGATAAGCAAATTTCTGAATCAATTAAGCATGTTACAAATTCTTCTCGGTTTTACTTGCATTGGAATCGAGCATATCTTAAAATTTTACATGTTAAGCATAGGGATTTGTTAGGCTTTGTAACGTCGAACACCCTTGGCAGACATGGAGTATAATATGGACTTTCGCAGTCGCGCTGCCAATGAATTGGATCGGGATTTGTCTATCGAGACGAATGACATGTTGGTCCAGGCAGTGGCCAATTCGGAACCTGATATTTTCTCAAAACAGTTCCGCGAGATTGAGTTGCGATTTGATCGTTCTGACGAAATATTCTGGTGCTACATGAACCAGAAGTCACGCCCGAGCTATACCTACGAACTGGGCGACGAAATCCAACAGGTCCAGGACTGGATCCACTCCACCTATGCGCTGGAGGGTTTAAGAAATGCAGATCCCTTGCGCTATTTTGTTTGTGGTTCGCGAACACCCGGCATTTACAATCTTGGCGGTGATTTGAAACATTTCGCGGATTGCATCCGTCGTCGCGATCTCGGAGCATTGAAGAAATACGCCCGTACCTGTGTGCATATGCAATATGAAAACAGCACTGCCTTTGGCGCCCCGATCATCACATTGGCCCTCGTGCAGGGGGATGCACTGGGCGGTGGTTTTGAGCACGCACTGGCTTTTGACATATTGGTTGCCGAAAAAAGCGCTCGAATGGGATTACCGGAAATATTGTTTAATCTCTTTCCCGGGATGGGCGCTTACAGCTTTTTGCGGCAGCGTCTCGGCCGCAAGGATACCGAGCGTTTCATTCTCGAGGGAAAATTATTCTCTGCCACCGAATTATATGACATGGGTGTGGTCGATATATTGGCGGAAGACGGGATGGGCGAAGCTGCCATCGTCCAATATACCAAGGAAAATCGGAAGCGCTTCCACGCGGAACGGGCCGTCTATCGTGCCCGGAAAATCTCCGATCCGGTGAGCTTGGAAGAGTTGCTGGAAATCACCGACACCTGGGCTGAGACTGCGCTCTATCTGGAAGAAGCGGATGTCCGGAAGATGGAGCGGTTGGCTACAGCACAGGATCGTCGCATTTTGCGGTCACTTCGAGCCGTCTGACAACTGACTAGTTCAACGCAGCTTTTTCGGCAGATATTTTGTCGTGACCGGGTGTCGAAACGGCTTCCAGGCAATCGCGAATATCGGCAACTTGTTGTTCAATTTTTGCGAGATATTCGAACCGTCGTTCGCTGAATTCCTGTTCGGTAATCACTTCGAGCTTTGAACATGTTTCCACCAGGAAATTTGCCCCGATATTTGCGGCGCCGCTCTTGAACGCATGGGCATGGAAGCGGAAATCATCAACGGATTCATCGTCTATCGATTTGCTGAATGCGGTCAGTATCTCGCTGGCATCTTCCACATAGGCTTCGATGATGGATTGCACAAAAGCCTCATCTCCAATCGACAAAAGATAATTCAACTGTGTCGGATCAACGGCGGGGGGATCAGCCTTGCGAATTCGGGCTTCGATATTGCTGACCACTCGCAACGGATCGGAGTCGATTTTGCGCTCTGTGCGATCGATTCTATTGGTTGTCTGGGAAGCGATAACATCGATCAATTCCGTTGCCTCAATCGGCTTTGTAATCCTTAGATCCATGCCGGCGTCGAGACATTTTTTCTCGGTTTCCTCCGTAGAATCGGCTGTCAAACCAATGATCGGAACATGTTTCCGCGGACCCTCTATCTGACGCCAAAGTCTGCAGCATTCGATACCGCCCATGATCGGCATGTTCACATCCAGAAATACAATGTCAAAAGAACCATTTTCGAGCTCTTCCAGCGCTTTCTCTCCGTCCGCGACCACAGTAACTTCGTGGCCGGCATTGGCTAGTATCGTTTCGAGCACCATCTGGTTGGTTCGATTGTCATCGGCGACCAGCACCCGAACCGATGCGATTTCGGACGGTTGATCGTCGTCGTTCGATTCTGATTGTTCCCGCGCGCCCGAGCCGACAAATGAGCAGCCGATCTGAACTGCGCTGCGGATTGTACTGAAATCCGAACCTGCCGGCAGCAGCGTTGCGAACGCCGCCCGCAATTGAATATCCTTCAGATTTTTCGCTTTTCCTTCAGCAAACAGGACGGGGGGAAGTTTTGCATTGCGGAACGCGGACCATAAGGGAGATTGGTCATCATGATCGCTTGCGATGGCTTCATCCAGCAGCGCGATATCATAAAGTGCAAGATTGCGGTGACCGAGAATTTTTTCGATGTCGTCCGATTCATGATATTGGATATGGTCGATTTTAATGGGTTGCTTATCATCATTGCAGATAATCGGCGCATCGAGATCTCGCGTCAGCGATAGTATCCTGACGCTATCCTCATCCGCGCTAGAGTCTTCAGTTTCCCAAATTTCTGAAGGAAACGTGAGGGTAAATGTGCTGCCTGTGCCGAGCTCGCTATCCACAGAAATATGCCCACCCATCTGGTTGGCCTGTTGTCGGCATATCGCCAGTCCCAACCCGGTGCCTCCGAACTGGCGTGCAATAGTGTCATTCGCCTGCTGGAAGACTTCAAAGATTTTCTGTTGTGCATCGTCGGGAATGCCGGGGCCGGTGTCGGTTACCGAAACCCACATATGTTCATGGTCATTTGCTGAGCTGAATCCACATCTCAATGTGATCGATCCGGATTCGGTAAATTTTACAGCATTGCTGGTCAGGTTGATGAGAATGTTGCGGATATAATCGAGCTGCCCTGAAATGATCTGGTCGCTGCTCGGCTCTGCCTGAAGGATGATTTTGAGCTTCTTGTCGTCGGCAGCGATCTGCATGATATCACGAACCTCGGACAGAATATCCACCAGAGAAAATAGTTTCGGTTCAGGCAGTTCATCGCGAGATTCCGAATGCGCAAAGTTCAGAAGCTGATTGATCAGGTGCAGCAAATGACGCCCGGCGGAAACGCTGGTAGCGATCATCTGATGCTGTTTCTCCGGCAGCTTCATGTCAAGCAAGTGGGTTCCATAGCCAATGATGGCGTTCAAAGGGGTGCGCAATTCATGGCTGATGCTGGCAAGAAACAGGCTCTTGGCCTTATTTGCTGCCTCAGCTTCTTCCTTGGCTTGCGAGATTTTGGTTATCAGCGTCGAGCAATATGCCGGTATCACTACCAGTGCGACCAGCAAGCCGATCGACAGTGAGGGGCTGTTGCGCCAATAGTCGACGGTATAGATTGTCCATCCAAAGGCAATAGCCGCCATCGCCGAGGCCAGATACAGCCAGTTCACGCCAAAACGAAAGCCGTTGCCGAGAATGACCCACAGGAATGCGGGATAAACGGCTGCAAAGCTCTCGCCGCCGATCTGGAAGAGGAAGGCTCCGGCACCGAAATCTATACAAAGCCCCATGAAACGCCTCACACTCGAAGGCTTGGGGTGCAGGTGATAGGCAATAGCAACTGCGATGCTAACAACGAAATAGACGCCGAAGCCGATGATCAAATCGGCAGAAGAACCCAAGATAGCGAAAGCTGACCATGCCAGAATTATCAAAATGATCCGGTTCTTGATCATTTCATGCTCACGATCACGCGCCTGACCATCCATGCCACTTTTTGGGTGCCTATGGTGCTTATGCGACTTAGTCGGGGCGCTTGATGTTCTGGACAGCAATGTTGTTAGCCTTTTGCCGCGCGGCTGGGCGGATCATTTTCCCTGCCGTCAAATAGTTTGCCGAGATCTTCGGCCCGTTGCGGACGTGCGATCTTGAATCCCTGAATCTCATCGCAGCCCGAAACGCGTAGCAAATCCAGCTGGGCATCATTCTCAACCCCTTCGGCAACCACGCGCATGTCCAGCGCATGCGCCAGATGCGCGATGGTTCCAATGATCGCGCGATCCGCTGCGCTATGCTCAATCCGCGAAATAAAGGTGCGATCAATTTTGAGGCAATTTGCGGGCAGGTCTCTCAGATATTGCAGGGAGGAATAGCCGGTTCCGAAATCGTCAATGGAGATTCCTACGCCATGGCTGCGAATACGCTGCAGCGTCGCTCTGACTTCTTCATTATTGTCGATCAGCAATTCTTCGGTGATCTCGATGGTGATCTTCGATGGTGCAATGCCATTGGCTTCAATATTTGCCAGCAATTCATCGCAAAGATTTTGATTTTGGAATTGTCTCGGTGAAACGTTGATCGCAACGCGTGGCAGATCAATGCCCCGATCTGCATATGATTTTATTTCACGGCATACTTCACCAATGACCCAGCTGCCGAGAATGTCCATGAGGCCGCTTTCATCGGCAACCCGAATAAACTGGATCGGCAGCAACCGCCCTCGACGTGGATGATCCCATCTGATCAGAGCTTCCAAGCCGACATATTCAAGCGATTGGGCATCGACAATTGGCTGATATTCAAGCGCGAACTGATTTTCGTTAAATGCATCACGCAATTCGTTTTCCAGTGCTGCATCGGCCTGGGCAATTTCGTTCATGTCTTCCGAGAAAAACCGATAACAGTTTCGACCGTTTGCCTTGGCATCATACATGGCAAGATCCGCCATGCGCAGAACTTCTTCATATTCATCGCCGTCGTTGGGGATGAGGCTTACACCTATTGATGCACTGATCACCTGACCCACGCCGCTGATCGCATAGGGTTCGTTGATCGCCTTCAGAAGCTTGGTGCAGCGCGAATTGATTGAATCTATATTTTCGAATTTGCTCAAAATGATAGCAAACTCGTCACCACCGATGCGCGCGGCAAAATCTTCGGGACCGATGACCTTGGAAATACGTTCTGCAACTTCGCGCAAAAGCGCGTCGCCGCTATGGTGGCCACGGGTATCGTTGATGACTTTGAAGCGATCCAGATCAAGCAGCAAAAGAGCGGATTGGCTGTTCGCTTTCTTGCAATTTGCAATGGTTGATTTGACATTTTCAGCAAGCAACACGCGATTGGGAAGCCCGGTCAGCATGTCATGCAATGCCAGGTGTGTTCTATGCTCTTCGGCAAACTTCCGGGCCGTTATATCAACCGCGGTTGTCAGAACGCCAATTGTCTCACCTTTATGATTGAGCAGTGGCGATTTGTTACAATGAAAAACCAGGTCGACACCGTCGCTGGTGATTTTCTCTTCATAATGCGGAATGGCAAGGCTTGATTTCAGAACAAGTGCGTCCCGTCGGCGGGTATTGGCAGCCAGAGTGGGCTCGAAATTATTGGCAAAATCCGTGCCCACCATTTCATCGGGGTCTTTGTCAAACAACGCGGATTGATAGGCGTTTGTGAACAGGCATTTCCCCGAACGATCGGTAGCGTTGATCATGATCGGTATCGTGTCGATAATTTGTTCAAGCATGCTTTTGCCTGTGCCCTCGTTTGAGGCCGTCGCACCAAATGCTGAATGTTTGCGCCCAATTTCCGACGCGCGCTTTCGCAGAGTCACACTTTTTTTGCTTTGGGTCAGCAGCGACATAGCGCGACTGCAGAATTCGACATGCGAAACTGGGCTTTGCAGGAAGTCGGTGGCACCAGCATCAAGAGCAGCAAGCCGACACTCGCGGTCCTGATGCGCTGTGATGACAATCGCAGGAATTTCGCTGGCGCCAGGCATCATCCTGACTTTCCGGATAAATTCTGCACCGTTCATCTGAGGCATGCGATAGTCGACAACCATCAAATCCGCTTTGTTGTCACGCAGCCACTCCAGCGCCTCGATAGGGTCAGCATAAGTGATGGCGGAATATTTTTCCCCCATCAACGTCACAAACTGGGCATAGATCCTCAGATTGGTGGGCCGATCATCGACTATTAAAACGCGCGTGTTCATGATTGGAAGAACTACAGGCCTATGTTCAATATAAGGTTAACGCCGATTTGCAGGCTCATTTTTCCATTTTTGGCTTGATCAGGGGACTTTTGGCGTGGCCAGGGTTAACGTCAAGCGTTCAAACGGCGATATAGGCCAAGCGGAGGGTGCCGACATCAGGGCAACTGCTATTCTCGATGTGCGGAGACCTCCCGATAATGATTTCGCTGCTCATAATATTGCGCGATCCGATTTTCTAAATTCTGCCACGATTATTGCTACAAAATATGCTGCGGCTTTGATTTATAATGAATAAGAAAATCAATGGCTTAGGAAATTGGTCGGGAAGAGAGGATTCGAACCTCCGGCCCCGGCGTCCCGAACGCCGTACTCTACCAGGCTGAGCTACTTCCCGATCCATTTGCATTTTCACGCGCAAGGAACGTGTTGAAAGAGTATATGCTAGTCCGATTTGCGGTTCAAGCCATAGCCAAAGAGTCTTGCAAAAACTCCGTCCTGGCCACGATTCAACTGGATTTGGTTGAGGATATGACCAGAGCGGTCTAGCGTTTGCAGAAGACATGGTTGGAGATTGATGGTTTGATTCCCGGACAGCATTATGAGCAGCAATATCTAGACCTGATGCGGCAAATCTGGACGCAGGGTGATGAACGTGTTGATCGCACCGGTGTGGGCACGCGCGCCATCTTCGGCGTGACGATGCGCTTCGATCTCGCCGATGATGCTATTCCGCTGCTAACGACCAAGCGCGTGTTCTGGAAAACGGCGACACGGGAAATGCTCTGGTTCCTCACCGGCGACACCAATATCCGCGAGTTGGTGAAGCAAAAGGTGCATATCTGGACCGACTGGCCGCTCGACAAATATCGCAAGCAAACCGGCGAGCATATTGACCGGGATGCTTTTGAACAGCGGATTATCGAAGATGATGGTTTCGCCGCAAAATGGGGCGATCTGGGCCCGGTCTATGGCAAACAATGGGTCGACTGGCCGCGCTATTCACCGGTCGGCGAGGGGCTATATCGTCGCGAAGAAAAGGGTATCAACCAGATCGCCGCGCTGATCGACGGGATCAGGAACAACCCCGGTTCCCGGCGTCATATTTTCACTGGCTGGAATGTCGCCGAACTGGACCAAATGGCCTTGCCACCCTGTCACAAGACCTATCAGTTTTACGTCTCCGGCGGGAAATTGTCGGGGCTACTCTATCAACGCAGTTGCGATCTTGGCCTTGGCTTTGCATTCAATGTCTTTTCGGCGGCATTGCTGATCCGGATGATCGCGCAGCAATGTGATCTCGAGCCGGGTGAACTGGTTTGGAATGGCGGTGATGTGCATCTCTATCTCAATCATGCCGATCTGGTGGAAGAGCAGATCGCGCGCGCGCCCTCGGGCGCTCCAAAACTGAAAATCCTGCGCAAGCCCGATTCGGTTTTTGACTATGATATTGGGGATTTCGAGGTGCAAGATTATGAACCCCAGTCCCATATTTCCGCGCCAGTAGCTGTTTGATTCAGCAAAAGGGCAGGGAGATTGACCTAAATTTGGTTTTGTAATATTGTAACATCTAGTTGAACGAATATTGCAGCGCAACAATTGCGCGATTCTTGCTGGAGAGGCCCGATGGCTGACGAAAAAACCAAAAGCAATTTACCGCCACTGACTCTGCATGTGCCTGAGCCAAAATTCCGTCCGGGTGATGTGGTTGACTATAGTGATCTGGATATTCCTCCAGCCGGCGCCCAGGCGCGGCCGGACATAAATACCGCACCGAAAGATATGCGGGATATGGCCAATGACATGATCCGCGTACTGGATGACGACCACAAGGCCGTTGGTCCATGGGATCCGAAGCTGGATGACGAAATATTGCTCAAGATGCTCCGCACGATGGTGCAGGTGCGCACTTTTGATGATCGGCTGCATCGCCAGCAACGTCAGGGCAAAACCAGTTTCTACATGAAATGCACCGGCGAGGAGGCAACATCGGTTGCCGCCGCCATGGCCTTGCATGGCGATGATATGTGTTTCCCGAGCTATCGCCAGCAAGGCATATTATTTGTTCGCGGCTATCCGATGATCGAGATGGTCAATCAGATATTCTCGAACAAGGCGGACAAGCTCAAGGGTCGGCAACTGCCGATCATGTATAGCTCGCGGGAGCTGAATTTCTTTACCGTTTCGGGCAATCTGACCACGCAATATCCGCAGGCAGTGGGTTGGGCGATGGCCAGCGCGAGCAAGGGCGATAGCCGGATTGCTGCTGTGTGGTGCGGCGAAGGATCGACCGCCGAGGGTGATTTCCACGCGGCGATGACATTTGCCGCTGTCTATAATGCGCCGGTGATCATGAATGTCGTCAACAACCAGTGGGCGATTTCGTCCTTCTCCGGATTTGCCGGTGCCGAGCGGGCCACCTTTGCCGCGCGCGGCGTCGGCTATGGTATCGCCGCCTTGCGTGTCGACGGCAATGATCCGCTGGCCGTCTATGCGGCCACGAGCTGGGCGGCAGAACGGGCACGGACCAATCAGGGCCCGACCTTGATCGAACATTTCACCTATCGCGCCGAAGCCCATAGCACGTCGGATGATCCGACGGCTTACCGCAGCGCGCAGGAGCGCGAGGAATGGCCGCTTGGTGATCCGATCATGCGGCTCAACAAGCATCTGATCCATCGTGGTGTCTGGAGCGTCGAGCGGCAGGAGCAGCTGGACGCGGAATCTCTGCTAGCGGTCAAGGAAGCGGTCACCGAAGCCGCCAAAAACGGCATATTGGGCCATGGCCTGCACCAGCCGTTTGAAACCATGTTTCAGGATGTGTTTGAAGAAATGCCCTGGCACCTCAAGGAACAGGCTGCACAGGCGAATAAAGAGCGGGAAATCAAATGGCCGTCATGAACATGATAGAGGCCATCAACAGCGGCCTTGAAACGATGATGCAACGCGACGAGAATGTCGTGATCATGGGCGAAGATGTCGGCTATTTCGGCGGTGTTTTCCGGGCGACCGCCGGTCTTCAGGAAAAATTTGGCAAGACGCGCTGTTTTGATACGCCGATATCCGAATGCGGCATCATCGGCGCGGCGGTGGGCATGTGTGCTTATGGTTTGCGGCCAGTGCCGGAAATTCAGTTTGCCGACTATATCTATCC
>NZ_JBALTF010000007.1:7922-26160 GCF_036964675.1 Parasphingorhabdus sp. | reverse complement strand
ACCCAAGCGAATCTACAATGGTCCGTTCACCGGCTATTATGACAATCCGGTGTCGCCCTGGTCGAAATTTGCCGAATCCGAAGTCCCCGAGGGCCATTATACCGTGCCGCTGGGCAAGGCGAAGATTGTCCGCGAGGGCGATGCGGTGACGGTGCTTGCCTATGGCACGATGGTCCATGTCGCCAAGGCGGTGGTCGAAGAACATGGCATCAATGCCGAGGTCATCGATCTGCGCACTCTGGTGCCGCTCGATATCGAGACGATCGAGGAGTCGGTCAGGAAAACCGGCCGCTGCCTGATCGTGCATGAAGCGACGCGGACCAGCGGCTTTGGTGCCGAGCTGTCGGCGCTGGTGCAGGAACGCTGTTTCTATCATCTCGAGGCACCGATTGAACGGGTTACCGGATTTGACACACCCTATCCGCACAGCCTGGAATGGGCCTATTTCCCGGGACCGGTACGGATCGGGGAAGCGCTGGAAAAAATTGTCGGGGATTTGAAATCATGAGCACATATAAATTCAACCTGCCTGACATTGGTGAAGGCATTGCCGAGGCGGAAATTGTCAAATGGCATGTTAAAGTTGGTGATGTTGTCGCGGAAGACGACCAGCTGGCCGATGTGATGACCGACAAGGCGACGGTCGAGATGGAAGCACCGGTTTCGGGCAAGATCATTGCCATTGCCGGTGAAGAAGGGGATATTATCGCGATCGGCTCGATGCTGGTCGAGATCGAGGTTGCCGGTGATGTCGATCTGGAAGAACTGGAAGCATCCGGCAAGGATTCAGACAGCGCTGATAAAGCTGAAGCTGATGACGTGGAATCAGATCAAGACATTGAAATAAAAGAAAAAATAGACGCAGATACGGCAGGGCCAGCAGTTCAGAAAAAGTCTGAAGAGGCTTCGGTGCCACAGGCGGTTGAAACTGACGTCAAGCCATCAGGCGATGGCATGCCGAAACCGCTGGCGACGCCGGCGGTTCGCAAGCGCGCCGCCGATCTGGGTGTCGATCTCAGCGAGGTCAAAGCGCAGGGCGACCATATCCGGCACAGCGATCTCGATGCCTATCTGAACTACGGATCGGGGCAGGGCTATCGCCCGTCCGGAACCTCGCAAAAACGTGACGATGAAGTGATAAAAGTTATCGGAATGCGGCGCAAAATCGCCCAGAACATGGCCGAATCGAAACGGAATATTCCGCATTTCTCCTATGTTGACGAAATCGACATGACCGAACTGGAGGACATGCGCGCCGATCTGAATGAAAATCGTGGCGATCGGCCCAAGCTTACGATGTTGCCACTGCTGATTGTCGCGATCTGCAAGTCACTACCGCAATATCCGATGCTCAACGCCATTTATGACGACGAAGCCGGCATTGTCACGCGGCACGGCTCTGTTCATCTCGGCATGGCAACGCAGACCGCACAAGGGCTTATGGTGCCGGTGCTGCGCGACGCGCAGGATCTGAATGTCTGGCAATTGGCGACGGAAATCGGCCGGTTGGCAGCAGCAGCCCGCAACGGCTCCGCGAAACCCGCAGAATTGTCTGGATCGACGCTGACTCTGACCTCGCTTGGCCCATTGGGCGGGATCGCGACAACGCCGGTGATCAACCGTCCCGAAGTGGCGATCATCGGGCCGAACAAGATTGTCGAACGGCCAATGATCATCGACGGCGAAATTCAGGCGCGCAAGCTGATGAACCTGTCGATCTCCTGCGATCACCGGGTGGTCGATGGCTATGATGCGGCGAGCTATGTGCAGGCGCTCAAGCATTTCCTCGAGACGCCGGTCTTGCTGTTCGCCGATTGAAGAGTCGGAGGTTTCGAAAGGCGTGGTTCGACAGGCTCACGGCTAACGGGCATTGCCGTCATTGCGAGGCGCGTAGCGCCGCGGCAATCCAGAGCGTCTTGCCCCAATCGTCAGCGCTTGCCGCCCTGGATTGCCACGCTGCGCTCGCAATGACGGGGGATGGTTTCTCTCGACCAAGAAGCGTGGTTCGAGGAGGAATTGATCCTCCCCGCTTGCGGGGAGGTGGCATCCCGCAGGGCTGACGGAGGGGGCTCTGGTCTAGGCGCTGCGCTCCGACGGACGCCCCCTCCACCACGCTGCGCGCGGTCCCCCTCCCCGTGCCGGGGAGGATTTTGGTACTGGGTCGCGATGAGTTGCATCGCTCTTCCTGAGGTTTTCCAAGGGCGGCTTCATTCTCCCTTCTCCCGTGAGGGAGAAGGATACAGAGCCTTATCGCTTTAGCGATTAGGCGGCGTTGGATGAGGGTGTTCTGTCCTCCGGAGCGCAGAACGCCCTCATCCAGCTACGACTAGGCAGGCAAGCTGCCAAGTCTTCGCATCCTTCTCCCTCACGGGAGAAGGAGTCGGGATGCGCTCCGGACCTTTAGAGCCCAAGGCTCCCCAGACTTTCCTGGTCGAATTTCAGGCGGAAAGTGATGAACGGCCCGTCGCGGGTGTAGCGGCTTTCTGCAAAGTCGCGGTCAGCAAAGCCGAAGATATTATAGCCGATCGAGATATAGCCATTTTTGAACGGCGTGATGCCGACGCTCGGCCCGCCCGAATAGGCGATGCTGTCAAAATCATTGCCGATCCGTGCGGTAGCCTGGCCGCCGACATCGATCGTGTCGGAGAGGTCGAACTTGACGTCGGCACCGACCACATTGCTCCAGCCTTCGACATCATCCGGACCGAAGCGGTCGAACACATAGCGGCTCCCCCAGAACAGACTATATTCGCCAGCCTCGGTGAACAGGCCGTCAACCGCGTCAATCGGCGTATAGTTGATGCTGAGACTGTTGATGATCCGGCGCGACGTGACATCGCCATTGACGAGCAGCGGCGCGCCGCCGATCGGGCCGGATGTGCCAGCGACGGCATTGCGGACGCGATCTTCGCGGAATTCCAGCTTTTGCAGCCAGGACCACTGGCTGTCCGCAGGGCGGTGCGCCCAGCTGGCTTCGGCTTCGATCACCCGCGTGCTGACGCCGCTTTCGTCCTTGGCGACAAATATGCTGGCGAGGGCGCCGAGCGCGCTGCCTTCGCCGATCTGCTTGAGCAGCGCCGTCGTCAGCCCATAGCGGGTGCTGATATCGCCATCGCGATATTCTGCCCGGCTGGTCCAGCTCCAGTCGGCGTTGCGATAGGTGGCACCGGCGGTGACCGCGAGAAAATCCTCGGTCAGGGTTGCGTCATTGCCCAGAAATCCGCCCGACGCGACCGGCTGCTGGTCATTGATCACATCGCTGCGATCAAATCCGCTGATGGTTTCATTGCCATCGAGCGAGACATCGACGGTCCACTTGTCGCCGATCGGAATGGTCTGGGTCAGACCATAAGCGGCATAGCTGCGCGGACCATATTCGGTAATTTCCTGCTGGTTCATGCTGCTGACAATGCGCGCGCCGCTCCACGGCGTGACATCCACGCCGATGCGGGCGGTGCGGGCATCAATATTCTCGCCATCGGCAATCTCGTAGGTTCCGATGACCTTGATGTCCTCGGTCACGGCATAGCGCGCCGAGAAGCTGTGCCGGGCAGGGAAGTCAATGCTTTCGTCCTGACCGCCCAGCGCAAATTCGGTTTGCGCATCCAGTTCCAGCTTGTCGTCAAACAGCCGCTGGGTTGCGCCGAGCCGGACGAGCCTGGACTCGTTCACGGTGCCGTTGGAGAGCCGGTCATTGGCATAGACCATGCCGGCGCGGAACGAAGTTCCGTCCGTGCGATATTCCAGTTCTGCGGTTCCTGCCCGGCGACGCGCATCCGTCGCCAGGAAATTTTCCTGATAGCTGGTGACGGCCAGCGAAAGATTGTCACGGATGCGAACCCGGCCATCAATACCGAATTTGCGGGTGCCGCTTTCTGCTGCGTTCAGCTGTCCCAGCCCATAGCCGGATGCCTGACGCCGGACATAGGCAAGAATGTCGACCTTTGACCCGTGATGTTCGGCTTCGACCAGCCAGGCGGTTGCCGCCTGGCCGTTGTCGCTGGTCGTGACGGCTTTTGCCTCGTTGTCGGTACGAGCAAGTTCTGCCCGCAATTCGGTCTTGAGGTCCGGCCGATAGCGAATGTCGACGCCGAGCAGATCGGTTTTCACGCTCTCATTCTCGTCATGCACGGCGGTGGCGCCGATTTTCATTTTTTCGTCGGCGCTTTGATAGGTGGCGCGGCCACCGGCGTTGAGATTGCGGTCGCCGACGCCCAACGTCTCATATTCGGCGATGATGAATTGCGGATCGAGCCCGCTGCTGCGGCTCAGGATCGGTTCGCGGAAGCGCAGGCTGCCGGCGAGATAGTCGATGTCATAATCGATATGCCGGGTCAGTTCACGCCGTTCGACGATCCGGTCGGAACGGAAGCGGTCGCGTATTTCCAGGGTGATCCGTTCGCTGTTGGCGAGGATATCGCGGGTGGAGAGAGCATAAGGACCGGAAAGGCCATTGCCCTGGATTTCCTCGCGGCGGAAACGATTGGGGGAATCGGCACCGAAAGCCTTGAGATGGACCTGATCGCTGCGATATTCGGCCTTGATACCGTTGAATGCACGCTGGTAACGGGCGAGTTCGGGCTCGTCGATGCCGGTTTCATAATCGCCGAACAGCGCGTAAAATTGCGGCCTTTCCAGCTTCAGATAGAGGCGGCGCACCGATGCCGCGTCATAGCGTTGTTCGCTGCGGTCGGCATAAACGGTATAATAGCGGCGCGGATCGATGACGCCCTGAAAACGGGTTTCATCTTCCTGCTTGTCGCTGTCATAGGCCAATGTCATCAGCCATTTTCCGGTGACCCGGCCCTTGGCGTACAGTGCTATGCGGCCATCGACGTTGATATTGTCATCATCGTCAACCAGATCCTCAAGCCGGTCGTCGAGCGTATTGAAGCCAAGCGTGCCGGCGGCGAAACCGACCACGGTCCAGGGCCGGTCGCCGGGATCGAGCCAGGTCGCGATGCGCTGGGTCCGTTCGACTTCGCCATCGCGGAACGGGAAGGAGATGCTGAGCGAACCGGAAGCGGTGGTCGGCGCCAGTTCGATATAGGCGATGCCCTCTTCGCCTTCGACTCGCCACACCGGGGCGCCGCGTTCCAGACCGGCGAGCTGATTGGCCTGCTGGGCGTCGATTTCAATGGCGGGCGCATAAGGCGCTGGAACAGCAAAGTCGCCAACCATGCCATGCCGCGCCGGTTTGCCGTCCCGGTCCGTCAGTCGCACGGCAATCATCGGGCGGGTGACGCCATCGGCGACGAGTATGGACCGGTCCTTGAGCAATTCGGCATTGAGCGGACTGCCGGCATAATGGACTTTCCGTTCCAGTTGCTGAACCAGTTTTCCGTCGCGATCGACAACCCGCGCGACAAAGATATTGGTGCGATCCTCAATCTCGATGCCGCGCCAGGTGCTGACCCGGATGTTGCCGTCGGCGCTTTTCTTGCTGCCGTCAAAGGCGAGGGGATTGACCGGCTTGCCATTGACCGTCAGCTCGACGGTCTGGCCAGCCAGATGCTTGATGGCGACGCGCAGCGCCTTGACGCGCGGATTATGATCTTCCGCCGGGAACAGCCAGGCGATGCCCGGCTGCTCGCCAATGAGCCAATCGCGGCCAGCGCCAGCCGCTTCCGGATCGGACAGGATTGCCGGTTTATCGTAGTTTTCAGACGTTTTCATGTCTCTGGGTTCGACCGTTTTGGCACGGAAATCAGCGCGTTTCAGCGCACCACCATGGCCTTCGACAAAGCGTGAGATGTTGCTGCCGGCGCTGCGCGTATTGTGCGCGCAATCGACCGGAGCCAGATCGGCAGGAAAGCTTGATGGATCGACCTGAACCACATGCAGGCCGGGACGGAGTCCCTCGAAATGATAGCGGCCGTCGCTGTCGGTGACGGTATAGGTTCCGTCTTGCAGCATCACGCGAACATCGCCAATTCCTTTGGCTTTGCGGGGATCGCTACTGCATCCGCCGTCGGTGATCCGGCCGACAAGCGTGAATCGTTCGGAGATCCCGTCGCGAATAATGCTGACGATCGCATCAACCGTTGGACTCGTCGCGCCGCGGTTGTCGCGGGCCGAAGCAAGGTTCAGCGCGTCTCCCGGCTGTGCATCCTGGCGCACTTCGGCAATATAGGTCAGCAAAGCGCTGCCCGTCGGGGGCAGGGGCGGCGCCTCAACGGTGAAATCGCGTCCATTGGCCTCGACAGAGGGCGTTATCAATTCCCCATTGTAGCGGACCGTGCCGGTTCTCAGCCGCATGGCGCCGGGCAGCTGATCGGAAATTGTGATCTGGCCGCTATTGCGAACCGGATCGGTATTTTGAACCGTTATGCGATATTGCACGGCGTCTCCAGGGGCCGCTTGTGCCGTGGATGCCGCTTTTGTGATTGCCAGCGGCGCACCGGGCCGGTCCAGCGGCACGTCCACTCGCACCGGCGCCGGGTCATTCAATATGATGATGCCGCCGTAAGATCCGTCGACAATGGTGAAGGGAAGCCCGTCCGACCGCCGCAAGCCGGATAATTGTTGGGGCGTTGCTGCTGACGCGAAACTATAGGGCTGCGGGGGCTCAACGAGCAGGCGGTATTCGCCCGCACGTGCGAAGGGAAAACGATAGAAGCCGTCTCGCAAATCATAGACGGTTCCAGCGCTGTCGGTCACGCTGCTGCCTGCGATCACCGTGCTGGGGTAGATGGATACACCGTCGTCGCCGAATACCTCGGCCGGCAGGCCGGTCGCCGCGTTGATCAAGGTTACGCGCGTTCCGGCAACCAGCGTTCCGTCTTCGCTATCGAAAATTTCGCCGAACGGATCGACCAGGATTGCGACTTGTGCGGTCCCGACGGCCATGCCGCCCAATTCATGGATGGTGATGTCAAAAGATTCGCCGCGTTTTACCGCCAATATACAGTCCCCCTGCATAGGGGCGGGCGGCACCGCAGCCGTGTTGATGATGCCGACAAACCGGCCGCTATTGGGCGCCGTTTCAACAATATTAATCTGCTCCCGATCGCTGGTGGGCGTCGTGATCACGATATCAAAGCTGTCGATTGCCAGTGGATTGAGATTGCTGTCCGGGGCCAGAATCGAGATTATCAGCGGTTCACCAGCCCTTATATGTTCGGTTTGCATGACCGAGGCCGGATTTGTCGGGGTCCCGGCAAACGCGCCGACAAGCCTGATCGGCATGTCAGTCTGCAAACCCCGGCACATCGTGTTCGCGATCGGAAGCTGTTCGGCCCCGGGCGGGTCGGCGAAGTGGAAAATGGTGACGTCGAGCGGCTGCATCGGCGGAGCGACGACCTGAATGTCGATGCGATTGGAAGATATCTGCAACCGCCGGTTGCCGATATCCCATTCTGCCTGCGCAATATTGCTAATCAGCGGATGATCTTGCGGCTGTTCGTCGGCAAACGCGGGCTGAGCGAGTGCCGGTGCGGCAGGCGCGGTTAGCGCGCATGCAGCAAGGGTCAGGCCGAGTGGCCTGAAAAAATTGGTGAGAAACCCCACAGCTAAAGCCGGAATTCAGGCGGCAAACCGGTAAAAATGCCGGTTTGCCGCCAAATTCCAGAGCGCCTAGTCTACCGTTACGCGGAAGATGAGGGTTTCGGTGTCGCCCGACGCCACGGTGCCGAGATTGCCGGAAACAACGCCCCCTGCCTGAGCACCGGTGCCACTGCCATCTGCGTTGCAGGTGGCTCCGGTCACGGTGCCTTCGGTAACCACGCCGATGACCGCCGGGACGGTCGCCGGTCCGGTGGCCAGGCTACCATAATAGGTCAGATTGGCCGGAATCGTATCCGAAATAGCGACTCCCGTTGCGTTGGCCCCACCGGAAGCATTGGCGACGGCGATGCAATATTCGACAATCGCGCCTGGTATGGCTTTCGGATTGGTGGTTCCGTTGATCGGATCCCACAATATTGTGCTGGTTTTGGATACCGAAATATCTGCGGCAGCCACTTCATATGTGTCCGTAGCACTGTGATAACCGTCAGCAGCACCATCGGAGCTTCCGGTACCGGCAGCATCTGCAAATACATTCTGCACCAGTGTCGGATCGTCGGCATCGCCCGAGTCGTCGGTAAAGGCGGAGCCCTTTACGCTGATGCCGGTGACCGGAAGGCCGCTGCCGCCATGGCCAGCGGCTTGGCCGATCAGGATGATATCAGCCAGATCGCCGGTGACGACACCATTGGGAATATTGGCCACTGCGTGCACCGTGATACTGGTGTCTTCCGCCAGGTTGTCGATATTAGGTGATCAATGTATCGCCCGCGTCAAACACGCCGGCGGTCGAGCCATTGTCGAGATAATAGGTGATTGTGCCGGACACGTCGAAATCGTCGGTTCCGGGTTGCTGGGAGGTCAGCAGAACGTCGATCGTGTCATTGGTCTGGTTGCTGACCGTGTAGGTCACCGCCTGCTGGGTCGCATTTGGTGCGACCGAACTATTGACGGCGTCGCTTTTGGCAATGACAAGATTCACTTCACGGTCAACGACAAATATATCGCTGTCGGTTTCCGCTGTCTGGGCGGTCCCCCCGACATTATAGGCTACGCTTACGTTGTTGGTAATGCTCGTGCCGGCATCAGTGCCCAAATCTGCAGCGAACGCCGGGTTTGCACCCAGCGCCGCTACAGAAATGGTACTAGTGGCAACGAGAAGTTTCAGTATACTGGTCATAACTGACTCCTGTTTCACTTATTTGGATCGCCAAACCCCGCGGCGATCCGTTACGGTTGCGGTCACTTCACAGTGCCGCGAAAAATCAATTTCCCTCCCGAACCTGCGGAAAGGGAACGATTAAATTTCCATTTCACATGGGTTACATCGGCCATCAGAGCGGGGCGAACGTCGCCATTTCCGCTCAGGTAAGTGAGGGCTGCAAGCGGTCCCCAGCTTTTGCCTCCGTCAACGGAGACAATTTCGGTGCCATCAGACGTTCCATTGAACGCCACCGCCTTGGGCAGCGGGTTGGTGACTGAGAAATCGGTAGCCGGCGCGCTGCCGACATTTTTATATTGGACGACGAACACAAGCTTGTCGCCGGGTGTGACCGTCTTCGGCTGCTCCAGCACCAGCGCGGTGGTGCCGTTCGGCCTGGCGACCTTGCGTTCGATGTAGACATCGCTCGACAGGGCAACATTATTGGCCGCCATGGCCGTACCCGGCAGGGTCAGCGCTATCGCGATGAAAAATCTTTTTATCATGTTGCTATGCCCCGATTGCGATCAGTCGATGGTGACTTGAAAGGTGATGGTGCGCGTTTGTCCGCCCGGCACCGTGCCCAGGGGCACGGCGATCGAACCGCCGTCAAAGGAGCCGGCATCACCGTCGTTCGCGGCATCGCTCAGTGGTGCGCCTTCGAGCGTGATGCTGTCCGGCTTGTAGGTTGTGTCCGCAGGCACATCATCGCTGATCGCCAGATTGGCCAGATCAGCGGTGCCGACCGTTGTCGCGACCAGCTGATAGACAATGACCGCGCCTGGCACCGGCTCTGCACCGCCGAACGGATCGATGATGGTTGCGCTTTTGACCAAATTGACATCAGACGCCTGCACCCGGAAAAAGCCGCTACCGGCGTCTCGCGCACCGGTTGATCCGATGACCGCATCACCGCCGCCATCGCCCTGTCCGGCGAATATGGTGCCGGGCGTGCCGTTGCCAGTATTGGCTGCCGCAGAAAGTTCAATTTCGGCGCGCTCGGCATCAGCAGCGGATGCGGGAATCGCCGAGACGATGAAAACCGTGATGCTTTCATCGGGCGCCAGCACCGGATCATTGGTGCCGGGCGTGTAAATGGTATCGACGCCCGGATCATAGACGCCGTTGTCGTTGCTATCGAGAATGCCGATTTCAAACGTCGTATCAAATTCATCACCGGGCTTTGCCGTATCGGCCGATAGCGTGAAGGCTTCCGAACCGTTGCCGCTATTGGTGAGCTGGTAGGTCATCACCTGTCCGGTCCATCCGGGGGCAACGGTCACGTCACCCGGATCGCTCGAAACGACTGTGACATCCAGCAACTCGTCGACCTTGATGCTGACTATATTGGAATCAATCGTGACCGGTGTCCCGCCGCCGGGCGCGTCATAGGTGGCCTTGGCGACATTGACGATGTCGGTTCCCGCCAATGTGCCCGCTGCCTGGACTGCAGTTGATGGCAGAATCAGGGAAGCGGCGCCAAGCGCCAGCGCCAGCCGGCGGCCGACGGCAGGCGTGGCA
This sequence comes from Parasphingorhabdus sp., assembly GCF_036964675.1. Lineage (GTDB taxonomy): Bacteria > Pseudomonadota > Alphaproteobacteria > Sphingomonadales > Sphingomonadaceae > Parasphingorhabdus. Next base: position 15,932 of record NZ_JBALTF010000007.1, on the reverse strand, counting down.
CGCAAATGCGGCCGACATCCGAAATCCTGTGTTTGGGCATAATCCATGCCGGTCATATGACAAGGAAAGCAAAATATTTGGTAAACGGAAAATAAATGATGGCATAGGTATTAAAACTGCCAAAAAAGTTGAAAAACAGCCATTTATTTAAGTTTATTGGGCAGTCGTTTCGCGGTGGTTAACCCGCTGTTTACCTTGATGACATGTAACAATTGGTAACTCTGGCCGTCCATTGAAGGTTTGGCGCATGTTGGAAGCCGTCGCTTTCGCCCTGATCTGAAAGGGCTGAAAATGATGGTCAATGGAGCCATGATCGGAAATATCTGGGATAATCGAAAGAGTGTAGTTGACAGGGATGCAGCGCTCTTATACTTGCGCTGCTTCACCGCCCATGCAGGTGCATATGCGGGTGTAGCTCAGTTGGTTAGAGCGCCGGCCTGTCACGCCGGAGGTCGCGAGTTCAAGTCTCGTCACTCGCGCCATTTCCCTAAAAACAGGGGAATGGCGCTTCAGGACCGGAAGCTTCCGGTATTCATCCAGATCAGCAGCGGTTTAAGTGGAAATATCCAGATTATCCCGGCAAATATGAAAATCGGCAGCTGCAGCCAGAAGTTCAGCTCGCTGATCCAGTCGAACATGCTGGCAACAATCCCGCACCACAGCAGAATCAGAACCATAATCAGAATCATGCCAAATGGTTGACGCCAATTGGCTGGGCTGGGTGGATTATGAGGGGCCTTATGGTCTGGTTTCTCGGTCATGAATTCATATCAACTTTTTGAATTATTTCAGATTCGGTGACGATCATATGCAGTGGGATGTCGTGGGGCTGCACCGGGACGGCATCGGTCTCCTGCACCGACCAGGCAAGGCCGATCCGGATCGCCTCCGGGTATTTTTCAAAAGTCCGGTCATAATATCCGCCGCCTTGTCCGAGCCGGCGCATCGAGCGATCAAAGACAATCATCGGGGCGATTATCACGTCTGGCGTAACCGCCGGGCAATGGGCATTGGGTTCGGAGATATTCCGGAATCCGGCTTCGAGCAGATCAATATTATTGACCTTGCGAAATTCCAGCGGGGAATTCCCGACAACTACAGGATATGCGATGGTTTTGCCGATTTCGGCGAGATATTCTGCCAGCCTGGCAGTCGGAGCCTCTGATCCGATCGCACTGTAGAGCGCGATGACGTCGCTCTGCTCGATCAGCTTTGCCAGAGGAGTGGGCGGACGCCGGAAAGCCAGGCCGCGGGTGGCCATATCCAACTGGCGATGAAACGCATCCCGCCGCCTTCGATATTCTTCGCGTAGTTTGTTCTTTTTATCTTTTAAACTACTCAAATAATTATTCTTTCTGTAGAAAAGTGACGGGACCATCTTGGTCGTTGGCCGGAAAATCCTCTGACGCCTATTACGTCAGGTGGGCGCCATATGCGTCGGACCCGACTGCAAAACAGTCCGCAATCCGGGCAGGGACAGCTCCCTAGGAAGTTATATCGCCTCAGGGATGTTCGTATCAAGCTCGTGCCAGACAGTACCCGTCGCACCCTATCTAGGCGCGATGGGGGCGTTACTCAAGACTGTTTGCCAGTTGCTCTGCACGATCTGCCAGTTTTTCCAGGGCCGCAATCGCCTGTTCGTCCATCGGATCGGGTTTCGCGGGGGCGCTGGCCGCAGCTGGCTCGGCCATAGCGGATTGGGCGCTGTGCAGCTCGTCCGCCAGCAGCAGCGACGTGAACAGCAACATACGGCTTTCGTTCAACCCGGCCGGATCCCCGGATTCCCGTGCTTTCCCGTCGACCATCGCAGCCAGTCTGGTCAGATGCTCTTCTTCGCCGTCCTGACAGGTTACCATGAAGGAGCGGCCGCCAATTTCCAGTTTCATTTGCGCCATGTCAGTGCTCCTGTCGCTCGATCAATCCGTCGATCGTCCGGATTGCCTGTTTCATTTCCTCTTTCAGCGCCTCGTGGCGCGCCTCTAATGTCTGGTCGACATCGGCCTTCATTGTGCTCTTGGCCGATTCTATACGACTTAGCGCGCGTTCAAGGCGGCCGATGGCAAGGATGACACGTTCATTGTCCATGAGCATTTTCCATAGCTTGTTTCCAACAGGTAAGTTCCCGTCTTTCGTCGCTATCAATCTATTCCGGTGTCGTAAACACTGGATAGTGAAAAGCGAACCTTGACGCCGCCTTGCTGGATCATCAAAGGAGGAGGCAAAATAGCGAATCGCAGCATTTTGTTGCGTGTTCACACTCGCCAATCCGGGGGATTAGACCAGTCATGACCGTTACCGAAAAAAGCATGGCAAACGCCATAAGAGCGCTTGCGATGGACGCGGTGCAAGCTGCCAACAGCGGCCATCCGGGGATGCCGATGGGCATGGCGGACGTGGCCACAGTGTTGTTCAGCGACTATCTGAAATATGACCCGAAAGCACCGAAATGGGCTGATCGCGACCGGTTCGTTCTGTCGGCCGGTCATGGTTCGATGCTGATCTATTCCTTGCTCCACCTGACCGGATATGCGCGTCCGACGATGCAGGATATCAAGAATTTTCGGCAGCTCAGTTCGCCCTGTGCCGGGCATCCGGAAAATTTCAAGCTGGAAGGCGTGGAGACGACGACCGGGCCGCTGGGGCAGGGGTTCGCCACTGCCGTCGGCATGGCGCTGGCCGAGCGCCATCTGAATGCGCTGTTTGGTGACAATCTGGTCGACCATAAAACCTGGGTCATCGCCGGTGATGGCTGTCTGATGGAAGGGATCAACCATGAAGCGGTTGGCCTGGCCGGTCATCTGGGCCTGGGAAGACTTAATGTTCTTTGGGATGATAATGGAATAACCATCGACGGTGGAACGGAATTATCGACAAGTGAAGATATTCCGGCGCGCTATCGTGCCTCCGGCTGGCACGTCGTTTCCTGCGATGGCCATGATTTTGACGATATCCGCAAGGCGCTCAGCGAAGCGGAGGCCGATCCACGGCCTTCGCTGATCGCCTGCAAGACCGTCATTGGCTTCGGTGCCCCGACCAAACAGGGCACGTCGGCAACCCATGGCGCCCCGCTGGGCGATGAAGAAATTGCTGGCGCGCGCGCTGCTCTGGGCTGGGATTCAGAACCTTTTGTCATTCCGGATGATATTTTGGCGTCATGGCGTCAATTGGGCGAAAAGGGTGCTGCTGCGCGGGCCGAGTGGGATGCGCGGCTCGATGCCGACACGCAGGCCGCCGAGTTCAGCCGCCGCATGGCGGGCGAGCTTCCGGACGGCAAGGCGATGCAGACCTATATGGAAAGCTTGGCCAAAGATCCGCCGAAATGGGCGACTCGCAAGGCTTCCGAGATGGCGCTGGGCGCGATTACCGAGGCTTTGCCGGAGATGCTCGGTGGCAGCGCCGATCTCACAGGTTCAAACAATACCAAAACTCCTTCTACCAAGCCTTTGACAAAAGATGATTATTCCGGGCGTTATATCTATTACGGCATCCGCGAATTCGGCATGGCGGCGGCGATGAACGGGATGGCATTGCACGGCGGCATCATTCCTTATGGCGGCACATTCCTGGTGTTCACCGATTATTGCCGCGGTGCCATGCGGCTCTCGGCAATCCAGAACGCCCGGGTCATCTATGTCATGACCCATGACAGTATCGGACTGGGCGAGGATGGGCCGACCCATCAGCCGATCGAGCATATTCAAAGCCTGCGTCTGATGCCCAACATGCATGTCTATCGGCCCGCTGATGCGATTGAAACGGCAGAATGCTGGGCGCTCGCGATCAAACGCTCCAACGGTCCCTCGACCCTTGCACTGACTCGCCAGGGCCTTCCGCCCTTCCGTGATGACGTCAGTGCAAATCTTTGTGAAAAAGGTGGATATCGTGCGAAAGCGGCAGAAAATGACAAGCGCGTGGTGCTGATTGCGACCGGTTCGGAAGTGTCACTGGCGATGGCGGTCGCGGCTAAACTGGAGGCTGCCGGAACCGGCGCCGATGTCGTGTCGATGCCATGTACCGAATTATTTGACGGACAATCCGCAGAATATCGCAATGAACTGCTCGGCGGTGACGGCATATTGCGGGTTTCGATCGAAGCAGGCACGACTTTTGGCTGGGAAAGATATACGGGTCTCGACGGGCTGCGTTTCGGTATCGACAGTTTCGGGGCGTCAGCGCCGATTGACGATCTTTACGCGCATTTCGGCCTGACCGCGGATGCCATCACCCCACAAATATTAGCGAAAATTGGCTGAACGATGCCGATAAGTTTGAATTCAAAGGAGCAAAATTGATGACAAAAGTAGCAATTAATGGATTTGGCCGCATCGGTCGCCTCGTCGCCCGTGCGATCTTGGAACGCGATGATGACGATTTCGAACTGGTCGCAATCAACGATCTTGCCGATGCAGAGTCCAACGCGCTGCTTTTCGCCTTTGACAGCGTTCATGGCCGCTTTCCTGGCGAAGTCACAGCCCACGGCGATCATATCATGGTCAATGGCAAGAAAATTGCCGTAACCTCCGAACGCAACCCTGGCGATTTACCGCATGCTGCCATGGGCATCGACATCGTGCTCGAGTGCACCGGTTTCTTCCAGTCCAAGGATGCGGCGCAACCGCATATCGATGCCGGCGCAAAACGCGTCTTGATCTCGGCACCGGCAAAGGGTGACCTGAAAACGGTTGTCTTCGGCGTTAATCACGACGTCTTGACGTCATCGGATATCATTGTTTCCAATGCGTCCTGCACAACCAACTGCCTGGCACCGGTGGCCAAGGTTCTAAACGACACGGTTGGCATCGAGCGCGGTTTCATGACCACGATCCACAGCTATACCAATGACCAGCGGATCCTCGACCAGATGCACAGCGACATGCGCCGTGCCCGGGCCGGTGCGGTCAACATGATCCCGACAACCACGGGCGCAGCCCGCGCCGTCGGCCTGGTGCTGCCAGAGCTGAACGGAAAGCTCGATGGTTCATCGATCCGCGTGCCGACCCCCAATGTCAGCCTGGTTGATCTGGTGTTCACACCCGGTCGCGATACCACGGTCGAGGAAATCAACGGCGCGCTGAAAGCCGCAGCAGAGGGCCCGATGAAGGGCGTGCTGGTCTATGAAGACAAGCCGCTGGTTTCCAGCGATTTCAACCATCAGCCAGCGAGCAGCTCGGTCGACAGTCTGGAAACGACGGTGATGGACGGCAAGCTGGTCCGCGTTGTCAGCTGGTATGACAATGAATGGGGCTTTTCCAACCGCATGATCGATACCGCCAAGGTCATGGCCAGCTTTCTTTAAGACAGAAGGACTCTGAGTAATGTCGGGTAACAACTTTAAAACACTGGACGATATTGGTGAGATAACATCGCGCCGCGTCCTTGTTCGCGTGGATCTGAATGTTCCGATGGCGGACGGAGTTGTTACCGACGACACCCGCTTGCGGGCGCTGATTCCCACCGTCACCGAATTGGCCGACAAGGGCGCAAAAGTCTTGCTCCTGGCCCATTTCGGTCGGCCCAAGGGAGAGCCAAGGCCGGCGTTTTCGCTGGAACAGGTTGTCCCGGCGCTCGCCAGGATATTGGGCCGGGAAGTGACCTTTTTGCCAGATTCTGCTGGCCAGATCATGGCGGAAAAGACGCTGAAACTGCCGAATGGTTCGATTTGCGTGCTGGAAAACACCCGCTTTCATCCGGGCGAGGAAAGCAATGACAGCGCGCTGGTCGAGCAAATGGCGAAACTGGGCGATATTTACGTGAATGATGCCTTTTCAGCGGCGCATCGGGCGCATGCTTCGACCGTCGGATTGGCGCACGCACTGCCTTGCTATGCCGGTCGTTCGATGGAACGCGAGCTGACCGCGCTCGACAAGGCGCTGGGCAATCCGGAACATCCGGTGGCGGCGGTTGTCGGTGGCGCGAAAGTGTCGAGCAAACTCGATGTCTTGCAGCAGATGGTTGAAAAAGTGGATCATCTGATCATCGGCGGCGGCATGGCCAATACTTTTCTGGCAGCGCGCGGCGTCAATGTCGGCAAATCCCTGTGCGAACATGAACTGGCCGATACCGCCAATGACATATTGGCGGCTGCCGACCGGGCCGATTGCACGGTGCATCTGCCTTATGATGTGGTGGTGGCCAAGGAATTTCGGGCCAATCCGCCGACCCGGACGGTCAATGTCCATGAAGTGGCGGATGATGAAATGATCCTCGATATCGGGCCGGCTGCGGTGGAAGCGCTGTCCGATGTGCTCAAGACCTGCAAGACGCTGGTCTGGAATGGTCCGCTGGGTGCTTTTGAGACACCGCCGTTCGATAGCGCCACCGTCGCGCTCGCCAGAACCGCAGCTGCCCTGACCAAGGAAGGCCAGCTGCTTTCGGTGGCTGGCGGCGGCGACACGGTCGCGGCGCTCAATCATGCCGGCGTTGCCGATGATTTCAGCTTTGTATCGACCGCGGGAGGTGCCTTTCTCGAATGGATGGAAGGCAAGCCTCTGCCCGGCGTCGAAGCGCTTAACCAAAAATAATGGATATATCAGGGAACGAAAAATGGCGAATAGTGAAATGTTGAGCAAAATCGAAAATGGCCAGGGCTTTATCGCCGCGCTGGACCAGAGCGGAGGCTCGACGCCGAAGGCGCTGGCTGGCTATGGTATCGGCGCAGACTCGTTTTCCAATGATGACGAGATGTTCGGGCTGATCCACAAGATGCGCAGCCGCATCATCACCTCGCCCAGCTTTGGCAATGGCAAGGTGATCGGCGCGATCCTGTTCGAGAAAACCATGAATGGTGACGCTGGCGGCAAGCCGGTGCCGGAAGCGCTGTGGGATCGCGGCATCGTGCCGTTTCTGAAAGTCGACAAGGGGCTGGAGGATGAGGTCAATGGTGTCCAGCTGATGAAACCGATCGATGATCTGGATGCCCAGTGCAAACAGGCGCTTTCAAAAGGTGTGTTCGGGACCAAGATGCGCTCGGTGATCAACAAGGCCAATGCCAAAGGCATCGCGGCGATTGTCGAACAGCAATTCGCGTTCGGCAAGCAGATCCTGGCCAACGGACTGATGCCGATCATCGAGCCGGAAGTGAATATCAAGAGCGACGAGCGCGCCGAATGCGACAAGATCTTGCTCGGCGAACTGACCAAGCAGCTGGATGCGCTGGACGATGATCAGCGGGTGATGCTGAAACTGTCGATCCCGGTCGAGCCCAATCTCTACAAGCCGCTGATCGATCATCCCAAGGTGGTTCGGCTGGTTGCCCTGTCCGGCGGCTATTCCACCGAAGATGCCTGCGAACAGCTGGCCAAGAATGAAGGCATGATTGCCAGCTTCAGCCGCGGCTTGCTGCAGGATTTGCGGGTTTCGCAGAGCGACGAGGAATTTGATACCGTGCTTGGCGGCGCGATCGACCAGATTTATCGCGCTTCGATTACCTGAGGCAGGGATTGTTGATGAAGTGAGCGATATGCAACCCTGCCAGCTATATCTGATTTCGCCGCTCGACGTCGGCGGTTCCTTTCCCGACCGTCTGCGCGAAGCGCTGGCAGCGGGGCCGGTTGCCGCCTTCCAATTTCGGGTGAAGGATGTCGAGCCGCAGGAAGCGGTGCGGCTGGCCGAGCCGCTGAAAGCGATTTGCGACGAATTTGACGTGGCGTTCATCGTCAATGACGATATCGCGCTGGCCCAGCAACTGGGCGCGGATGGCGTGCATCTGGGGCAAAGCGACGAAAATTTGAAAAATGCCCGCCTGGCTTTGGGCAAGGATGTCCAGATCGGCATCACCTGCCATGACAGTCGCCATCTGGCGATGGAAGCGGGTGAGGGCGGCGCCAATTATGTCGCCTTCGGTGCGTTTTTCCCCACCACTACCAAGGAAACCCATCACAAGCCGGAGCTGGATCTGATCCGGTGGTGGTCGGAGATGATGGAAATCCCCTGCGTGGCGATTGGCGGAATCACGCCGGAAAATTGCCAGCCGCTGATCGACGCCGGAGCCGATTTTCTGGCGGTATGCGG
>NZ_JBALTF010000007.1:0-7823 GCF_036964675.1 Parasphingorhabdus sp. | reverse complement strand
GCCGAACAGGCCAGCAGCCAGCACCGTATTGCGACGCGGGGCGATATTGGCATGGTGGCTTCGGGACCGGGTGATCTCTGTCGGTGTCATGATCCGGCAATAGCCGCAGAGTGATTCGCCGTATTGTATGAAAAAGACCTGTGCGCGATCGCACAGGCTTTCCCTGTCTCCGGTATCGTCTCCGGCTTTCATCGTCACCGGGCTTGCCTATTATCAGCCAGCAGATTACAGCGCCGATCAATCAAACAATCTATCAAGCGAGACTAGCGATGAAGATCAGCGGTGTAGATATCCGTCCGGGCAATATATTGGAATATGAAGGTGGCCTGTGGAAGGTTGCCAAGATTCAGCATACGCAGCCGGGCAAGGGCGGGGCCTATATGCAGGTCGAGATGAAAAATCTCGTCGATGGTCGCAAGACCAATGTCCGCTTCCGCAGCGCCGACACGCTCGAGAAAGTCCGGCTGGATACCAAGACATTCCAGTATCTGTTCGCCGATGGCGATTTGCTGACCTTCATGGACAAGGAAAATTACGAGCAGATCACATTGCCAGCCGACCTGCTCGGTGATGCCGCCGATTTCTTGCAGGATGGCATGGATGTGCAGCTGGAGCTTTATGATGAAAAGCCGATCTCCGTGGCACTGCCAGACCAGATTGAAGCCCTGATTGTCGAGGCCGATGGCGTGGTCAAGGGCCAGACGGCATCGTCCAGCTATAAGCCCGCAATTCTCGACAATGGCGTCCGCGTCATGGTACCGCCGTTCATCTCGGCCGGAACCCGGATCATCGTCGATGTCTATGCCCGCGAATATGTCGGCAAGGCCTGAGAATGAATATTGCCCCTCCCGCTTGCGTGAGGGGTTGGGGCGGGCATGACTATGCCGCTCGCCCGCTCTTTGAAAAATAAATAGACCCACCCCAAGCCCCTCCCTTAAACGGGAGGGGGGAGATATAAAATGCCAGCACATTCCGCCCTTATCACCGTCATGGAGCGCGCTGCGCGCAAGGCGGGTTCGCGCCTGCGCCGCGACTTTGGTGAAGTCGAGCATCTCCAGGTGTCTAAAAAAGGCCCGGCCGATTTCGTGTCCAAGGCGCATATGCACGCCGAGCGTATTCTCTATGACGAATTGTTGAATGTTCGACCCGGCTGGGGCTTCGTCCTCGAAGAGGGTGGCATGATTGAAGGCGAAGAAGGCAAGCCGCGCTGGATCATCGATCCGCTCAACGGCACGACCAATTTTCTCCACGGCATTCCGCATTTCGCGATTTCGATCGCGGTGCAGGAGCCTTCGCTCGACGGCCGCGGCTGGGGCAAGATTACCAGCGGACTGATCTACGAACCGCTCAACGACCAGACCTGGTGGGCGGAAATGGACAAGGGCGCATGGCTCGGCGAGCGCCGTCTGCGCGTGTCGGCCCGTCGCGATATGTCAGAAGCGCTGATTGCCACCGGCATCCCGTTCAAGGGCCACGGCGACCTCAGCGAATGGGCCCGGATTTTCGGTGCGGTCGCGCCGCAAGTTGCTGGCATCAGGCGCAACGGTTCGGCCGCGCTCGATCTCGCCTGGCTCGCTGCCGGTCGTTATGATGGCTTTTTTGAAGCGGGCTTGCAGGTATGGGACGTTGCTGCCGGCATTTTGATGGTGCGCGAAGCGGGCGGCTTTGTTACCGATTACACCGGCGGCGATCAGCCGATCGGCCAGGGCGAAATATTGGCTTCGACCGAAGCGCTGCACAGCAAGCTGCACCGGATATTGGCAAAGTCGCTGCTGTAACTGCGAATGTCTCGCAAATGGCTGGAAAATTAAGCCATTTCGCCCTTGCAGCATGGGGACCCACTGCCTAAAAGCGGCCCCGAATATAAGCGAAACGAGTCATCAGTGGTCGATCTTTCCGAATATGCACCGATATTATTGTTCCTGTTTGTAGCCCTAGCGCTGTCTTCAGCCTTTGTGTTCCTGCCGATGGGCGTTTCCCGGCTGACCGGGACTCATAATCCGAGCGCCGAAAAGCTCTCGGAATATGAATGCGGTTTTCCCGCTTTTGAAGATTCGCGCAGCCAGTTTGACGTGCGCTTCTATCTGGTCGCTATCCTGTTCATCATTTTTGACCTCGAAGCGGCGTTTCTGTTCCCGTGGGCGGTGTCGCTTGAGTTTACCGGCTGGGTTGGCTGGACGACGATGATGGTATTTCTCGCGGAACTGATCATCGGTTTCGCTTATGCCTGGAAAGTAGGAGCGCTGGAATGGGACTAGAACCCAACAATAGCGGATCGGCGATCCTGAATGCCGACGGCACGCCGATGCGTCCCGATACACAGCCGGACGACGGATTTTTCAAGGACATGAATTCGGAAGTGAATGACAAGGGTTTCCTTGTTACCTCGACCGAAGATCTGTTCAACTGGGCCCGCACCGGTTCGCTCTGGTGGATGACCTTTGGTCTGGCTTGCTGTGCGGTCGAGATGATCCACGTCAACATGCCGCGCTACGACATGGAGCGTTTTGGCGCTGCGCCGCGCGCCAGTCCGCGCCAGTCGGACGTGATGATTGTTGCCGGTACGCTCTGCAACAAGATGGCCCCGGCGCTGCGCAAGGTCTATGACCAGATGTCCGATCCGAAATATGTGATCTCGATGGGCAGCTGCGCCAATGGCGGCGGCTATTATCATTACAGCTACTCCGTGGTGCGCGGCTGTGACCGGATTGTTCCGGTTGATATTTACGTGCCCGGATGCCCGCCGACCGCAGAAGCCTTGCTCTACGGCGTGATGCAATTGCAGCGGAAGATCCGCCGCATCGGGACGTTTGAACGGTGATGATGATGCGTAAACTGAGTCCGTTAGCACTGAGCTTGTCGAAGTGCGCTTATCGTCTTGAGGCGTCCTTCGACAGGCTCAGGACTAACGGCATGTCCACTAACGGCAACTCTCGCGAGCTCACCACTAACGGTATCTCCACTAACTCTCTCTCGACTTCGCTCGAGACGAACGGAGTTATCTGATGGGTCATAGTGCACCAGCCATCTCCAGCAACGCTGGCGTTGCCGCCAAGCTTGGCAAGGCGATTGGCGCTGCCTTGCTCGACACCGTCGAGGCCTATGGCGAAATCAGTTTTACCGTCGAGAGAGCCAAGCTGGCCACAGTGCTCGACAAGCTGCGCGACAAGCATGAATATCAGCAGCTGGTGGAAATTGCCGGTGTCGACTATCCGGATCGTCCCGAACGGTTCGAGGTCTGCTATCATCTGCTCAGCCTGACGAAAAATCATCGCATCCGGGTCAAGGTCTCGACCGACGAAGATACGCCGGTCCCAAGCGTCACCCATATCTGGGAAGTCGCCGGCTGGCTCGAGCGCGAAGTGTTCGACATGTATGGCGTCTTGTTTGACGGCAACACCGATTTGCGGCGTATACTGACCGACTATGGTTTTCAGGGCCACCCGTTCCGCAAGGATTTCCCGCTGACCGGCTATGTCGAGATGCGCTATTCCGAAGAAGCCAAGCGCGTGGTTTACGAGCCAGTGAAGCTCGCCCAGGATTTCCGCAGCTTCGATTTCATGTCGCCCTGGGAAGGCGCGGATTATATCCTGCCCGGTGATGAAAAAGTCGGTGGCGAAGCGTCGCCGTCCACGCCGAAGACGACCGAAAAGAAGAGCGATACCGGCGCTGGCAAGAAAGCCAACAAGGCGGCGGCCAAGAAATCTGACGGCAAGACGACCAAAGCCAAGACGCCTGCGCCGAAGCGGACCAAGTCGGGTACGAGCAAGAAGGGGGAGGGCAAGTGATGCACCGCTTTTTCACCATTCGTCACCCTGAACTTGTTTCAGGGTCCATTGCTGATCTTGAAGCAGGCCTTTCGATGGCCCGATGGATGCTGAAACAAGTTCAGCATGACGAAGCTCGGGAGAATTCTCAATGAGCGACTATCTTGACGAAATGGACCATCTCGCCGACGAGGCCGACCCGACAGTCGGCGATCTCGAGATCCAGAATTTCACCATCAACTTCGGCCCCCAGCATCCCGCCGCGCATGGCGTGCTGCGCATGGTGATGGAGCTGGACGGCGAAATTGTCGAGCGGGTCGATCCGCATATCGGCTTGCTCCACCGCGGCACCGAGAAATTGATCGAGCACAAGACCTATTTGCAGGCTTTGCCCTATTTCGACCGGCTCGACTATTGCTCGCCGCTGGCGATGGAATATTCTTACGTTCTCGCGATCGAGAAATTGCTTGATCTCGAGGTGCCGCTGCGCGGCCAATATCTGCGGGTGTTGTTCGCCGAGCTGACCCGGATCTGCAACCATATGCTTAATCTCGGCGCCCATGTCATGGATGTCGGCGCGATGACGCCGAATATCTGGGTGTTCGAAATTCGCGAGCAATGCCTGGAATTTTTTGAACGGGCGAGCGGCGCCCGCATGCACAGCGCCTGGTTCCGGCCAGGCGGCGTGCATCAGGACGTGCCGCTGAAACTGCTCACCGATATCGCCGACTGGCTGGATGAATTTCCGACCCTGTTCGAGGATGCGATGAGCCTGGTCGTCGGCAACCGCATTTTCAAGCAGCGCAATGTCAATATCGCGACCGTGTCCAAGGATGATGCGGTGCGCTGGGGTTTCTCCGGTCCGGTGCTGCGTGGCAGCGGCGTCGCCTGGGACCTGCGCAAGTCGCAGCCTTATGATGTCTACGACCGGATGGACTTTGACGTGCCGGTCGGCACCAGCGGCGATTGCTATGACCGGTTCATGGTGAGGGTCGAGGAAGTCCGGCAGAGCGCGAAGATCATGCGCCAGTGCCTGAACGAGATGCCTGATGGGCCGGTGTCGTCCAGCGACCGCAAGATCGTCCCGCCGAAACGCGCCGAGATGAAACAGTCCATGGAAGCGCTGATCCATCATTTCAAACTCTACACAGAGGGATTCCATGTGCCCGCCGGCGAAGTCTATGTCGCAACCGAAAGCCCGAAGGGCGAATTCGGCGTCTATCTGGTCAGCGACGGTAGCAACAAGCCCTATCGCTGCAAGATCCGGCCGACCGCGTTCAGCCATCTGCAGGCGATGGATTTCATGACCAAAGGCCATATGCTGCCTGACGCTACTGCTATTTTGGGCGCGATTGATATTGTGTTCGGGGAGTGTGACCGGTGAGTTTGCAAAATCCACATGACGTCATTGCGAGGAGCGAAGCGACGCGGCAATCCAGTGCCTCACTCGCAGACGCTCTGGATTGCTTCGCTAAGCTCGCAATGACGGGAGTCCAATAATGGCTGAAGCACCCAATATCCCCGACGAAATCGAAACCCGCGCCAAATGGGGTGACTTCGCCTTCACGCCGGAAAACGAGAAGCTCGCCAAGTGGCAGATCGCGAAATATCCGGCTGGTCGCCAGAAATCGGCGGTTATGGCGTTGCTCGACCTGGCCCAGCGGCAGGTTGGTGCGGATACCAAGACGCAAGGCTGGCTGCCGGTGCCGGTGATCGAATATGTCGCCGCCTATCTCGATATGCCCTATATGCGGGCCTATGAGGTCGCGACCTTCTACACCATGTATAATCTGGCGCCGGTCGGCCGCTATCATGTGCAGGTCTGCGGCACTACGCCCTGCATGCTGCGCGGCAGCGACGATGTGATGGCCGCCTGCAAGAACAAGGGCCTCAACAAGGGCAAGACCACGCCGGACGGCCTGTTCACGCTGACCGAGGTCGAGTGCATGGGCAATTGCTCGAATGCGCCGATGGTCCAGATCAACGACGATAATTACGAAGATCTCGACTATGACATCATGACCCGGATCCTCGAGGATCTGGCTGCGGGCAAGGAAATTCCCGTTGGCTCGCAAATCGGTCGCAAGACCAGCGAAGCGGAGGGTGGTCCGACCAATCTGAAAGCCATGGTCGACGCCAATCATGACTATCGGAACGAATGGTGATGGGATTGATCGTCGCTCTCGCGCTCGCCTTGCTGGCGATCATCATCGTCTGGAAGGTTCTGACCGGAATCGTGCGGACGGTCGGTCTGGTCATTGTGGTTATTGTCGTGGGCGTGGTCGTGCTGATGAACGGGGGGCTGTGATGGCTCTGGACGGATATGCAGGCTGGATCGCGCTCGCTGTCGTGGCGATTGGTATCATCGGTGGTCTCTTGGGCCGCAGGAGCAAGAAATGAGTTTTGATTTTCTTCAGGACAAGGACCGCATCTTCACCAATGTCTATGGTTTCCAGTCATGGGACCTGAAGGCGTCGCAGAAGCGCGGTGACTGGGACAAGACCGCCGACATCATCAAGCGCGGTAACGACAAGATCATCGAGGAAATGAAGGCCAGCGGCCTGCGCGGTCGCGGCGGGGCGGGTTTTCCGACCGGTCTGAAATGGTCGTTCATGCCCAAGGAAGCGCCGAAGGATAGCCAGGGCAATCCGCGGCCGAGCTTTCTCGTCATCAACGCCGATGAATCCGAGCCGGGTTCGTGCAAGGACCGGGAAATCCTGCGCAACGATCCGCACAAGCTGATCGAGGGCGCCTTGATTGCCGGTTTCGCGATGCGCGCGCGCGCCGCTTACATTTACATTCGCGGCGAATATATCATGGAAGCCAAGGTCATGGAGGCGGCCGTCAAGGAAGCCTATGACGCGGGCCTGATCGGCAAGAATGCCGCCAAATCCGGCTATGATTTCGACGTCTTCGTCCATCGCGGCGCCGGCGCATACATCTGCGGTGAAGAAACCGCGATGATCGAAAGCCTTGAGGGCAAGAAGGGCCAGCCGCGGCTGAAACCGCCATTTCCTGCCGGTGCCGGCCTTTATGGTTGCCCGACCACGGTCAATAATGTTGAATCTATCGCGGTTGTGCCGACGATCATGCGGCGCGGCGCGGCCTGGTTCGCCAGCTTTGGCCGCGAGAATAATCACGGCACGAAATTGTTTCAGGTCTCCGGCCATGTCAACAAACCGGCGGTGTTCGAGGAAGCGATGTCGATCCCGTTCAAGGACATGATCGAGAAACATTGCGGCGGTATCACCGGCGGCTGGGACAATCTGCTGGCGGTGATTCCGGGCGGGTCTTCGGTGCCTTTGGTGCCGGCTGAAATGATCATGGACGCGCCGATGGACTTTGACGGGCTGAAGGATGTCGGCTCCGGTCTTGGCACCGCAGCGGTGATCGTGATGGACAAGTCGACCGACATTGTCCGCGCTATTTCGCGGCTCAGCTATTTCTACAAGCATGAAAGCTGCGGCCAGTGCACGCCGTGCCGCGAAGGCACTGGCTGGATGTGGCGGGTGATGGAAAAAATGCGCGATGGCGACGCGGAAATTGCCGATATCGACACGCTGTACGAAGTCACCAAGCAGGTTGAAGGCCACACCATCTGCGCGCTCGGCGATGCAGCGGCCTGGCCGATCCAGGGGCTGATCAAGCATTTCCGGCCAGAGATGGAGCGGCGGATAAACGAACATAAAGGCGCAGAAGTGCTGGAGGCGGCGGAGTGATGCTAAACTCATGCACCACCGTTCGTCCTGAGCCTGTCGAAGGACAGCCTGCGCGCGCACCGTTCATACTTCGACAAGCTCAGCACGAACGGCTCAGGCTCGACACATCTTCACCTCGTCACCCTGAATTTGATTCAGGGTCCAGAGCGGCAAGCGCAGAAATACCGGGCGGCTCTCCCTGGATGCTGAATCAAGTTCAGCATAACGAATGTTTTTCGGAGACTATCCATGCCTAAAGTCACCGTAGATGGCATCGAAATCGAAGTGCCGCAGGGCGCGACCGTGCTGCAGGCCGCCGAGCTTGCCGGCAAGGAAATCCCGCGTTTCTGCTACCATG
>NZ_JBALTF010000006.1:0-58729 GCF_036964675.1 Parasphingorhabdus sp. | reverse complement strand
CTTCTCGGTGGCAGGATATCTCATTCGTCTTCTCCCCCATCCCCGAGCATGCTTTTTTTAAGAAGCCGCATCTCAAGGGTCTGTTCAGCTACAACCTCCTTCAGATCGCGGGCTTCCTTACGAAGATCGCGGACCTCATCAGTGTTGGCAGCACGGGCCGTGTCACCAGCAAGCCGCCGCTTGCCAGCCTCCATGAAGTCCTTTGACCATTTGTAATATACACCCTGTGCAATGCCTTCACGACGGCACAGCTCAGCAATACTGTCATCACCGCGCAGACCCTCCAGCACGATCCGTATCTTCTCTTCCGCACCATATTGCTTGCGGGTCGCTCTGCGAATGTCCTTCACTACCCGCTCAGCGGAGGCTTTGGAATTTTTCTGTTTTGGTCTCATCTTCGTTCCTTACGTCACTGCGATGATACCAAAACATTCTCCTATTTTAATAACCCAATCTGTCTATCGATCGCTGACGGGGGACAGATCATGCGTTCTATCCATGAAAATGCCCTCGCGACATGGCATGCAATGTTGCCACCACCGACGCCTACGTCACCTCCTGACGGTAGCGGAAGAAGGTGGAAATGCTGTTCGTGTATCTCATGCGAATATCAAAGCTCGACCGGTTGCGCCTACGGGGACCCAATGGCGCAAAAGAAGAGTTACTCCCAGCCGCCACAGCACAAAACCTGCGTAAACTTGCCATAACAATCTCGATGCCAGCCTGATCAGCAGATCAGGCTCCACTCGTCTTGTTGCCGGAAGCAATATCAAAATACACATCAACCGACTTTTTCAATACAATCCGACCATTTCCAGTGGCTCGCAATGCCGGTGATACATCTCCAAAGCGTACTTCATCTGATTAAAAAAACATCTCATCTATACTGACGGTACTATCCAAGATCCGCCAACACACAGGACGTTTTCCAGTGCGAGCCATTCCTCCGCGCTGCGCTCTGTAATCCCTCCCGTTGGGCAGAACAGGCACTGGCCAAATGGTCCGCTCAATGCCTTCAGCGCCATGATGCCTCCCGATGCTTCCGCCGGAAAAAACTTGAAGTGGGTCAGGCCAAGGTCCAGCCCGCGCATGATGTCGCCTGCATTGGCGATGCCGGGAAGAAACGGGATGTTCGCCCCGATAGCGGCATGACCGAGGCGGTCGGTCAGGCCGGGAGCGACGATAAATTCTGCACCCGCGTCGATTGCCGCGGCCAGTTCTTCGGGATTGGTGACGGTCCCTGCCCCAACAATGGCGCCGTCGACCTGCTTCATCGTCCTGATGGCATCAAGCGCGCAATCGGTTCGCAAGGTGACTTCCAGAACCGGATATCCCGCCTTGACCAGCGCTTCCGCCACCGGCCGTGCTTTTGCGATATCATCGATGACGAGAACCGGGATGACCGGCGCAGTGCGCATGAGCTTTTCGATGGGTTTCATTTTACGATCCTGTCCCGTGTTCCTGAATGAAGGCCGCGGCCGCGCCATATAGGCCCGGCTCTTCATGCAGCAATTGCTTGACCGAAATGGCTTCCATCTTTGACTGGAAGCGCCCTTTCGCGATGAAGCGTTCGCGAAAGCCGGACGATGGCAGTCGCTCGGCAATGCGGCGACCGAGGCCGCCTGCCATGACAACAGATTTGGCACCCTGCGCGAGCGCAATGTCGCCGGTCACGCTGCCTAGACACAGGCAGAAATGGTCAAAGGCGGCGGCGGCGAGACTGTCGCTGCCGGACATGGCCAATTTCCACATTTCCGTATCGCCCAGCGTCTGGGCCTTGCATTGTTCCATCCCGGCAAGAACCTGATAGATTGTCGCCAGACCGGGTCCGGACACGATCCGTTCGACCGAGACCCGGCCATGCCCCTTGCGCAAATGCGACAGTATCTGGTCCTCGACATGGTCCAGCGGCGCAAAGTCGATATGCCCGCCTTCGGTCTCCGTGACGTAATAATCCTCACCTTGATGCAGAATATGGGCAACGCCCAATCCCGTTCCCGGCCCGACCACCGCGACAATGCCCTGGTCGGTCAATGGGACGTCAGGACCGCAAATGGGACTGAACATGTCCCCATCCATCTGGGCCACGGCATGACCCACGGCACCAAAATCATTGACCAGCGTGAACCGGTCCAGTTTCAATTTTTCCGATATCAGCGCCGGTCGGATCATCCAGCTCGAGTTGGTAAAATAGATGACCTCGCCGCCGACCGGCCCCGCTATGGCCAACGCGCCCTCACGCGGCAGGTCTCGGTTCAGCTGGCGGCCATAGGTTTCCCAGGCGATTTGCAGACTGGCATGCTCGCTGGCCTTCATCTTGATTTCATCGCCCAGCCCGGCAACTTTGCCATCAGCTATGGTGGCGATGGCAAAGCGGGCATGGGTGCCGCCGATATCCGCAACCACAATCTCGCGCACAGCCTAGAGTCCCGCTTCGGCGAGCATCGCAGAACCGCCTTTTTCCGCCGGGTCGCTGTGGTGCCGCAGCATCGCAAACAGTTCACGCCCGGTTCCTGACGCCGGCGGCGGCGCGATGGCCTGTTCGCGGGCATCCCAAATGACTGGATCTACCAGCGCCGTCAGCTCGCCTTTTTCGGCACAGACCCGAACCATGTCGCCGTCGCGAAGTTTGCCGAGCGGGCCGCCATGATAGGCTTCGGGAGAAACATGGATGGCCGAGGGTATCTTGCCGCTGGCCCCGGACATGCGGCCATCGGTGACAAAGGCGACCTTGAAACCCTTGTCCTGCAGGACACCGAGCGGAGAAGTGAGCTTGTGCAGTTCCGGCATGCCGTTCGCTGCCGGACCCTGGAAGCGGACGACGACTACCACATCGCGGTCGAGCGCTCCCGCCCTGAAGGCCGTGACCACATCATTCTGGTCATCGAAGACCAGCGCCGGTGCTTCAATCGTCCAGCGGCTCTTGTCGACCGCGCTTATCTTCATGGTCGCACGGCCAAGATTGCCCTGCAGCAGCCTCATGCCGCCATCCGCCTGAAAAGGAGCTTTGACGGGACGCAACATGCTGTCGTCGGCAGAGGATTGCGGTCCGTCAGCAAAGACCAGGCGATCGCCATCCATGACCGGCTGCCGGGCTCCGTCCGAGAGCGATTGGCCGTAGACCGTCATGATATCATCATGAGCAAGGCCTTCGCCCACCAGTTCGCGAATGACATAGG
Source organism: Parasphingorhabdus sp. (assembly GCF_036964675.1). GTDB lineage: Bacteria > Pseudomonadota > Alphaproteobacteria > Sphingomonadales > Sphingomonadaceae > Parasphingorhabdus. The sequence goes on along the minus strand of NZ_JBALTF010000006.1, from coordinate 55,550 downwards.
GCATGCCGCCGGCCGCGGCAAAATGGTTCACGTCGCCGGAACCATTGGGATAGATGCTGGCAATCAGCGGCACTACCGACGAGAGTTCGTCCATGTCATCCCAGTCGATCAGGATACCGGCAGAGCGCGCCATGGCCGGCAGGTGGATCACATGATTGGTCGAGCCGCCAGTGGCCAGCAGGCCGACAATCGCATTCACGATGGCCTTTTCGTCCACGCAATGACCGAGCGGGCGATACTGGTCTCCATCCCATCCATTTTTTACCAGCTGATGCACGGCTGCACGGTTGAGTTCCTGCCGCAACTTGTTGCCCGGGTTCACAAAACTGCTGCCCGGCATGTGCAGCCCCATCATTTCCATCATCATCTGGTTGGAATTGGCGGTGCCGAAAAAGGTGCAGGTGCCGGCCCCGTGATAGCTGGCAGATTCCGCCTCGAGCAACTCCTCTTCACCAACCTTGCCCTCGGCAAATAGCTGCCGCACCCGGATCTTTTCCTTGTTGGCGAGACCCGATGGCATCGGCCCGGCGGGGACAAGGATGGTCGGCAAATGGCCAAAGCGCAGAGCACCGATCAACAGGCCCGGCACGATCTTGTCGCAGATGCCGAGCAGCAATGCGCTCTCGAACATGCCATGGCTCAGGGCAACCGCCGTCCCCATTGCGATGACATCGCGGCTGAACAGCGAGAGTTCCATGCTCGGCTGGCCCTGGGTCACCCCGTCACACATGGCTGGCACCCCGCCGGCCACCTGGGCGGTGGCCCCCATTTCGCGGGCAAATATCTTGATCTGCTCCGGATAGCGGCCGTAGGGCTGATGCGCGGACAGCATGTCATTATAGGCCGATACTATGCCGATATTCATGGCCTTGCCGGATTTTATAACCGGCTTGTCATCACCGCTGGCAGCAAATCCATGGGCCAGGTTGCCGCAGGACATCGCAGGCCGGTGGACCCCCTCGTCGCGAGCGCGGTCGATCAGGTCGAGATAGGCACGGCGCGTGTCGCCGGACCGCGAAATGATCCGTTCGGTGACCTTGGCAACGGTTGGATGTATGGTCATGTCCGGCTCCAGAAAATCGTGATCGGGCAGCGCGCGGCTCTGAACAGCTGCGTGATCGGAAGATCATTCTCGCCGGCAATCGCCTCGTCAAGCACGCGCTTCTTGTCGCATCCGCGGACCACCAGCATGATCTCCTTCGCGCGGACCAGGGCCGCCAGATTCAGCGATAACCGCTCGAACGGCGCCTCTGACGGCATCGGATCCGGAATCGTATGCACGACCGCCGCCTGATCAGCCATGCCGACCTTCATGTTCGGAAACAGCGAGGCAATATGCCCGTCTGCTCCCATGCCGAGCCATAGCAGATCGAATGGCGGCAGAGCCATTCCTTCCTCGAGCTTTTCGATATGGGCCGGGGTTGCATCAAAAGCCGCTTCCAATTTGCCCTGATTGCTGGCCGGGTGATTATCCGGCACAATCCGGTCATCGGTCAGCATGAGCGATACCGTGCCCCACGGCAGGCTGCGCCGCGAGAGGATATCAAAGATCGGAATCGGGGTTTTTCCGCCGGGAACCGCCAGCCATTGACGCCCCGGCTGGCTGATGATCGCTGCAATATGGTCTGCAACCGCCTCGGCATCGGCGCGCGCGGCCCAGCTTATTGGCGCGGTGATTGCGTCTGTCCGATGATCCGCTGCCTCATTCATGCCAGCTGACCCCGTCTCGCTCGGTCAAGGCAATCGCCGCCGACGGACCCCAGCTTCCCGAACCATAGGATTTGGTCGCCATTTCATTGTCGGTCCATACCTGACGTATCGCGTCGACCCAGCGCCACTGCGCTTCGACCTCGTCGCGGCGGACAAACAGCGTCGGATCTCCCTCGATCAGGTCGAGCAACAGGCGTTCATAGGCAATGCGGTTCAGTGATTTTGAAAATGCCTGGCTGAGCGACAGGTCAAGCGGTACTTCGCGCAGAATGACGCCGTTGCGGTCCAGTCCGGGCTCTTTCGCCATCACCTGGAGCCGGACATATTCTTCCGGTTGCAGGCGGATCACCAGCTTGTTTGCATGCAGCTTTCCGCCCCGCTCGGCAAAAATATTGTGGGGAACGGATTTAAACTGAATCACGATCTCGCTGCGCCGTTCGGCCAGCCGTTTTCCGGTACGCAGGTAGAATGGCACGCCTTTCCATCGCCAGTTGTCGACATGGGCCTTGATGGCGACAAAGGTCTCGGTGTCCGAGTCCTGCCCCAGATCATCGGCATAACCTTTCACAACCGCGCCCTTCACCGCGCCATCGCGATATTGGCCGCGCACCATTTCATCGGCGACAACCGGGCGGAGCGAACGCAGCACTTTGACCTTTTCATCCCGCACGCAGGTTGCGTCCAGATTGGCGGGCGCTTCCATCGCCGTCAGCGCCAGAAGCTGCAGCATATGATTCTGCACCATGTCGCGCAGTGCTCCGGTATCATCGTAAAAGCCGTGCCGGCCCTCGAGGCCGACGGTCTCCGACACGGTAATTTCGATATGATCGATCCCGGTCGAATTCCAGAGCGGTTCAAACATCATATTGGCAAAGCGCAATGCCATTAGATTCTGCACCGTTTCCTTGCCCAGATAATGGTCGATCCGGAAAGTCTGTTCTTCGGTAAAGGCCTGCGCGACCGCATCATTGATCGCGCTCGATGATTCCAGATCGTTGCCCAGCGGCTTTTCCAGGCCGATGCGGACATTGTCGCCGGTCAGACCGGCAGATTGCAGGCCCGCGATGGTTGCCTTGAACAATGATGGTGCCGTCGACAGGAAGATCGAAAGACCGCCCGATATATCACCAAGCTTGTCCGCCAAAGCACCAAATCCGTCAATCGCGGACGCATCCAGCGGCTGATACAGCAGGCGATCAAGAAATGACCGGATCTGGTCCTTGTTCTTGCGATCGTCCGGCAGATATTCCGCCAGCGCATCGGATGCGAATGCCCGATAGTCGGCGTCCGACATCTCGCTGCGCGCTGTCCCGACAATCCGCAGGTTCTTCGCGATCAGCCCGTCGTCATGCAGCGCAAAAAGCGATGGCAGCAGCATGCGCTTTGCCAAATCGCCCGTCGCTCCAAAAAGCAGCAAGGCAGAACAGGGTTTGGTTGCGCCGACAGAGTTCATACGGGATTTGCTTTCCTATGGAGTCACTGGACGGTCTGTCACCAGAGATAGATGTAAAGCCCGATCAATATGACGATAACCGCAACCGACAATTTATTAAACGTGCTGTTTGTCGAAAAGTCGATATCGGCCAGTTGCAGCGATTGATTGGCCTCGGTCTGCTTCGACATCAGCGACAATAGGACCGCGGCCGCCAGACAGGCCATGAATACGATCCATACCCGGATAATGAACGGAATGTCCGGGAACCCGAATTTCAGCATGATGTTGAACAATATCGAACCCAGAAGCGCAGCAAAGGCACCGGTCGACGTTGTTTTCTTCCAGAAGAACCCGAGCAGGAACACCACCACGATACCGGGAGCGATAAAGCCCGAATATTCCTGGACGGTCTGGAAGCCACTGGCGAAACCGCCGACAAATGGACGCGCCAGAAACAATGCGATCAGCATCGCGGCAAAAGCGGTCACCCGGCCGACCATGACATAGTGATTTTCCGGCTTTTCCCTATAGCGGGTCTTGTAGATATCCATGGTGAAGATCGTCGATATGCTGTTCATCATCGAGGCCAAAGAGGAGACAATGGCGGCGATCAGCGCAGCGAATACCAGACCGCGCAGCCCGGTGGGAGCAAGCTTCATCAACTCCCCATATGTGCCGTCCGATTTGTCGGCCAGCGCGGCGCCATCAAGCGCTCCTTGCTGGGCCAACATGACAGCGGCGATCCCGGGTATCACCACAATCAGCGGGATGAACAATTTCAGGAACGCAGCAAATGCCAGCCCTTTTTGCGCTTCGGCAAGACTTTCCGCACCAAGGGCGCGCTGAATGATATATTGATTGAAGCCCCAATAGGAGAAGTGCAGCACCCACAGGCCGCCCAGCAATGTCCATATGCCCGGCAAATCCCCATAGGCAGGATGATCACTGTCCAGGATCATTTCAAAATGGCCCGGGATTTCGCCATAAAGCTTCGTCAGGCCACCCCACGCACCAGCATCGGCTCCGCCAACCTGGTCGAGGGCAATCCAGGTTATGGCAAGGCCGCCCAAGATCAGAATGACAACCTGGATGATGTCGGTCAGCGCCACTGCTTTCAATCCGCCATATAGGGAATAGAGCAATGCAAATGCAGCGAGTGCGGCCATTGCCCACATGATGGAGAGTCCGGTCAGGGACGCGACCGCCAGGCCGCCCAGCCAGAGCACCGTGGTTAGGTTGACCGCCGTGTACAGGATGATCCAGTAGAAGGACATCATCGTCTTGACGCCGTGGCCATAGCGCTGATCGAGATATTGCGGCATGGTATAGATATTGCGCTTCAGGAAGATCGGCAGGAACCATTTGGCGACGATCAGCAAGACAATTGCTGCCTGCCATTCATAGGCAGCAATCGCGATGCCGACGGCAAAACCCTGGCCCGACTGTCCGATGATTTGTTCTGCCGATATATTCGAAGCGATCAGCGAGGCGCCGATGGCCCACCATGGCAAGGAGCGCCCCGCGAGAAAATAGTCTTCGGTATCTTTCGAATGGCCGGCCGGTTCTCTTGAAACCCATAGCGCCATGCCGAACAGGCCGACTGCGTATAGGACAATGATTACGACATCCAAAAAATCCAAGCTCATATCAACCCCCTATATGATTTCGCGCGCATTCCCCGTTGAGGGGCTTTCCGCCCAAATTCAGTCACAGCGCAATGTTGCCTCTTTCGATTCCACCAGCTCCAAGCGATGCAAGGAAATGCTGCCCTTTGCATCGCTTTCCAGAACGAATGGGGCAGTCACCTTGGTGAGATCCAGGCCCGCAGAAACAAAGCATTGGAGAGAAATGACGTCCGTCCGCCAATCCGTTGCCTTCTCCGCTGCAAAAAATTGATTGGCGTCGATCAGTCCCGTGCAGCCCTCGCCGCAGTCCATCCCCAGCCTGAGCTCGCCGTCCGGCAACACCTCGGCACGCCACTCGATCAGGAGGGCATCCGACTTGCGACCAGACAGGTCAATCGGCCTTGATGCGCGAACCCCCAGTTTGGCGTCATCGGTTCCGGCAAAGGTAACCGTTCGCGCATCTTCCTGTGCCTTGTAATCGATACCGGCGGTGGAGACGGCTCCTCCGAGGCTCTTGCTGATCAGGGCTGGCGCCGGAACATTGGCATTGGAGCTGTCGCCAAGATAGAGTTGCAGCCCGGCAGCGGCATCGCCGCGCTTCATTATCGTGCCATCAAAATTTTTTGTCAGATCGATACCCGGATCTTCCGACAATTGAGCCAGCTGCGCGCCATGCGCATAGCTCAGTCCGTAACCCAGCGGGAACAGTGCACCATCGGCATCCGGACCATTGACCGGCTTCCCGTCGCCCAGGACAGGCCAGGAAAAGGACAAACGTCCCTGGAAATCGTGGCGCACCGAGCGTTCAGGACTCGCGATCAGGACATCCGCGACGCCACCGCCCTCGGTTCCCGGCAGCCAAGCCGCGACAAATGCATCCGATGCGTTGATCAGAGGATTTGTCCACATTGGCCGCCCGGACAAAAAGACCGCCACCACCGGAATATTTTGCGCCTTGAGGGATTTTATGAGCGCAAGATTTTCGCCATCCTGACCCTCAAACACCAGATCAGAGCGATCGCCGCGATATTCGGCATAAGGCTGTTCGCCAAAAACGACGACCGCCACATCCGGACGCTCCTGAAACGTCCCGTCATCCGACAGAGACGCCGCTCCGCCGGCGGCCGAAACCGCGCTTTTGATACCGTCAAAAATCGTCTCGGCGGAGGCAAATTCCTCATTGGCATTGTCATCCCCCTGCCACGAGAGAGTCCAGCCACCGGTTTGCTGCTGGATGCTATGCGCACCACTGCCCGTCACCAGAATAGCCTGCCCGGGCCTGAGCGGCAAAAGACCGTCATTATTCTTGAGCAGCACGAGCGACTTGCGAACCGCTTCCCGGGCGATCGCCTTGTGCTCGGCGGCCCCCAATTGGCTTGGCTGGGTGCCGGTGCGCTGCGACGGGGCGGGCGCATCCAGCAGTCCGGAACGGATTTTCACTTTCAGGATCCGCGTGACAGCCTCGTCCAGCCGTGCCAGATTCATGGTGCCCGATTTGGCCTGGCCCAGCAGGGAGTCATATAATCCCTTCCAGGAATCAGAAGCCATGTACATGTCCAGCCCGGCCTCCATTGCGGCGGGACAATCGGTCTTGATGCAGCCGGGAATCTCCGCATGACCGTTCCAGTCGCCGACGACAAACCCGGTAAATCCGAGCTCGCCGCGCAGGTAATCATTCAGCAGCTCCCGATAACCATGCATTTTCTTGCCGTTCACGCTGGAAAAACTCGCCATGACAGTTTGCACGTCGGCTGCGATCGCGGGCGCATATCCTGCGCCGTGAAGTTTCAATATGTCGGCGAGATCGCCTTGCGTATCGCCCTTGTCAATCCCCAGCTGAGTGCCGCCGTCGCCGACAAAATGCTTGGCGGTGGAAATGACATGGCTGCCCTTCAGGAAATCCGCATCACCAGATTTTCCCTGCAAGCCTTCCACCATCGCCCTGGAATATCGTGCGACAATATCCGGGTTTTCCGAATAGCTTTCATAGGTGCGCCCCCAGCGATCGTCCTGCGCAACGGCCAGGGTCGGGGCAAAGGTCCACTCGATTCCGGTCGCCCGCACTTCTCGCGCCGTCACCTGAGCAATGCGCCCGATCAATTCCGGTTCATTTGCGGCCCCCAAACCAATATTGTGCGGGAATATGGTCGCATTTTGCAGATTATTGTGGCCGTGGACCGCGTCGGTGCCCCACAAGGCCGGAATACCAACGCCGCCATCGGATTTATCGGTCGACGCCCGCCAAAATTCGTCGGCAAGAGCGATCCACTCACCGGCAGGAGCAACCTTGCCACCGCCCGGCGCAGAATTGCCGCCGTTCAAGACCGAGCCGAGATTATATTTCCTGACCTCGTCCGGCGAAACCGAGGCGATGTCCGCCTGAATGATCTGGCCAACTTTTTCTTCCAGGGTCATCTGGCCCAAGATCCCGCTTGCCCGGGATTCGATCGATTGCGGCTGAGACTGGGATGGAGTGACACGGGGTTCGGATCCTGCAGGACCCGAAACGCAGGCAGAAACTGCCATTGCCGCTGCCGCACATACACCAATTCGAAAATTCACTCTCAGTCCTCCACCATCCGCGATTTTCGAATCGCCTTTGATCTATTAGAGCAGTAAATGGGAACGTTCACAATGCTTAAGTGAAACATTCTGCGACGGTGCCGGAATTTTGCGGGAAATTCGGTTTAGTGACTGAAATTGATGCTGTTTGATCGCGGGCTTCAAGCGATTTCGGGAATGTTGCTTGCCTTGGGGAAGGTCGCCAGCACGATGCAGGCTGCCAGCGCGAGAAAGGCCAGCAGACCCAGCAGGACCGGAAATCCGAAAATCGGCACCAGGGCGAGCACGATCCACGGCATGACCAGCGATGGCGTGGTATTGGTCAGGTTGAACAGACCCAAATCCCGGCCACGCCTCTCGGCTTTCGGCAAGACGCGGAGGGTTTGGCCAGTATGGAGCGAGAGAAACACGGTCGTCGCAAGCCCGAACAGGAAATAGCCCGCGATCGCCGATATCGGGGTTGAAGACAGGGCCATCACCAGCAGCCCGATACTGGAACAGCCGGCAAACACGGCCAGCGGGAAGATCGGTCGATCATGGCGATCGGCCCAGCGCCCCGTGATGATGGCAATCGGAATGGCGGTGATCAGCACGATGCTCAAAATCCTCGCCGTCGTGCTATCGCCCAATCCGGAATCAATGGAGCGAAACCAGAAATAGAGATAGGCGAAGAGAGCGGCCTCCGAAATCTGCACCAGCAGCCTTGCCACCCACATGCGCACAACCATCTGCCGACCGTGACGTTCGATGACCGGCCGTACCTGCTCGATGCCCAGCGCGGGCTGCAGTTCCGGTAATCGCCTGGGAGCGCCAAAGATGATGACCGGCACGACGCAGACGACAACCAAAGCAGCAACCATCCAAAGCCGCGTTTCCGGGCCGGCCAGCCCCGGGATGGTGATGATCGCCGCTGAAAATGCGCCGAGAGCCGGCGAAAAAGCGATCAGTCCGCCCAGCATTCCTTTCTGATGATCGGGAACGCAGTCCCCTGCCCAGGCGCCGAGCGGCGCCAGCATCATGTTCAGCGACAATTGCCAAAGCAAGATCAGCCCGATCAGGGCTTCGAAACGCTCCACCCAGGCGAATCCGAGGAGCAATAAACTCGAACATATCAGGCCACACAGAATCCAGCCGCGGCGGTGGCGCGTGACGTCGCTCAACCAGCCAAATAATATATTGCCCAGGCTCGCCGAAATTGCCCCTGCGAAGGTCATATAGGCGAGCCACTGGACATCATCAGCACCCGCCAGAAAGGTGACGCGCATCGGGAATATGATGGTCAGAAACGGCACATAGGCGATCGCCCCCCCCGCAACGGCAAGTGCGTAAAGCAACATGAACCGGTAACTCTGCAGAGGCTTGCCCGCGGCTTCACTCACTTTGCGGAGGCGGTGCAGTTGATTGCCGGACGATCAATTTTGCGGCGACTATCGTCGTGGCGATGGGCAGTTCCTTGCCGCGATTGGCGTCGACGATCAATTCGACAGCCTTCGACGTGGTTTGGGCAATCGGCTGATCGACGGCTGTCAAAGTCGGGCTGTTGAACCGGGCCATCGGTGTATTGTCGAAGCTCACAACCGAAAGATCGGCCGGCACGGTCAAACCGATTTCACCCGCGACCTCTATTGCCGCGATCGCCATCTGGTCACTGCTCGCCACTATGGCGGTGGGCCTTGGAGATTGGGCCAGCAATTGGCGGGTCGCCTTCACCCCGGAATCGTGGCCAAAATCGCCGGCAGCCCACAAGCCCTCTGTTGACAGCCCCGCGTCGTTCATCTCGTTGCGCCAGCCTGCGCTGCGCCAGCCACTTAACGCATAATCATCGGGACCGGCGATAAACCCGATATGCTCGTGACCCAGCTCAATCAGGTGGCGCGTCGCCATGCGGGCGGCACCCTCGTCGCCCATGATCAGCGGAATGCCGCCACCATTGCCGGAAGAACCAATCCGGGCGAAGGGGATTTCATGCTTGTTCAACAGTCCGGTGATGAGCGGATTGTCGGAATGCGGAGGAGTCAGGATCACTCCGTCGGGTTGCAGGGCAGCGATCATCGCCCGCAATTCACGTTCGACATGGTCATTATGCGTATCGACCAGCTCGAAAATCAGCCGATATCCGAGCTCGGCGCATTTCAGCATGCCGCCAAGCAGCATCTGGTCGACCCAGTCACTGCCTTGCCGCGCACGCCAGTCTTCAATGGTCCGCTCTCGATCGTTCAGCGCGAGAATCAGATAGGATTTGGATCCGCTCATCCGCTGGGCAGCGATCGAGGGAACATATCCCAATTTATCGATTGCCGCCTGGACCCGCTCCTTCATCTGCGGACGGACATTGGGCTCGTTGTTGATCACGCGGCTGACGGTTTGCAGGGACACCCCTACTTCTGCAGCGACATGCTTGATCGTTACCGTTTGCCGTCGTCTGGCCATAGTTCAGTTATTCCATATCCCGCCACAGTGATGTGCGCTAGCAGGTTCACTTTGACATTTCCAGACACGAACAAAGTCTATTTCAAAGCGTTTGGGAAAGCCCTCGTCAGAGACGCCGCCCAGCCCCCGCCCTTCCGGAAGACCGCCGCCGACGGCAAGATTGATCAGAAGGTGGAACGGCTTGTCAAAAGGCGCATTGGCATCATCGGAACTGGTCGTGGTCCAGTCATCGGCCTTCTTCGATGCAAAGACCTTGCCATCAACCAGCCACCGGAAATCGCCCTCGCGCCAGATTATGCTGAAAATATGAAAATCGTCGAGTGAGCCGGGCAGCGCCACCTCGGTGCTGGAAAATCTATTGGCGGGCCATGCCCCACCAAAATGTAATGTGCCCAGAATCCGGTTCTCGGTGCCGCCGGGACATTTTTCGCAAGGCACGCCCAGATTCACGGCTTCCAAAATGTCGATTTCGCCGGAAGTTGCCCATGGCCCATAGCTATTGTCCTCGGGCAGCATCCAGATTGCAGGCCAGATTCCCTGCCCCAAGGGCAATTTCGCGCGCACGTCGATCCGGCCGTAGCGCCATGACATTTTGCCTTTGGTTGTCAGGCGCGCGGAAGTGAATGGTTTCGTGGCTGTGGCTTCCGGATCGTCGGCCGCGGCGCGCAGATAGGGCGGCAACGCCGGCCCGGTCGCTTGCTCTCTGAGCGCCGTGATCACAAGATTTCCATCTTCGATCGCGGCATTTTCTATTCTGTCGGTATAGCATTGCCGTTCGGCATTTCCGCCACCCCAGCAATCAATGTCAAATCCCCATTTGGACCGATCGATCTGATCCCCGTCAAACTCATCGGACCAAATCATCGACCAGCCATTCGCCTCGGCAGGAGGTCCAATTGCCACGCCAATCGTTCCCTGCTCGACAATATGTGGATTGTCCTGCGACGCGACTGCTCCATCGCATCCGGAAACGGCCAGCGAAAGCGCGGCCAGGCAAAAAGGAAAAAGGCTTCGCGACATGGTCATTTCCTATTTTGGTCGTGCATCGGAAGGTGGTGCGAAATGCGGGGCAATGCCATTGGCAATCCCGTGCCAGAGGTTTTGACGCATGTTGGCAGAGACCTGTCCCAGGCCGCCGCGCATCGGCATCGGCATGTGATCCATCGCCCGCGCGCCATCGCCGAATACGAAATGGTCGAACATGGCTTTCCATGCCGAACGCATGGACGGGGGCATATCCCGGACCGTGAGCACTGCGTGCAACATGGCATACATAGGTGAACCGAAATCATCATATTCGTTCCACCAGAAATTTACGAGCATGTTGAGCGCACCGCGAGCCTGCACCTGATGCCACCACATATAGGGAATGAAAATAGCATCTCCTGGTTCCAGATCGGCATAACATGCATTTGCCAATGCCTCTTCAAAGCGGGGGTGTTTCTGCAAATCCGGAGAATCGAGGCGGACCATGCTGATCGGCGTGCCGCACGGGGCATATTCGACCGGCCCCATGTAAAGATTGGCGATCTGTTCTGGCGGGAACAAGGTGAAGCGACGCTGTCCGCTGACCAGCACGGCCACATTCTGGGACAAATCAAAATGGGTTTGCGCGGTGGTTTCATTGCCCATCCATACGCTGGGTTCCGACGAAGCGGGCACATAGGGGAGGCGCAATGCCTGGCTCAAATGCGCGGAAAGATTTGTCGCTTCGGTTCCTTGGAGATAAATGTTCCGCGCCGCATCATCGCCGAACGAACCAAGGATTCTATCGACAAACATGTCGAAGGCCATTTCATTGCGTTCGAAATTGATGTCGACCAGATTGTCGTCATAGAAAAAGGTCGAGTCATCCAGATTCTTGCCGGTCAGTATCTGCACATTCTTGTTGCCAACGCTTTCCTTGAGCCATCGACCCAGCGTCTCGGGGGATTCAAGCCCGGCAGCCACCGGCTTCCAATCGCGAGCGATACCGCGCATGATGACCGGCTGCGCCTTGAAATAGATGTCCCGTTGAAACTGCTCGACGCTTGGTCGGTCGATTTCCGGGATCGGTTTGAGATTGTTCAGCATCGGCAAAGTCTAGGGCATCGGGCCAAAAAGAAAAGCGAGCCCCTGCTGTGGGGCAGGAGCTCGCTTTGAAATCGTCGGATTCTCGACCTCCCTAAAAGTCGAACCGCGCCAGAAAGGTGAACCGGCGGTCGTTTCGGAACGCCGAACGTCTGACGCGCGTACCGTCAAAATCGATTACCTGCGACGTCTGTGTAACCTCGTCGAGCAAGTTCACTCCCTGAACACCCAATTTGATATTGTCCGTCACGCTAAAGAATATCGAAGCATCCAGTTGGCCGGTAGCTTCGCCATAGATTGGCGAGAACGGGAAGATAACGTCTCGCGGCGTTTGCAGGAAGTCGGATCGCCAATTATAGGCCGCACGAGCAGAAATTGGCCCCTTTTCATAGAACAGTACTGCATTGACGGTATGCTTGGATATTCCCGCCAGTGGCAGGCTGCCGGCAAACGGACTTTGTTCGGCGCCAAGATTGGAGTTGCTGAATTTGCCACCATCCACATAAGTATAGGTAAGCTGCGAGCCGAAGCCACTGAGCAGACCGGGGAGGAAATCATATACCTGCTGGTAGGCGATCTCGACGCCCTTCAGCGTTCCCCCGTCGCTGTTGGTCGGTCCGTTCACCAGCACTTCGGTGGTGGCTCCACTCGGGCTGGTAAAGGTTCGAGACGTCGCGCCGCCATTCACGATGCCCTTGATGTCCTTCAGGAAGCCGGCGATCGTGATTGAACCCACATCGGCCCAATACCATTCGAACGACAGATCGTAATTCCAGGCTTGAATGGGTCGCAGCAACCTGTTGCCGGTGTTGATCGCAAATAATGGCCCGGTTTCGAGCGTGCCGGCAGCGCGCAGATTGCTGGTATTGTCAAAAATCGAACCGCCGGTGCGATAGGATGACAGATCCGGGCGAGAAATACCCTTGGACACTGCGGCGCGCACCAGCATGCCATTGCCGAAATCAAGCTTGGCATTGAAACTGGGCAGCCAATTTTCATAAGTGATATCGGAATTGTCCAGTATCTGCTCGCCGGTGAAGACCGATCCAAATTCGGCCAGTCTGGCAGGCGATAGTCCGCAATAACCGGGTGCCACCTGACCTGGCTGGACCATGCCGCAGGAGGTCTGAAGTTCGGCTACCGTGACTACATTGTCGCCATTACCAAAAAATTGACCAGTCGGATAGGTGATGGAACCGCCACTCTGGACCGTCGTCTTGACATAGCGAAGGCCTATGTTGCCGTCCAAGGAAAGACCGCCAAAGTCGGCGCCGAAGTCGACCCGCGCATAAGCTGCAAAAGTGCTTTCATCGACGTCCGAAATCTCGCCGGCATTCCATACACCACCGGGCACATTGTTGCCGCGAGCCGAAATCGGGAACCAGGCATTGGGCGTAAGCGTGAAGGCGGTAATCGCGTTTGCCTGCTGTTGGACAGCTCCGCTGAGATAATCGTCAACCAGGTTGTCGCCGCCGAAGAAATAGGCCGAACCATCGCCAAGCGGAACCGGCGCATTGCCGCGCTGGAAGCCGTCGCCAAAGGGATTGCGGAGCTGTGAAGAATTGGGGAAGTCGAACGCATAGGCGCCACCACAGCCAAAGGCCTGGAAATCGCCGCAATTCCAGTTGCCGCCGCGACCGGTCCAGGGTGCACCGAGGTTACCCCAGTTCGAAAAATTCGAATTGCGCGTGACACGATTGCGATCAGCCCAACGTGCACCAAAGCGTGCCTTTTTGAAAAAGCCATCGTCGCTGACGTCATATTCGCCGTCAAATTTCATGCTGGTCAGCTTACCTTCATTGGCGACCTGATTGTCGAGCAGGAACCAGTAGAGGCTTCTGGCAGGGTTGGTAAAATAGCTGGCTGGCGAACTGTCGGTGCCCGGCTCCAGAAACTGCACGATCGGCGTTTCGCCGGAATTGTCGATGAACAGATCGGAATAGGTCTGCATCGCCCCGATGAAGCCGCTTTCGGTTCGATCGGACCGGATATGCTGGACTTCGACGTTGAAGCGGAGCCGGTCTGAAGGAGCCAGATCGATATCGATCGAGAAATCCTCGGTCTTCGCCTCGTCTTCCCGCTGGAAGCGAAGCATTTCGGTTGGGATGCCCCGTCCGCCATTGAATGGCTGCGCCTGAGTCAGTGTGCCGGAAACAAATTGATTGCCGTTGAACGTTGGCGTCGTACCCGGCGCCACAATCGGGAAGAGATTGTCATCATTCACCAACGCGAGCGCGGAAAATTCGTTCAGCGTGGCTTCGGTTTCGGCTCGCAAATATTCGATGGTGACAACGGCGCTTCCGTCATTGCTCTCCCACTGGCCAACTGCCGAGAAAGCGTTGCGATCACGCGTCAGATCCGTCGTGCGAACGCCTGCCCCCTTGGGCACGAAAACCGCGCCCGCAGGCGGGAAGGTCGATGCATCAAAATTTGCGTCGCCGGAGAACCCGCCCGAACCCACTCCACGGACGCGGAAACACGGACCATCAAGCGTATCGGCGCGGTAGCACGGATCGGTAATCTGCGAAGCATCGGTTCGCGTGACCAGTTCGGATTGGGCGTAGCCCAGTTGAAGGCCGAAGGTGCCAATGCCGCTTTCAAATGTATTTGATGCCAGTACGGAGAAACCGGGCGACCATTCTTCAGCCAAATCACCGATATTTGCTTCGATTGTGCCTGCAATTTTCAGCCCCGGCGTGTCGAGCGGCTTGCGGGTGACGAGATTGACGGTACCCGAAAGACCGCCATCGATCATGTCGGCGGTGGTATTTTTGAATACCTCGACGCGGCCGAGGAGCTCCGGCGAAATGTCGTTGAAGCTCAGTTCACGACCACCATTGGCAGAAAAAATGTCGCGTCCGTTGAGTTCGGAACGCACGAAGGACAGACCACGGATAATGACCCCTGAACCCTCGACCGAGAAACGATCGGGGTCGTCGCGCTGTTCGAAGCGACTGATGTTTACGCCAGGAATGCGCTGGAGCGTCTCGGCCACGGAACGATCGGGCAATGCGCCGATATCTTCCGCGGTAATGACGTCGACGAAGGTATCGGCTTCGCGCTTGACACCCTGGGCCGATTCGAGCGAGGCGAGATAACCACTGACGATAATGACATTTTCATCTTCGTCATCGACTTCAACCTGCACGGGAGCCGGCTGCCCTGCTTCTTGTGCCAAAGCCGCGCCGCTCATGGCAAGACTGATGGCAAGGCTCGATACGGTTCCGAGCGCCTTCAGCCTGCTTGAATGGCACACACCCCAAAAGTGATTCTTGTTTGTCAAAGCAACCTCCCCATTCCCCAAAACTGGCGCTTTATTTCCGATTCGCGCCTTAATTGACAATTCATTAGCTCAATATGTTAGCGTTCACAAGCAATTAAATGAACGTTCACATTTGTGTTCCCTCATGTTATGCCTTGCGCGCGCAAGCTAGTCATCAAGCTAGTCATGATGCCCGTTATCGGGTAGCGAAAAAAGAAAACGACGACCGCGAGAGGAAACACCCTGATGCCGATAGACAGAATCATTATCGTTGGTGGAGGCACCGCTGGCTGGATGACAGCCGCTGCATTGTCCAAGCTGAACGATGCTGACAAGGTGGAAATCATTCTCGTGGAGTCCGAGCAAATTGGTACGGTGGGTGTCGGCGAGGCAACCATTCCACCCATCGTGGATTTCAACCGCTTGCTCGAAATCGATGAAAGCGAAATGCTGAGCGCAATTCAGGGCACCTTCAAACTGGGAATCCAGTTCGTGAACTGGGGCAAACTTGGTGACAGCTATATCCATCCCTTTGGCAATTATGGCTATGAAATGGAGGGCTTGACGTTCCACCATATCTGGCACCGACTTCGCCAGGCGGGAGACAAAAGACCGATACAGGTGTTCAATCCCGAAACCATGGCCGCCTATTACGGACGCTTTGCCCGGACTCCGGAAAACCAGCGGGAAGATCTGCCGCCGATCAACTATGCCTATCATATCGATGCTGGCCGCTACGCCCAATTCCTGAGGCGATATGCTGAAAAGCGGGGGGTAACCCGGCGCGAGGGCAGGGTTTCGGATGTGGCGCTGGACGGCGAGACAGGATTCGTCACCTCCATTACGATGGACAATGGCGAAACGATTTCAGGCGACCTGTTTGTTGATTGCTCCGGCTTCCGCGGCATATTGATCGAGCAGGCGCTCGAAACGGGATATGAGGACTGGACCCATTGGCTGCCCTGCAACCGGGCTGTAGCCCTGCCCTGTGCACGCGATGACGGCAGCCCTCCCCTGCCCTATACTCGCGCGACCGCGCATTCGGCTGGATGGCAGTGGCAAGTGCCGTTGCAAAATCGAAATGGCAATGGTCACGTCTATTGCAGCGAATATATGGAGGACGATGAAGCGCATCGCATTCTCGTCGGCAATCTGGCCGGCAAGCCGACTGCAGATCCCAATTTTCTCCGCTTCGTCACCGGCCGCCGCAAGAAGTTTTGGAACAAGAATGTCATTGCGATCGGTCTTTCCGCCGGTTTCATGGAACCGCTAGAATCGACGTCGATTCACCTGATCAATACCGGAATCAACAAGCTCATTGCCTTGCTCTCCCTCGATCGGGTTACGACGGTGCAGGAAAATGCATATAACCGGCTGACCGGGAAGGAATATGAACGTATTCGCGATTTTCTGATCCTCCACTATTGCCAGACCAGCCGCAATGACAGCGCGTTCTGGAATTACTGCCGGAACATGAGTATCCCGGACAGCCTCGCCGAGAAGATTGAGCTTTTCCGGACCAATGGTCAGATTTTCCGGGAAGATGACGAGTTGTTCACGGAAACCAGCTGGGCCGCGGTGATGATGGGACAGGGTATCGAGATGCAAGGCCACAACGCGATGGCGGACACGATCGACCTGGCCACGCTGAAACCTGAGGTCGATGAAATCGAAAAGTCGATCTCTTTCCTGGTCCAGCACATGCCCGCCCACAAGGAATTCTTGTCGCAATATTGCCCTGCCGCTGAGTGACCGGATTGCTTGCGATCGACGTGCGCTTCTGCAGGGTCCAATCCTGGAAACCGAAAGTCGACTTTCAGCCCAGCAGTCTTCCGGTTTCTATTATCTCGCCACTTGGTCGCCATTCAACAAGGCCAACGCTAGAGTCTACTTTTGATATTTGGCAACGGCCGGAGCGAATCTAACCTACTAGCTCCGCTGCATCCAATTGGATCTGCTATTTATCGAGGATCGACCGAAAATCGCTGATGCAGTATTTGACACCTGCAGCATCCAAATCCCTGGGCTGCCCTTTGACCGCAAATACGTGAGCATCTTCCAGCCTCGCGGTAACTAGAGCGAACAGCGCGGATCGCACCTTAATCGGGGCAACTTCATCATCGATATTTGCCATGTCGCAACAAATGCTCGACTTCGCTCGGAAGTCCATATGCAGCTTTCTAATACGAGCAAATAATCCACTGGACTTCGGTGTTTGTTGGAGCATTGCTGTCGATGTCGCCGCCAGTGACGCGATGCACCGCCCGCTCTGACAAGCGATCCGCGGCTTGGGTCAGTGGAGGAGCCGGACAGTCCGGCTTCCATACCGGAGACCCAATATGCCAACCACAAAACCCAAGACACAAAGCAAGGCCGCCACCGTTATCGCGCTTCTAAGCCGAGGCAAAGGCGCGAGCATCGATGAGATATGCAATGCCACCAAATGGCAAAAGCACAGCACCCGCGCATTCCTGACTCGCCTCCGCAAAAAGGGCCTTGTCATCATCCGTGAACAACGCGGTGATGAAGGAACGGTCTACCGGTTGACGGAGACGCCCAATGAGAAACCG
The DNA here is from genome assembly GCF_036964675.1 of Parasphingorhabdus sp. Lineage (GTDB taxonomy): Bacteria > Pseudomonadota > Alphaproteobacteria > Sphingomonadales > Sphingomonadaceae > Parasphingorhabdus. Next base: position 37,886 of record NZ_JBALTF010000006.1, on the reverse strand, counting down.
CAGCAGGCAGCATCATGACTATGCTGGGCCAACTGTTGGCCGAGCTTATAACCATGCCCCCTGCTCGGCTGCGATCGCTGTGGCGTGACACATATCGATCGCGAGCACCGGACGTTAGTCCAGACCTGCTCAGGCGCGGTATCGCCCATCGCCTGCAGGAACGCTTGCACGGCAAATTGCCGAACGCTACCAAGCGAGAAATCGAACGGCTCCGCAAACGCGTGGAGCGCACGGGCAAGGCCGGAAACATGCACGCCATCTCGTTGAAGACAGGAACCAGGTTGGTTCGAGCGTGGAACGGCAAGAGCTATCATGTGCTCGTTTGCGATGATGGCTTTGAGTTTGAAGGTCGCCACTATGACAGTCTCAGCCATATTGCCCGGGAGATAACCGGTGCCCATTGGTCAGGTCCCCGCTTCTTCGGATTGAAGAAAAGGGGTGGCTATCAACCAAGGTCGACGGCAAATGTCTGACAAGCCCAAAAAGCTTCGCTGTGCGATCTACACCCGCAAATCGACCGAGGACGGGTTGGAGCAGGATTTTAACAGTCTGGATGCACAGAGAGAAGCCTGCGCCGCCTATATTCTCAGTCAAGCCAGTGAAGGCTGGGAGGCGGTATCCGAGTTTTATGATGATGGCGGTTGGTCTGGCGGTTCAATGAACCGCCCTGCCATAACCCAGCTGCTGGGCGACGTGAAAGCCGGGAAGGTTGATGTCATCGTTGTCTACAAGGTTGATCGACTGACGCGCTCGCTGGCTGACTTTGCCAAGATCGTTGAGATACTGGATGAGAATGAAGCTTCATTCGTGAGCGTCACCCAGTCGTTCAACACAACGACCAGCATGGGGCGGCTGACGCTGAACGTTTTACTGTCATTCGCGCAGTTCGAACGTGAGGTCACTGGTGAGCGCATTAGGGACAAGATCGCCGCATCCAAGAAAAAAGGCATGTGGATGGGTGGTCCCATTCCCATTGGATACAACCTTCAAGATCGCAAGCTGATGATTAATGAGAGTGAGGCCGAAGCAGTATGTCATATGTTCAGGCGCTACACCAAACTCAAATCGGTACCTCAGCTTGTCGATGAGCTTGCGGCCGATGGCTACCGAACAAAGCAGCGCTTGTATAAGGGCGAACGAATCGTTGGCGGCATTCCGTTCCGGGCTGGATCCCTTACGAAACTCCTTCATAACCCGATCTATATAGGAAAGGTCCGGCATAAAGATGCGATCTATGATGGAGAGCATGAAGCTATCATAGATCAGGCACTGTTCGATAAGGTGCAAAAAACCTTTGCCACCAACCGCCGCGACAATGCCCTCGGCAAAAAATCCGATAACCCAAGTCTGTTGACCGGTCTCATCACTGACCCAGATGGCAGGCCCATGTCACCGACGCAGTCTCGCAGAGGAGCCAAGCTCTATCGTTATTATACAACCCGACTGGAACCAGGAGAAAAGAAAAACTCGGTCTGGAGGATGCCGTGCGGAGAAATCGAACGACTGGTGATCAATGCGATTGCAGACCAACTCCGCGCCTCCGGATCCAACGGTAGCGAAACTGCAGCGGATCTTTCCACACAGATCGATGACCGATCAGATATGGCGGATGCCTTGCCTGATATGTGCATAACCAACCGGCGCGAGACATTGCTGAACTATCAAACCAAAGTTCAGATCAAGGAAGCTGCGATAGAAATAGTCTTCAGACCAACCGACTATACTGACCCCGTATCCGTAACCGTAAACGCAGAACTCGTTAGCAGAGGCTCGGATGTGAAGTTAGCCATCGCTCCAAGCGATGGAACTTCAAAACGAGATCCTGACCCGATACTGCTCCGTCTAGTAGCGCATGCATTTGCCGCACGGGATTTTCTGATGGATGGAACACCATCTCCAATGATCGCGGTATACAGCAAGGCTCATCTACAGAAATTGACCCGGCTCAGTTATCTGGCTCCCGATATCATCTCGACCATCATTGATGGATCGCAACCGGAAAATCTCACCGGGCGCAGAATATTGCGCATGGGCAATGTCCCGCTATGCTGGACAGCGCAGCGCGCCATGCTTGGGTTCAACTAAGCCCCACATTCATCAATATCTAAAAGTGCATCCGGTGCCAGCGTTTCGGGCCATCGAGATCAATGGCCATTCTGCCCCGGTATCGCGGGTGCCAAATGGTCTCAGTGGACAGGAGCAGTGAGCCACCCACCGGTAACCCTCTGATATATAGACAATAATTTCGCTCTCATGGCCGTAGCCTAGAGACGCTGAAATCTGGGAAAAATGGTGGTGCTGCTAGAGAGAATTGAACTCTCGACCTCGTCATTACCAATGACGCGCTCTACCACTGAGCTACAGCAGCCGGACCATTTTGATGCATCGGCAACAGCCGCCGCGCTGGGCGGTTTCGACCGAACCGAGGGGCTAAGACCAAATGCTTGCGAGCTTGTCAAGCGGAGTTGCGTTTTTCATCGGATAATGCAATCAGGCGCCATGCCAAAACCACAGCCAAAATCGGAAAAATTACGCAAGGAAGCGGAGAAAGCCGAGCGCCTCGCCGCACAGCTGCGCGCCAATCTGCGCCTGCGCAAGGCGCAGGCAAAGCAGCTGGTTCCCGGCAATGCCGACGCCAAGCCGCAACCCTAGAGCCTGACCCTAGACGCTGACGACTGCCCGTTCCGGCTTGATAATCTCGAAATCGCTGACCGCCTCGATGAATTTCGCGGCCACCGGAGCAACCTGGTCGGTTGCCGGATCAAACCAGACATAGGTTAGCTTGACCACATTGAGCAGCTCTTCGCCGCGCAAAATATTCACGAGCAGCGCATAGCTGGTCCGGCCGAAGCGGGTGATTCGCACCGCGATGTCGAGCAGGTCATCCGCCTTTGCCGGCGCGCGATAGTCGACCTCGGCATGGCGCACCCAATTGTCGCCGCCAAAATGCTGCATGAAGCCGCCGAGCATATCGCCTGTGGCCTGCGTCCCGCTCGCCGCCATCAGCGCGCGCATATATTCGGTCAGACCGACATCGGCAAAGGCCAGATAATGGGCGTTGAAGACAATGCCCTGCAAATCGCATTCGGCATAGCGCACACGCATCGGGGTGATCAGGCGAAAGCCGTCACGGGGATTTTTCTGTTCCGTCATGGTGGCGGCTCTTTCCCCAGCGCCGCAGGCCTGTCAACCGGCTTTGGCCGCGGTCATGCAAAAGGCGTTGAGCTTGTTGCCATCCGGATCGCGGAAATAGCCGGCATAGAAACCGTTGTCGCCGCGCGGACCCGGTGCGCCTTCATCGCTGCCGCCATTGGCCAGCGCGAGATCATAAAGCCGCTGCACCTGATCCATATCCTCGGCCTGCAGCGCAACCATCACGCCATTGCCAACGCTGGCCGCCTGGCCGTCAAACGGCTTGGTCGCCGCGATGCCCGGCGCACCGCCCATATTGCCCCAGGCGATGAACTGGTCAAAGTCCATCATCCGGCCAACGCCCATTTCCTTGGCGAGCGCATCATAGAATTTTGCCGCCTTCTCCATATCATTGGTACCCAATGTGACATAACCAATCATGCTCTTCCTCCTTCTTGTCGAAAAAGAACATTAAGTGAACGATTGAGTCGGGTCAATGGCGTCAGAGCGGCGCGGTCTGTACCTCCAGCCAGTTCAGCGCATCACCGTCCAGCTGCGGCGCAATCGCCGCGCGCACCTTGGCATGATAGTCGTCGACCCACTGGCGCTGATCCGGCGAGAGCATGGCAATATCGATCAGCTTGCGCTCGAGCGGCGCGAAGGTAAGCGTTTCGAAACCGAGCATGGCCTGTTCGGCGCCATCGATGGCGCGCTCTTCGACCAGAATCAGATTCTCGATGCGAATGCCGAATTCGGCGGTCTTGTAATAGCCCGGCTCGTTGGAACAGATCATACCTGCCACCAGTGGCTCGTCAAAGCCACTATGAGCCGCGATCCGCTGAGGCCCTTCATGCACAGCCAGATAGGAACCCACGCCATGGCCGGTGCCATGAGCATAATCAACGCCATCGGCCCAGAGATATTGCCGCGCCAATATGTCGAGCTGCCCGCCGGTCGTGCCTTTCGGGAAGACCGCCTTGGCCAGCGCGATGTGACCCTGCAAGACCTGGCTATAGCGCTTGATCATTTCGGCGGTCGGCTCACCCACTGCCATCGTGCGGGTGACATCGGTCGTACCATCACGATATTGGCCGCCGCTATCGACCAGATAAAGCGTACCGGCTTCGATCTTGCGATTGGTTTCTTCGTTCACGCTATAGTGGCACAGTGCTCCATTGGGGCCGGCACCCGAGATGGTGCGGAACGACAGATCCATCAACTTGTCGGATTGCCCGCGAAATTCGGCGAGCTTGGCCGCAACCGACAATTCGTCATAGCCACCCTTGGGGGCTTCTTGCGAGAACCAGTGCAGGAATTGGCTTAGCGCAGCGCCATCGCGCGCCTGTGCCGCCTTGTGGCCATTGACTTCGGTCTCATTCTTGATCGCCTTCGCCAATATCGTCGGATCGCGCTTTTTGACAATGATCGCGCCGGCTTGCTCCAGCTGTTCAAATATCGCGGCGACCGAACGTTCCGGATCGACACCGATCTTCTGATCCTGATATTCATTCAAGGCAGCAGGAAATTCGTCATAGCTGCGCACCCCGACCGCGTTGCCCAAATGCACGCGCACGTCGTCGGTGAGCTTCTCCGGTGCCACAAACAGTTCTGCGCTGCCATCAGCCTTCACGATTGCATAGCCACGCGGAACCGGCGTGTTGGCGATATCCTTACCGCGAATATTAAACGCCCAGGCGACAGAATCGAGCGCAGCGATAACCGTTGCGTCCAGCCCTTCTTCCGCTAGCCATTTGGCAATATCTGCACGTTTGTCGGCGGATGACTTGCCCGCAAATTCATCCGGCTGAACGTCGAGCTTGGCCAAAGATGGTTCCGGCTGGTCTTCCCAAACCCGATCAATCGGATTGACCTTGACCGCAACCAGCTTGGCACTGGCTTTTTCCAGTTTGGCGGCAGCCGACTTCGCCCAATCCTGGGTATGAAGCCAGGCATCATAGCCAATGGAAGAACCTTCGGGTGCATTGGCCCCCAGCCAGTCGATGACGGTCTGATCCGCCGTGCCGACATATTCATATAGATTGCCATCGACCTGATCGCGCACCTGAATGGTATAGCGCCCGTCTGTAAAAATCGCCGCCTTGTCCTTGAGCACCACGGCGGAACCGGCAGAACCGCCAAAGCCGGTCAACCAGGCCAGCCGCTGCGCATAATCGCCGACATATTCGCTCATATGCTCGTCACAAATCGGCACGACAAAGCCATCGAGACCGTCTTTTTGCATTTGTTCCCGCAGCGCATGCAAGCGGGCTTCATAGGTAGACATCAACATCGCTGAGCAAACTCCTTGAATAAGCTTATGGTGACACACATAGGGGTTCCGAGCCCCAATCACCACCTAAATCCGGCCGGAGATATATAGAGAATATGACCAAAAAGCTGACTCGTCCGCCCTTTGCAGAACAGCGTCCCCATAGCTACGAGCGGCACGGATATGTCGTGGACGACCCCTGGCACTGGTTGAAAGATGCGCGATATCCGGTGGTCGAGGACGCGGATGTGCTCGCCTATCTCAAGGCGGAGAATCAGTGGTTCGAACAGAATATGGCGGATCGCAAAACGCTGACCCAGTCGCTGTTTCAGGAGATGAAGGCGCGGATCAAGGAAGACGACAGTTCGGTCCCGCAAAAAGACGGCGACTGGCTTTACTGGAGCAAGTTCGAGGAGGGCATGCAATATCACCAGCATTGGCGCAAAGCGGTATCGGGCGGAGAAGACCAGCTGATGCTGGACGAGAATATACTGGCCGAAGGCAAGGAATATTTCCGGCTGGGCGCGGCGTCAGTGTCCCCCGATGGCCACTTGCTGGCTTATGCTTTTGACGACAATGGCTCGGAGCGGTTTGAGGTACGGATCAAGGATCTGACCAGCGGCGATCTGCTGCCCGACATCATACCCGGTACCCTGTCGAGCCTGGTCTGGTCGGCCGATTCCACTATGCTGCTCTATGGTCTCGCCAATGAACAATGGCGTACCGACAATGCCCGGCTGCATGTCTTGGGCAGCGATACTGCCGATGATGTCGAGCTTTATCATGAAGATGACGAGGGCTTCCGCGTCGGCATCGGCCTGACCCATTCGGAAAAATATATCGCCATTTCGAGCGGCGATCACGAAACCAGCGAAATACGGCTGGTGCCCACCGACAATCCGCTGGCCGAACCGATATTGGTGTCGGCGCGGCAGATTGGCCGCGAATATGAAGTCGAGGAGCATGACGACAGGCTCTATATCCTGACCAATGACGACCATGTTAATTTCCGGCTGGCGACGGCGCCGGTCGCCGACCCGGACAATTGGACGACATTGATTGCCGGATCGGATGAATTTTACCTGATGGATGTGTGCACTTTCAAGAATTTCTATGTGACCGAAGGCCGCGAAAATGGCCTCGATCAGATCGAAATCCGGTCCTATGATGATCCAGCCAAGGTCGAGCGCATCTCCTTTCCCGAGGCCAGCTATAGCGCCGGTTTGGACGACAATCCCGAATATGATGTCGACAGGCTCCGGCTCAGCTATGATTCTATGGTCACACCGGACACGGTCTATGACTATCATCTCGCCGACAAATCGCTCGAAACGCTCAAGCTACGTGAAATTCCGTCCGGCTATGACGGCAGCCAGTATAAGACCGAGCGGCTGATGATTGAGGTCCGCGACGGAACGCTGGTACCGGTGTCTCTGCTCTATCGCAAGGACACCAAAATCGACGGCAGCGCGCCGCTCCATCTCTATTCTTATGGTGCTTACGGCTATGCCGTGCCGCCCAGCTTCTCGACGACCCGGCTCAGTCTGGTCGATCGCGGCTTCGTCTATGCCATTGCCCATATTCGCGGCGGCGATGATCTCGGTCGCAACTGGTATCTTGATGGCAAGCTGACCAAACGGACCAACACGTTCAACGATTTCGTCGATGTCGCCAGGGGCCTGGTCGCCAAGCACTATACCAGCGAAGGCCGGATCACCGCCTCGGGCGGCTCTGCCGGTGGCGAGCTGATGGGCGCAATTGTCAATAGCGATCCGGGCCTCTGGGGCGCCATCGTCGCCCATGTTCCCTTTGTCGACGTGCTCAACACGATGCAGGACGAGAGCCTGCCGCTCACCCCCGGCGAATGGCCGGAATGGGGCAATCCGATCACCGACAAGACGGCGTTTGAATATATCCGCAGCTATTCGCCTTATGACAATGTGACGGCGCAGGATTATCCGCCGATGCTGATCACCGGCGGGCTCAACGATCCCCGCGTCACCTATTGGGAACCGGCGAAATGGACGGCGAAATTACGCGCGACCAAGACCGACGACCATATGCTGCTGCTCAAGACCAATATGGGCGCTGGCCATGGCGGCAAGTCCGGCCGGTGGAACGCGCTGGAAGAAACGGCGGAGGAATTCGCCTTCATCCTGTGGCAGATGGACTTGGCTGCATGAGCGATGCGCCCTCTTCCCTGGGAGAGGGGAAAATTGGATTCACCCTCCCGATCACCGCGCAACCGGAAGACATTGACGAACTCGGTCATGTCAATAACGCGGTATGGGTGCGCTGGATTCAGGATCTGGCAACGGCGCACTGGCAGGCGGTCGCGCCGCAGGATGCCATTGATCGCTATATCTGGGTCGTGACCCGGCACGAGATTGACTATCGCGGCAATGTCGGGGTCGGCGAGAACGTCACCGGGCGCACCTGGATTTCAGAGCCGCCCAAGGGCGCGCGTTTCTGGCGCAATGTCAGTTTCACCGGGTCCGATGGCAAGATCAAGGTCGCCGCGAAAACCAACTGGGCGATTATCGAGCGGGCAAGCGGACGGCCGGTTCGTGTACCCGCTGATCTCGCGCAGCTGTTCCTGAGGAATTAAGGCGCCGGTATGGCGGTGGACGGGGCCAGCGGTGAGGGTTGGTCTACCCTGTCCCCGTCGGCAGTACGCAATTGTTGCGGCTCCAGAATCGCTGCGGTTTCGATGACGTCCAGCGCCCTCCGCGCTTCGTTATAGCGCCGTGCCTTTTCCATCCATTGCAGGGCATCCTCGTCCTTTTCCACGCCGGCCAGTTTCTCGACTTCCGCAATGGCAGCATCGACATTGCCGGTTTCGACATAGCGTTTCGCGCGAATCAGTCGCTGTTGTGGTGCCGGGGAAGGCGTGCCTTGACGGCGGATGACGAACAGTTCGGACAGCTCCCGCTGAAAGTCCGACCAGAATCCTGCACCACTTGAGCCCGTCATCAGTGCCGGCCCCAATTCATCCAGTCCCGCGGACAATTCTTCCAGTGTAACCGGCTGGCGAGAGGCGTTGACAATCGTCGTCACAGCTTTCGGCTGCGCATCGCCAAAACGAAGCCGCAACTGGGGATCAATATAGCCAAGCGGCGATCCGCGATCCAGCGCACGGCGCGCGGCAAAGGCGATCAGCAGGCCCTCCGCCCGGGCTGCATTACCCGATGCCGCCTGCGCCTGCACATTGATCCGCGACAAACGGTCTTCCAGATCGGCAACGCGGACCGCAAGCGCGCGCTCCAGATCGGAGGTCAGGGTCGTCACAGGGGCAGCTTTTGCGGACTGCGCTGGCGATGTCGCTGGCAAGACGCTGCCATCGGCATCGATTCGATTGGCAAGGGCAGTCGCCGGGTCAGGCTTTGCTTTTGCGCCATTGCTATTGGCAACCGCGGCAGCTTCCGTGTCCGAAGCGCTATCAAACGGATTATAACGGGACAATATCCATCCGGTCAGGATCACCCCGCCGATAAAGGCCACCACCATCAAAATCAGTATATTGCGCGTCAAATTGCTCTTGCCAGTCGATGGCGACAGCCTTTCATAATCGCGGCTCATTCCGGTTTTCCTTCCCGGCCCGGCCATATGGCGAACCAAATATTCTCATTTGTTCTGGCATAGTCGGGTCGCCAGAGACAGTAAAGACTCGTCGTCCGGACGGTCCGCCATTTGCACGCTTCCCCATCCCTGCCCTGCCGCTTCTGCCACTTTGGCGGAAAAAACAACAGCATGATGGCGGTCCCGCTCGATTTGCAGGCGATCCAGTTCCGACGCCAGATGCCTCGCCGCGCGTGCCGAGTGGAGCAATATGATCGTTTCCGCGTCCAGGCAGGCCACGGCCTTTTCGCCCAAATCGATCGCTCGCGAGCGGTACACCGGGACAATATGCAATAGCCGTTCACCCGAATCGAACAGGCTATGCTGCTCGCCAGCCAGCCACAAAATGCTGCGATATCGATTGGCCGGTAGCTGATTAAGCAATTGCTGGCCCCCGGACTCGCCGGTTTTGGCGATATGAAATCCCGCATTTTCTGCGGCCCTTGCGGTTGCTTGGCCCACCGCCAGAACCGGCAGCGATTTGTAGGCGTCTAGCTGGGTTCCGCCATGAGACACGGCATTGGCACTGGTCAGCAGCAATGCATCAAAATCCTGCACTGCGGGACCAGACCATGCAATCGACTCGACGGTGAACAGCGGATCAACAACCGTCTGCAACCCCAATTGCTTCGCTCGCCGCTCGGTCTGCAGCGCGCCGTCGAGCGGCCGCAGGATCAGCAGCGGCAGCATCATCGGCCGAATATGGCTCTCAGCTCCGCACTGGCCTGCCCCAGAAGCTTGTCTGCCAATATGCCGGGCGCGGAAACATCACCAGTGTCAAAGCTGCAGCTTCCCACGACGAATTCTGAACCATCGGGCAATAAAATTTCGGCCCGCAGATGAATCGTCACGCTATCAATCGTTGCCAATGCGGCAACCGGGCTGTGACAATCCGCAGTCAACTGTTCCAGAAACAGGCGCTCGGCAATGACCGCGCGAAATGTGTTTGGCGATGATATCGCGTGCATCAGATGGCGGACATGCGTGTCATCGGACCTGGTTTCGATCCCGACCGCGCCTTGCGCCGGCGCGGGAAGCATGATTTCGTCGGATATCTCGGTTCCGACATCTTCCATATCGAGGCGGTTCAGACCGGCGGCCGCGAGCAGAGTCGCGTCATATTCGCCGTCTGCAATTTTCTGCAGCCGGGTCTGCACATTGCCGCGGATCAGCCGGATGTCGAGATCGCTTCTTTGCCGCAAAAGCTGCGCCTTGCGGCGCGGCGACGCGGTACCGACGATGGCGCCCTCCGCCAGGCCGTCAATCGAATCCGCGCCGATCAGCCGGTCATGGATATCGGCCCGTTCCAGTATCGCCGCCAGAATGAATTCCTCCGGCCGGATGGTTTCCACATCCTTCATGCTGTGCACTGCGCAGTCGATTTCACCGCCGCCGAGCGCGTAATCCAGTTCCTTGGTCCACAAAGCCTTGCCGCCGACGTCCGCCAGCGCCCGATCGAGTATCTTGTCGCCGCTGGCGATCATCGGCACCAGTTCCACCTGATCGGGCCGCCAGCCATGCACCGATAACAGCGCATTGGCGGTCATTTGCGCCTGCGCCATAGCCAGCGGGGATTGGCGCGTACCGATACGCAATGGCCGGTCCAGTCCGGCGAGAATCTCTTTTTTGGCGTTTTCACTCATGATAGCGCTTGTTCTAATGGCTTGAGCGCCTAAGTAAAAGCGTCATGAGCCTGATCTTGGGAATTGAATCCAGCTGCGACGAAACAGCGGCCGCGCTAGTCACGTCTGATCGGGAGATTTTGGCGCACAAACTGGCTGGCCAGGAAGCGGAACATGCCCCCTATGGCGGCGTCGTCCCCGAAATTGCTGCCCGCGCCCATGCCGAGATTCTGACCCCGCTCATAGCCGCGGCGCTGGCGGAAGCGGGCAAGTCACTGGATGATGTCGATGCCATTGCCGCCACCGCCGGCCCCGGCCTGATCGGCGGCGTGATGGTTGGTCTGGTCACCGGCAAGGCGCTGGCGATGGCCGCAGGCAAACCGTTGATCGCGGTCAATCATCTCGAAGGCCACGCACTGTCCCCGCGACTGGTCAATCCGGATCTGGCCTTTCCCTATTTGCTGATGCTGGTATCCGGCGGCCATTGCCAGATATTGCGCGTCGAGGGCGTCGGCCAATATCGGCGGCTGGCAACCACGATTGATGATGCCGCCGGTGAAGCGTTCGACAAGACCGCGAAAATATTGGGTCTCGGCTATCCGGGCGGCCCCAGGGTCGAGGCCTTGGCACGGCAGGGCGATCCGGCCGCAGTTCCCCTGCCCCGCCCGTTGCTCCGGTCTGCCGAACCACATTTTTCTTTCGCCGGATTGAAAAGTGCCGTGGTTCGCGCCCATCAGAATGGCGCGCACAGGCCCGAAGATATAGCCGCATCTTTTCAGCAAGCGGTGGTCGACTGCCTGCGCGACCGGCTGGAAAAGGCGATAGCGGAACAGGAAAGCTGCGCCCATCTCGTAGTTGCGGGCGGAGTTGCCGCCAACGGCCCGATTCGCGCCATGCTCGAACAGGTCGCGGAGGAAAATGCGATGGCCTTTACCGCGCCGCCGCAATGGCTGTGCACCGACAATGCGGCGATGATCGCCTGGGCGGGCGCCGAGCGTTTCGCAGCCGGCCTCACCGATCCCCTCGATTTTGTCGCCCGACCGCGCTGGCCGCTGGATCCGACGGCTGAAAAAGCGCGCGGTGCGGGGGTGAAAGCATGACCAAGGCGACTGCCAAAATCGGCGTGATCGGTGCCGGAGCCTGGGGCACGGCCCTGGCGCAGGTGCTGTCCGAGGGACAAGATCAATTGCTGCTGTGGGCCCGCGAACCTGAGGTTATCGACCAGATCAACCGGACCCACGAAAATAAATCCTTTCTCCCCGGCCACCGGCTCCGCAACAATATCCACGCGACCCAGGATTGGGATGCAATGGCGGCTTGCGATATGCTGCTGCTGGTCACGCCGGCGCAACATCTGCGCGCCACCCTCCAGACTTTGCCGGACAGCGATGCGGCGCTGCTATTGTGCTGCAAGGGCATCGAGGCGCGAAGCCGATTGCTGTTAAGCGAAGTTGCAAAGATAGTGCGGCCTGACAATCCCCTCGCGATATTATCCGGCCCGACCTTTGCCCACGAAGTCGCGCAAGGTCTGCCGACCGCCCTGACGCTGGCTTGCGAAAGCGAGGCCTTGTGGGACCGACTCAATCCGCTGATCGCAAAAGCAAGCTTCCGGCCCTATTATTCCGACGATGTGATCGGCGCGGAAATTGGCGGCGCCGTCAAAAATGTGCTGGCGATCGGCTGCGGCGTCGTCGACGGTGCCGGCCTCGGACAAAATGCCCGCGCATCGCTGATCAGTCGCGGCTTTGCCGAAATGCTCCGCTACGGCGCGGCCCGCGGTGCCAGAGCGGAAACCTTGTCCGGCCTGTGCGGCCTCGGCGATCTGGTGCTGACCTGCTCTTCGACCAGCTCACGCAATTTTTCGCTCGGCAGGGGGTTGGGAGAAGGCCAGTCGGCCGAAGCGCTTCTGTCAGACCGGACAACGGTTGCCGAGGGCGCCTCAACAGCACCCGTGCTTCAGCAGGATGCAAAGGCGCGCCAGGTCGACATGCCGATCGTCGATGCCGTCTGCGCTTTGCTGGCCGGCACAGCCGATGTTCAGTCTGTGGTCACCCAGCTCATGAAAAGGCCGCTGGTCTCTGAACGCAGATAGACCGGCAAGCCATGATGATGACAAATTTGCAAAACTGCTATAGACTTGTTTCCCTGGAGCGGGCCAGCCGGAGAGCGATTTGAACAGTCCTGAACCATCAGGCACGGCTGGTGCGGCGCCAATTGATGGCGACACGCCCGCCGACAAAAGCAAGGATGATATTGCCGCGCTGGCCAAAGGCGGACGGACCAATATTTTCGGCTTTCTGCTGCGTCTGGCTGCGCGTCTACCGTTTCTGTTCATCGCCGGACGCATCTATGGCGCCGATGCGCTGGGGCGTTTTGCCTATGCGATATTGGTTGTCGAATTTGCCGCCCAGCTCGCTACTCTTGGACTGAAACGGGGACTGGCGGCTCAGCTGAGCCAGACCGAAAGACCCCATGTGCATGTGGTCTGGGATGGCTTGCTGGTCAGCTTCCTGGCATCCGCAATCGCCGCGACCATTCTCATCACTTTTCCATTCATCATGTTCCCCAATAGCGAAATCAACGGACTGGACCGGTTTTTACCGCTGGTGATATTCACCGTTGTCGGAGCGGATATCGCTCTGGCCGCCCTCGCTTATCGCTATGATATTGCCGCGACCGTGCGCGCCCGGTCGATCGTGGAACCCTGGACGATCAGCATCGCCGCCTTCCTGTTCTCTTATTATTCGCTGCGCGACGGCCTGATCCTCTCCTATGTCGTATCAATGATCGCGGCACTGGTCGCGTCGCTCTGGCCCCTGTTCAAAAGCTATGGCCTGCCCTGGGGCTGGCGTCCGGAACCGATGAAAATCGCAATGATCGCCCGGCGCAACATGCCGCTGGCGGCCGCTGATGCCGCCGAATGGGGCTCGCGCCGACTGGATCTGGCGATCCTCGGTCTGTTTGCATCGCCCGCCATCGTCGGAATCTATTATATTGCCCAGCAGGTAGCGAGCCTGCCGCAGAAGCTCAAAACCAGCTTCGATCCCATTCTCGGTCCGGTGATCACCCGCAATCTGGCAGCCGGCAATATGAAAGCCATTGCCAGCCAGGTCAGCCAGGTCGGCTTCTGGATCATTGCTGCACAGATCGGCATTGCGCTGGCTCTGGCGATCCCGGGCGAAGCCGTGATGGGACTGGTCGGGCCGGGTTTCGTCGGAGGGACCGGCGCCCTTGCCTTCCTGCTCGCCGCCGAAGCGGTTGCGGCAACCGCCGTGGTCAGCGAATCCGCGCTGGTCTATATTGCGCGCCACCGCAACCTGCTGATCTCGCTGTCGATGCTGCTGCTGCAGGCCGGGCTCAGCATCGCCTTCATCCAGATTTGCATCTATATGGGCTGGGGGCCCCTGTTTAAGGCTGCGGCGGTCGCGGCGGCCCTGATGGTGGCGCTCGCTTATGCTTCGGTGGTCAAAGCAATTTTCCTGTCAAAACTGCTCGACGCGCCGGTCAATGGCTGGCGCTGGACCTTGATGATCGCTGTCGGCGTCGCCAGCGCAGTCGGCTATCTCGTCACCTATATGCCCGAATGGGCGGAATTGATCGTCGGCATCCCGATGATCCTCGGCAGTTACGCCTGGGTCATCTGGAAATGGGGCTTTGGACCGGAAGACCGAACCTTGTTCAAAATGAAAGGCTGATCAGCCGAGCCGGGCTTTCACCAATGCAAGCAGATCTGCTTCCGGGCGGGCACCATAATGAGAAATCACTTCCGCTGCGGCGACGGCACCCATGGTCAGACATTCTGCCATCGGGCGCTTTTCGATATAGCCGCTGAGGAAACCGGCGGCGAACAGGTCGCCGGCACCGGTCGTATCGACGATATGATCAACGGGTTCCGCAGAAACGGCTGTCGTCTTGCCATCACGAACCGCGATCGCGCCTTTTTCGCTGCGCGTCACCACCAGCGTTTCGACTTTGGCAGCCGTTTGCGCAACCGCCGCATCAAAATCTTCAGTCTCGCTCAGCATCATGATTTCCGCTTCATTGGCGAACAGAATATCAATCTTGCCATCGTCAATCAGGCCGACAAATTCTGCCCGGTGCCGATCGACACAAAATGTATCGGACAGGGTGAATGCAACTTTCCGGTCATGTTGCTTGGCGATATCAATCCCCAGTGCCATGGCCGCCTTGGGTTCGTCGGCGTCCCACAAATAGCCTTCCAGATAGAGGATCGCGCCGCTGGCGATCAAATCGGCATTGACCGCAGCCGGGGGTAGAAATTGTGATGCGCCGAGAAAAGTGTTCATCGTCCGCTGTGCATCTGGCGTGACGAAAATCAGGCAACGCGCGGTCGGCGGCTGCTTGCCCAGCGGCGGCACATCAAAATCAATCCCCGTCGCGCGAATATCATGGGCAAAGACTTCGCCCAGCTGATCGTCGGCCACTTGCGCGATCAACGCGCACTGGCGACCCAAAGTCGAAGCCCCGGCAAGCGTATTTGCGCCTGAACCACCGCTAATTTCCCGCGCTGGCCCCATGTCACGATAAAGCTCCTGCGCCCGATCGGCATCGATCAGGGCCATGCTGCCCTTGACCAGCTGCTCCTCGTCGAGAAATTCGTCGCTGGCCTGCGAGATTACATCAACAATCGCATTGCCGATGGCGACAATATCATAACGGGCTTCGGTGCTCATAAAAATCCTCTTGGGGCAATGTCTATAGTTCGGGGTGCGTTAGGGGTTTGCCCCGACGCCATCAAGCAGAATTGACGCTGGCCAGGCAATCGTGACATGAAGCACATATGATACAGGCCTTCACCCGCTCGCTTGCGCAGCTCACGGACCGGACCATATTGGCGATTCTGCTGAAGGTCATATTACTCACGACCCTGCTGTTCATCCTGTTCGGGGTCGTGGCCTATTTTGGGCTGCTATGGCTGTTCGCGTGGCTCGGCACGACAGACGGCGGGTTTGCCGCCGCAACCGTAGCAGCGATCATCGCTATATTGACCGGGCTTTTTTTGTTCCGGATTGTCGCCATTTTTGTGCTCAACATCTTCTCTGACGACATCGTCGACGCGGTCGAGCGGCGCTATTATCCGGAACGGGCGGAAATGGCGAAACCGCCGGGCTATGGCATCGGCATCAAAATGGGGCTTGCTTCCGCTGGTCGCGCCCTGGGCTATAATATTCTTGCTGCCCCGCTCTATGTGTTGCTGCTGGTGACCGGCGTCGGCGTTCCGATTGCCTTTTTTGCGATCAATGCCATTTTGCTGGGCCGGGATTTGCAGGACATGGTCGCGGCCCGGCACGTGACCGATTATCGAAATCTCGCGGCGGAATGGAGCCTTCCCAAAGCCCAGCGCTTCCTCCTTGGCCTGATCGCGGCCTTGTTGCTCGCCATACCCTTTGTCAATTTTCTTGCACCGGTTTTGGCAGCCGCTATGGCTACCCATCTGGTTCATGGGAAGAAGGAACAATGGTCCGCATGAAAGCCAAATTTCTAATATTGCTCAGCCTGCCGGGTCTGGCCGCCTGCGCCTCGACGACCACGACAACGCGCCCCGGCCTGCCAGCTGTTGCAGCTTCGCCGCTCAATTCTGTCGCTGGTCTGGACATTGTCATGGGCAAGACCGCCAGTCAGTTGACCCGCCTGTTCGGCGATCCCCAGCTCGATATATCCGAGCCGCCCGCCCGGAAACTGCAATTTGCCAGCGGCGCGTGCATAATGGATGCCTACCTCTATCCGTCCGAAAGTGGCGGTGAAGGCCGGGTCACCCATATCGACACCCGCCGCAGCGATGGTGCGGAAGTGGACCGGGTCAGCTGCGTCAATGCCTTAAGGCTGCGCTGACGCCAGCTGATCAAGCGCCCAGCCAGCCGCTTCCCGGATCACTTCATCGCCATCATCCAAAAGCGCCTGCACCGGCGCAATCAAGGCTGCATCCCCGCTATTGCCAGCAGCGATCAGGGCATTGCGCACCATCCTGTTACGGCCGGTGCGCTTGATTGGCGATCCTGAGAACACCTGCCGGAAACCGGCATCGTCGAGCGCCAGTATATCCACCAGAGCGGGAGCCGCCAGTTCCGCGCGCGGCAGGAAAGCCTTGTTCGCCGCTCCCGCCTGGGCAAATTTATTCCACGGACAGACCGCCAGACAATCATCACAACCATAGATATGATTGCCGATCGCCTTGCGATATTTGTGCGGGATCGGCCCCTTATGCTCGATCGTCAGATAGGAGATGCAGGCTCTTGCATCGAGCTGATAGGGCGCGGGAAAGGCGCCGGTCGGGCAAATATCCTGACAGGCGGAGCAACTGCCGCAACTGTCTTTTCCCGGCTTTGATGGCTCCAGTTCAAGCGTGGTGTAGATCGCACCCAGAAACAGCCAGCTGCCATGATCCCGGCTGACGACATTGGTATGCTTTCCCTGCCAGCCGAGGCCAGCGGCTTCGGCCAGCGGCTTTTCCATCACCGGCGCGGTATCGACAAAGACCTTCACTTCGCACTCGGCCTGTTCGACCAGCCAGCGGGCGGTGCGCTTGAGCGCGCCTTTGACGACATCATGATAGTCCCTGCCCTGCGCATAGACCGAAATCCGGCCATGGTCAGAGACGCCCTCCAGCGCGAATGGATCAGTAGCCGGCGCATAGCTCATGCCCAGCATGACAACCGTTTCCACTTCGGGCCACAGGGTCTTCGGATCGGACCGCTCATCCGCCCGGTTGGCCATCCAGAGCATGTCGCCCTGACGCCCTTGCGCGAGCCACTGCTGCAGGCGTTTCCGGGTTTCGGGGGCCAAAGTGGCCGGCGCGATGCCGACAGCAGAAAACCCCTCGTCGATCGCCTTTTTTTCGAGCGCTTTTGCCAATCTTAACTTGTCATCCGCCATAGGCTGTCCCTATCAAACACTAGCATCAGATATGAAAGCCGTAAATGCACGCCCCCAATCCCGAATTTGCCATAGAGGCCCGCAATATTGTCAAAAGATTTGATGGCGAGACCGCCGTTGACGGCATTAATCTGGCGATCAGAAAAGGCAGCATATTCGGCATATTGGGACCGAATGGAGCGGGCAAGACCACGACCTTGCGGATGCTGCTCGGGATCATCGACCCCGACGAAGGCGAGCGCTTTCTGCTCGGATCACCCAACCCGATTTCAAAAGCGCATCAGGTTGGCTATCTCCCCGAGGAGCGCGGCCTCTATCAATCGATGAAAGCCTATGATGCGATTGCCTTCATGGGTGCGCTGCGCGGACTGCCGCTGGCCGAAGGCCGCAAGCGCGGGCGCAGAATGATGGAAGACCACGGGCTGGGCGATGCCGCCGACAAACAGATTCGCCAGCTATCCAAAGGCATGGCGCAGACGGTGCAATTGCTCGGCACGCTGGTCCACGATCCCGATCTGATCATCCTCGATGAACCATTTTCCGGTCTCGACGCGCTGAACCAGGGCAAGCTGGAACGGTTGATCCGCGACCAGGCCGACAAGGGTGTGACGATCATTTTCTCGACTCATGTGATCGCTCATGCCGAGCGATTGTGCGAAGAAATCGCCATTATCGCCGATGGGAAGATCCCGTTCAAAGGCAAGGTTTCGGCGGCGCGAAACCGACTGCGCCCGCAAGTTCATCTGGAGACGCGGAATCTCGATGGTCCCTGGCGCACCGCGATCCCGGCGGACTGCAAGCCGCTCGGTCACAACTGGCATTTCACATTGCCGGAAAGCGGAGTGGAACCGCTGCTGCATGCGCTGGTCGAAGGCGGTGCCGGTATCGAATCGCTGTCGATCGAGCGCCCCGGCCTGCACGACGCCTTTGTCCAGATCGCCGGCGAAGCGGTGGCCCGAAAAATGGATGAAGATGCCACGACCAACAATATGGACGAAGCTGCATGATCGAGACCATTCGCGCCGCCTATGTCATTGCCCGCCGTGATTTCACCGCGATCATATTTTCCAAATCCTTCTTTTTCTTCCTGCTCGGGCCGCTATTTCCAATCGGCATTGCCGTTGCGGCCGGCGGGCTCGGATCACAGGTTTCCCAGGATATCGACAATTCCGTCATCGGGGTCGCCATAAGCCCGGAAGAAGCCGATATATTGCTGGCGACTCGATTGCGCCTGTCCCGGAGTCTCGGTTCCAAATCCATGCCGGAACTGGTGGTCCTGAGAGATTTTTCCAAGAAGGAAGCGGACATTATCGCGAAACTGGACAGCGAGAAATCATTGACCGCGATCCTGTCCGGCACGCTCGCCGCGCCGGTGCTGACTGGATCGGAACGCGACGTCAAGCGATGGCAGGGCAAGATCACCCTGCTGGCGGAAACGGCCCTTTCGCAGCCCGCAATGGTTGACGTGGAAACAAGATTTATCGGTCAGACCAGCAGTTCCAGCGAACGCAATCAACTCATGACGGCGCAGGCCGGTCAGGCGATCCTGATCCTGCTGACGATGATATTGGCGGGCATGGTTCTGTCCAATCTGGTCGAGGAAAAGACCAACAAGATCATCGAAATTCTCGCCGCCGCGATCCCGATGGATGCGATATTTCTCGGCAAGCTATTCGCGATGCTTGGCATGGCCCTTGTCGGAATCACCGTGTGGAGCACGATGGGCCTGACCGTGGCTCTGCTGGTCGGCGGAAATTGGAGTGCCTTGCCCTCGCCGGCAGTCGGCTGGCCGATATTCGGCGTGCTGATGATATTCTACTTCTCCATGGCCTATCTGCTGCTGGGCTCGCTATTTCTCGGGATCGGGGCGATGGCAACAACCGTGCGAGAGGTGCAAACCCTGTCGATGCCGGTCACCATGGGGCAATTGCTGGTATTCTTTCTCTCCTATTCCGCGATCACCAAGCTCGGCGAACCGGTCGAATGGTTCGCTGTCCTGTTTCCGTTCAGCTCGCCGTTCGCGATGATCGCGCGCGCGGCGCAGATGGACAATCTCTGGCAGCACGGCCTGGCGCTGATCTGGCAGGCAATTTTCACGATGATCATCATCCGCTTTTCCGTGATGCTGTTCCGCCGCAACGTCATGAAATCCGGACAGGCCGCCCGCAAGAAAAGCCTGTTCGCCAGAGTCACCGGAAAATAATCTCGGGATTCACGTAATTTGCCGAAAAGACATTGACATTGCTGTCAATAGCGGCAGATTGAACTAGTTTTGAAACGCAACCGATTGCTAAAACCAGCAACGGCAGGAGAGAATTATGGCTTCCGTTCCCCAAATTGACCTCGACAATCTGACTACCTCCCCCACTGCAGATGAGGCGCTGGAAGGCTGGTACAAACGCAACCCCCCGATTGCTGATACCGATGCCAATCCCTGGGACGTCAGTCGCGCCGAGCTGTACAGCAAGGATCTCTGGCGCAAGCCGTTCGCGGAAATGCGCGCTACGGCGCCGATCAACAAGATCGAAGGCGGCGTTCACGGAGATTTCTGGAACATCACCACCTACAAACCGATCCAGCATGTCGAGGCGCTGCCCGACATTTATTCTTCCGATGTTTCCCATGGCGGCATCACCATCGCCGATCCCGAATTTGATCAGGATTTCCAGCTGCCGATGTTCATCGCCATGGACCGGCCCAAGCACACCGGCCAGCGCCGCACCGTAGCACCGGCCTTCACGCCAACCGAGATGAAGCGGATGGAAACCGAAATCCGCCAGCGCACCGAGGAAGTGCTCGACAGCCTGCCATGGGGCGAAAAATTCGACTGGGTCGACAAGGTCTCGATCGAACTCACCACCGGCATGCTCGCCATATTGTTCGGCTTCCCCTGGGAAGACCGCAGGATGTTGACCTACTGGTCCGACTGGGCTGGCGACGTGGAATTGTCGGTTGCAGAAGATCTCACCGAGCAGCGACGCCAGATATTATTTGAAATGGGTGCTTATTTCACCAAGCTGTGGAATGAACGGGTGGATGCAGAACCGACCCCCGACCTGATCTCGATGATGATCCACTCGGAACATATGCGCGATATGGATCCGATGGAATTCATGGGCAATCTGGTGCTGCTGATCGTCGGTGGCAATGACACCACGCGCAACACCATGTCGGGCGTGGCCTTTGGTCTCAGCCAGTTCCCCGAGGAACGGACAAAGTTGCAGCAGAACCCCGATCTTATTCCCAATGCGGTGCAGGAAATCATTCGCTGGCAGACCCCGCTCGCCCATATGCGGCGCACCGCGCTGGCAGATCATGACCTGTTCGGTCATCAGATCAAGAAAGGCGACAAGGTCGTGCTTTGGTATATTTCCGCCAATCGCGACGAAGAGGTTTTCCCGGAAGCCGACAAGATCAAGGTCGACCGCGAAAATGCCCGGCGCCATCTGGCTTTTGGCTATGGCATTCACCGCTGTGTCGGTGCCCGCCTCGCCGAGTTGCAGATCCGTATTTTGCTGGAAGAAATGCACAAGCGGCGGATGCAGGTCAATCCGACCGGCAAACATCGCCGCGTCCACGCCTGTTTCGTCCACGGATTCCGCGAACTGGAAGTCGAACTCTCGAAATATTGATCAGTTCCCATTCAGGTGAAAATCTGTAACCCTTGGGCTTCCTGCTGCGAATGAATCAGGAATTTTGACAAGGATTGCAGATGAAATCACCCGATCGGCGCACCGTCATATCCGGAACTCTGGCAGCCGTTGGAGCTTATGGGCTTGTGCGCCTGTCGGGCGTGTTCGACCAGGCAAATGCGCGATCCGAACCGTTCAAAATCAATCGGACACCGGAGCAATGGCAGCAGCAGCTGGGCGCGGCCCGCTACCGGATATTGCGCATGGAAGGTACCGAACGCGCCTATTCCAGCCCGCTGAATGGTGAGAAGCGCAACGGCGTTTATGCCTGCGCCGGCTGCAATCTCGGCGTCTATAAATCGGACAAAAAATATGACAGCGGCACCGGCTGGCCGAGCTTTTGGGGTCCGATCGCCAAGGACCGGATTGGCACGACAACAGACTATAAGATCGGCTATCCTCGGACCGAAGTCCATTGCGCGCGCTGCGGCGGGCATCTCGGGCATATTTTCAATGATGGGCCGAAACCAACCGGCAAGCGGCATTGCATCAACGGGCTCGCGCTTAAATTCATTCCAGCATAGACTGGCACATCAGCTTTCTGGCGCGTCTACCTGCTGCCAGAATTCGAGCTTGATCCCGTCGCAATCAAGGATCCAGGCAAATTTGCCATATCCTTCATCAATCTGACCCAAAATCTCCAGGCCTTTTTCTTCGAGCTGCTCGACATAGGCGTCCAGATCGTCAACCCGCAGATTGATCATGAACCGCGCCTCGCTGGGTTTCAGATAGTCGGTGTCTTCCGGGAAATGGCTGATCAGACTATAGGGCTTTTCGCCTTTCTCTTCCGACCAGTTGAGCATCGGACCATATTCTCCGTCCAGCTCCAGATATTCCTTGTACCATTTGCGTGTTGCCGCCGGATCCTTCACCTTGTGAAAAACCCCACCGAGTCCGGTGACCCTTGCCATTATAATCTCCACGGTTTTTATTTTTGACGCCCGAGTGAAAACTATTATATTTTACGTAGCGTTTTGCAACCTTATTGGCGTCACTCGCCAGACGACGAGGCTATTGTCCCGAATATGGACAGGCTGCAGCCAATCCGGTTTTTGGCCTTTGACCAGTTGGGCCCACAGGCCTTCGGGATTTTTCTTCGCATAGATGGCCAGCTCCGGCTCCGCTTCGCAGGCGACGATATAGCGAATATTGTGGGCCTCCAGCAAAGCACTGGCCACATCTGGTGCGGAGGTAAAAATCCTGATCTGGTCCGCCATCGCCTGATCGTTGCGATGGTGGCTGGTGGCGAGCACATTATGCGGAGTCAGCAGCAATATGCGTGGTCCGAAATCGAACGGCGCCAGGATGTTGGACCGGGGCAAGGCGTTGAGCCGGGCGAGCGAAGCATCATTCTCGCATGCAGCGGTCTCCAGGTTTTCCTCGGTTTTTTGGTCCTTGCCGCTGACACCGTTGAATAGCGCGATGGCCAGCGGTCCCGGCATGATCAGGAACACGACCGCTGCGGTGGCCAGGATACGCGATAGCGGACGCTTGATGCCCCGCGCCTTCACAAAAGCCTGATGCACGGCCCAGGCCATGAATGGCAGGGCAAAGGCTGCCGCGACCGCCGTCGCGCGCTGAACGAACAGCGACAGCACCAATGCCCAGAGAAAGGCATAGCCAAGGACGAACAATTTGCTGCGATCAATCTGGCCGGGACGGACGCGCACGATATAGATCAGACTGACCAGCCCGACGATGATCGATCCGCCGAGCAAGGTAACCATGGTCTTCCCGTTCTGATACCAGATCGGCAGGCCTTCGAGGACATTGACCAGCCAATATTCGCGGACGATCGGATCCATCGTGTTGAACGCCCCGCCGATACATTGCGGCGCAAGGCCATAGAAGACAGCCAATGCCGCCCCGCCGGCAACGGCGAGGCTGACGACGCGCAGCGGGATGTTCGCGGGCAGCCATTTGATTGCCGGCAGGATGACAGCGGCCCCTGTCACGCAAGCCAGCAAATGCGCTGGCGAAAGCGCATCACAATAGTTGATGGCGGCGTCGAAACTGCCCTGGCTAGCAAAATAGAAGATGAAACTGGCAATCAGAAAGGACAATAAGGTCCAGAATAGTCGGACTCCTTCTTCGGTCTGGAAGACCCAGCGCCAGACCAGCAGCACGACAAAGGCAGCCGATATCGGCAAACCTTCCAGTGATATCGAAAGCCAGAGCGCCAGCGCCATGCCGAGGGCGATTCCGCCTCTGCGTTTCTCGGGCCAGCACATCGTCCACAGCGCGGTCAGCGCGAGCACAATCTGCCAGCCATGATGATCGACCCGCATCGGCCGGATTTGTGCAACAATCGGCACTGCAGTCGCGGTCAGGGCGGCCGCCAATATCGCGATATTGCGGTCAAAAAGCTGTTCGCTGATTTTCATGGCCAGCCACATGGCGATGCCCAGCGTGATCAGCGGTACGACAACCATTGCGCCGGTTTCTGCGCTCGCCGCACCAATCAATGGCCTGAGCAGCAGGAATACCAAAGCCAGCGGCAGCTCGATCCAGCGCGGCCAGTGCATCGGCTGGCTGTCCGGTTCACCGATGCGATATTGGGTCGTGTCGAACCAGCTTTGTCCGCCGAGCCAGTCGCGCAGCTGCACCATGCGCAGCTGATCGTCCGGATCCCAGCCGATGCCGCTGCTGATCTGGCCGCGAGTGACCAGAATCAGCACCGCGCATACCGCGAGCCAGATCAGTAATAGTGGCAGGTTGCCGCGCAAGCGTTCCAAAATCTTATCCCTCGGGTTGTGAGGCCTTGGCTTTCAGGTAAAGCCATGGAACCCGCTCCGGGTCAAATTGCGAACGGTGATGGCGGTCAAAAAATGGTGGCATATGATCGCCAACCAGCAATATATCCGCTTCCGGAAAATCACTCGCGGTAATTTCCTTGATCAGCGCCTTGTCGATATCATCAAATATCGCGAACTGGCGGCAGATCATCGGATAGTCACGGGCCAGTGCAGCCGATGTTTTTTCGCAATTTTCGGTGTCGAGATTCTGCTCGGTCGGGACCGGCAAATGGGTGTTCAGTGTCAGCCAATATTGGAAAGTGGGCTGCTTCGCCCGTTTCAGATTTTCGGCCAGCATCTTCGGCACCTGACGGTCGCAAGCGCCGGCAAAAACACCGCCACACCATTCAGCGCCGCGTTTTTCCAGATCCACTGCAAATTCGCGCTTTTGAAAGCCGATCTTGGGATACCAGTCCTCCCGTTTGAAGAACGGACCCTTGAAACTATGCATCGCCTGCGTCGCATAGCCTTTTTTGGCGAGCTGCGCCGGCAGGCAATCCAACGTCTTCGGATCATTGGTTTCGAGCAATTCATAATAGTCGCCCCAGCGACCGCACAGCTCGCGCAGCTCGCCGGAGGTGGTGCTGTTATAATAGAGGCTGGTACCCTGGCTGACCTCATAACGCGCCTTGACGGCACTATCGTTATAATAGGCGAACAGCTTGTCCGACATCGCCTTGTTATTTTTCGGAACACCCAGCGATTCAACGATGATCAGCACCAGATGGCGCTTGCCATCGGCGCGCGCGGCAAAGCCCGACTTGCTGACCGCCGATTCAAAAGCTGCGCCGACCGGAGCGGGCCGGAAATAATGGCCGCGCATCCCCTCGCCGATTGCGGCATCGGCGCCGACAAGTCCGAAGATCAATGCTCCGCCGAGCAGGATATGCAGCGGTTTGGCGAAATTGGTATCGCGCTTGAGCAGGAACCAGCTGCCGATCAATATGCCGACGATGACCACCGCTGCGGCAATATATTCAATCGAGTTGCCGGGCTTGATCTCGGCGAAAAACTGCATCGAATAGAGCAGGGAGTCGAGCGTCAGGCTGAACAGGCCGGAAACGAAGGAGAGCAAGGAATAGACCATCACGCCAACAAAACCGATCCACTGCACCGCTCTCGGCATGCGTTTGACAATCAGACCGACGAGACCCGCCAGCGCAATCGGAATCGCACGCGGCGGCGCGCCGACCATCCACATCGCCATGAACGGGATATTGGCCAGCACTATCCAGACCAGAGCCCAGTTAAGAAATCTTTTGAAGTCCGGGCTGAAGCGATGCTTTTTTGCCGGGGCTTCGAGGGTCATGTCCATATAGCTCACCGGAACACGCCATATTTCCGAGTCAGATAGACGGCGAAGAAACTGACGGCAACCGCCGCCGCCTTGGCCATCACCGGCAGCACACCGGCACTGGTGAGACCGCTGACCATGCTGACCGTTATGCCCAGGCCGAGCACGGCGGTGCCGATGAAACCGAGCCGCTGCAAGTGCAGCGCCGCACCATCACGGGCCTTGCCGGGGAAAACGAAGCTGGATGAAATCAGCCAGTGAATGACAATACCGGCGCTATAACCGGCTGCCGATGCCCATCCCGGATCGACCAGGAAAGCGACCAATACCATGAACAGGGCGACATCAAAGGCGAGGCTGACGACGCTCGCCAGCAAATAGCGGGTGATCGAAAAACGGTTGAGAATCGCGAGCGGAGCGGGCAGCTGTCCGACCCAGCCGCCGACGGTTGACCGTCTCTCTTGGCTGCTGCGTTCCATTTACTTGTGTCCCTGCGAAGGCAGGGACCCATCACCCGCCATCGCCTTTGCAGGAGAACAGCAGAATTTTATGTCCGGGCAACCCAAGGTCATTTCTAAGCGGCCCGCTTCGCTGGCTTGTCTTCCTCGATCCGCGTCGGTACATCGCGCATGCTTTCAAGCGCCGCCACACGATCTTCGCTAATTTCTTCAGCAATGATTGTCTCCGCGCCTTCATCACCCGATTCGTGATATTCGGCGTCTTCGTTGACGTTCCAGACATTCCACTTGCGGGTGCCGGCTTCGATATTTTCAACGGACAGCATCGCTGTCATCATCGCATGATCCTGATTATTATAACGGTGCATGCCGTTGCGACCGACCATGTGCAGCGTCGGAAAACGGCTTTCCAGATCATCGCGCATGGTGGCGACATTATCTTCATAGCTGTCGTCATAGACCGGATAGGCCTTCTCCTGACGGACAACCGCGCCGCCGGTGACATCTTCCGGATTGCACAGGCCGAGGATCGCCATTTCCTGCTTGGCAAGCTCGATCAGATCTTCGTCGGATGAGGACCACAGGCCGTCATTTTCAAAACAGAAATATTCCAGGCCAACACAGGCGATATGCTCGTCCGGCACCATTTCCGGTGACCAGCTGCGAAAATTCTGTACCCGGCCGACTTGCACGCGATCATCATGGATATAGATCCAGTTGTCGGGGAACAGGTCGTCCGATTTGACCATCAGCGCCACGGTGAGAAAATCGCGATATTTCAGATCCTGCGCTTCCGGCAAAGACTGCGGCAGCGGGTGGATGCGGGTGGCGAGTTCGCGCATCGGCGCGCTCGAAATCACATGTTTCGCGGTGATGATGGTTTCGCCATCTGCGCTCGAGGCGCTCATCCGCCAATTGCCATCACCATCCTGGGCGAGCTGTTTCAGGCTATGCCCCATCAGCACTTCATTGCCTTTGGCTTCGACATGGCGCTTGGCGGCATCCCACATCATGCCGGGGCCGAGGCGAGGATAGCGAAAAGTTTCGAGCAGGGTTTTCACTTCCTGTCCGTCATTCGGTTTCTTGTTGAGACCAAGCGAGCGTTTCAGGCCGTCGGTGACCGCGTTCCAGAGGCTGAGACCCTTGATCCGCTGGGCCGCCCAGTCCGCCGACATTTCGTCGCATGGCATGCCCCAGACCTTCTCGGTATAGGTCTTGAAGAAAATCGAATAGAGCTTGTGACCGAACTGGTTGACCGTCCAGTCTTCAAAGCTCTTCACATTCTTGTTCGGGAAGACCTTCGCCTTGCCATAGCTGAGCATGCACAGGGTCGAGCGCCAGATGCCGAGGTTCCACAGGGCTTCAAAGGCACGCAGCGGATAGCTGTAAAATTTGCCCTCATAATATATCCGGCTCATCCGCGGACGCTGGATGAAGTCGTCGGGCAGGATTTCATTCCACAGATCGACCACTTCCTGGCTTTTGGAAAAGAAGCGATGCCCGCCAATATCAAAGCGGAAGCCGTCATGTTCCACCGTCCGGCTGATCCCGCCGACATATTTCGGGTCTTTTTCGATCACGGTGACCTTATAGCCCTTTTTGGAGAGCAGATAGGCGGCGGTCAGACCCGCCGGTCCGGCACCGATAATGGCTACGTCTACGAGCTTTTCTGCGGCTTTGCTTGGCGTATTCATACAGTCTGGTCCCTGTCCATGGTGCGCCCTGTGCGAGCGCGGTTCATGTTTCAGAAACAGGAGTGAACGAAATTGGTTAGCAGATAGTTAATGTCGCCCCGAAATTTACAGGCGACAAAGGCCGCTTATTGGTCGCTGATCGGCGGTACCGGCTGCGGCGGTGCATCGGCATCGCTCTCGTGCACCTCGATATGGCCGCGCCCGACATGGCTCTTTCTGTAACCATAAGCGAAATAGAGCAGCAGCCCGATCCCGCCCCAGATCGGCAGCACCATTTTCGCCTCATAGGGAAGATTGTAGAAAAGCCCCAGACAGCCGACGATCGCCAGCGGCGCGACCACCCAGACCAGCGGCGTGCGGAACGGGCGATGCCGGCCCGGATCGGTGCGGCGCAGGATCAACACCGCCAGAGCGACCATCAAAAAGGCGAATAATGTCCCCGAATTGGAGATGTCCGCCAGCTGGCCGACCGGCAGAAACGCCGCAAATACCGATACCGCGACACCGGTGATGGCGGTGACGATATGGGGCGTTTTCCATTTTGGGTGAATGGTGGCGAGCTTTTCGGGCAACAGGCCGTCGCGCGCCATCACGAAGAAGATCCGGGTCTGACCGAAGAGCATGATCAAGATCACCGATGGCAGCGCGAGGAAGGCGGCAATGCCGATCATATTGCCAAAGGCCGGATAGCCGATATGACGCAGCACGAAAGCCAGCGCCTCGTGGCTGCACACCAGAGGTTCATGGCCAGCGGCCAGCAAGGCCTGACATTGCGCGGCAAAGGCGGTGCTGCCGGGCGCGAGCGTGTTGCCAGCGGCATCGACAATCGGCTGCGCGCCGACCGTACCAATCGCGCCTGCCGCGACCAGCAGATAGAAAACCGTGCAAATCGCCAGACTGCCGAGCAGCCCGATCGGCACGTTGCGCTGCGGGTTTTTGGTCTCCTCCGCCGCAGTCGAAACCGCGTCAAAGCCGACATAGGCGAAAAATATCGAGGCAGCCGCGCCAACCGCGCCAAAACCGCGGCTCTCGCCAAACCAGCCATTGGGCATGAACGGATCGAAATTCTGCCCCTGCATCATCGGCAGGGTGAGCACGATGAACATGGTCAGCGCCGTCACCTTGATCGCGACCAGCACCGCATTGACCTTGGCGCTCTCGCTGGTGCCGATCATCAGCAGAAAGGTGACCAGCAGCGCGATGATCAGCGCCGGCAGATTGATCAGCCCGCCCGGCGCATAGCCGCCAATGGTCAGCGCCCTCGGTAGCTCTATCCCGGCATTGGCCAGCAGGCCGACAAAATAGCCCGACCAGCCCACCGAAACCGCGCTCGCCGCCACCGCATATTCCAGGATCAGCGCCCAGCCGACCATCCACGCCAGCAGCTCGCCCATCACCGCATAAGTATAGGTATAGGCGGAGCCTGATACCGGCACCATCGAGGCCAGTTCCGAATAGCAGAGCGCAGCGACCGCGCAGACCAGCCCGGCGATCACGAAACTCCACATCATCCCCGGCCCGGCCTTCTGCGCCGCCTCCGATGTCAGTACGAAAATTCCGGTGCCGATAACCGCACCAACGCCCAGCAAGGTAAGCTGAACCGGT
Organism: Parasphingorhabdus sp.; assembly: GCF_036964675.1. Taxonomy (GTDB): domain Bacteria; phylum Pseudomonadota; class Alphaproteobacteria; order Sphingomonadales; family Sphingomonadaceae; genus Parasphingorhabdus. Next base: position 8,813 of record NZ_JBALTF010000006.1, on the reverse strand, counting down.
CCGAGAGAGCGGGTTAGCGCCTTTTTCTCTGCCGTGGCCAAAATCGCGTCGAGAGGCTTGATACGTCCGAAAAGATTGAAGGCCATGAAGCAATCCTATCCCGAAAAACTGCGCTTGGATTACGCCGATTTTTGCAATGCGCAAGAGGGATTCGGCGGGGTGTTCGCGATTATTCTAAGCGCAGATAGGAAGGGTTTTCCGGGCTGGAATTACTACCCCATCTTCTCCCTTGAGGAAGAAGGGCAATGCACGGAATCCGGATTTGGAAACTCGTCATCCTGAACTCGTTTCAGGATCCAGGGAGAAAGGACAGCTATTGCCGTTCTGAATGCTGAATCAAGTTCAGCATGACGAATTCATTGTACTGGAACCATTACCCCAGCCAAATCATTCCACCAAATTGCTTTGCAAATCCCCCGGCAACATCGGCTCGCTCAGCAACCGCTCCATCGCCTTCCAGCGCCAGACCGGTGCGTCGCCCTGCGCCTCGATCCAGTCGCGGACCATTTCCATGCCGAGACCGTAGTTGATCACATAGCTGCGATATTGCTCGTTGAAATCGGTCATCTGCTCGGCCCGCTCGCGCGAAACCAGCTGATATTTCTGATTCAGCGCAACCGCTTGCTCGCGGGTGATTTCGCCATCGAGATATTGCTGCGCAATCGTCATCCGCGCGCCGCTGAGCGCCTGTTTGGCGATCTGCAGCGCCCAGTAAGCCGCCGCCGTATCGGGATCGAGACCGGCGAGCGGGTATAGCACTTCGCGCTCATAATCCAGCCGCTCCTGGCCGCTGAACGCCAGCTCGATGCCATAATTGGCCGAGCCCTCAGCGATCAGGCTTTGCGGGCTGTAGAGCGGATAGATGGAAAATTCCTGCCAGCCGCGGCCCCTGGTCAGATTCTGCTCGAGCAACATATTATAGACATGATGGCCGGGATAGCCTTCGTGGCAGCCGAGATCGACGGCGCGGCCGATGAAGATCGGCAGGTCGGTGTTGACCTGGATCAGGCTCTGATAATTGCCCTGATAATAATTATAGCCGCTCCAGCTCTTGCCGGTGACAAATTCCAGCCTAAAATTCTCGCCCTCGGGCAGATCGAAATATTGCGCGGTCCGCGCCTTGCACTCGGCAATCGCAGTGTCGAACACGACCTGCAGCCGGTCCTTGGGGATGATATAGCCATTTTCAAACGCCGCTACCCGCTCGCTCAGCGGTCCTTCACCCGGCGCAAGATTTTCAATCTCCTCGAGCACTGGATCAAATTCTTCCAGCGGCCGGAGCTCCGGCGTCACCCCGAACAATCCCTTGGCCTCCTTGGCAAAGGGAAACACCTCTCCCTGGATCATCGCATGGCGGGTCACCGCCGCTTCCAGTTGCGCCGACAGAAAGTGCTTACGCGCCGCGACCAGCGGATCATCGCCGGTCGGCACCGCGTCGAGCCGTTCCATCATCTTGATGAATTCATTGCCCAGCTCGATCAGCGAAGGCTTGTCAGCCTTCAAAATCTCGGCATATTCCGGCGGACCATAATAAGCATCGACATAGCCCGGCTCATATTTGTCCATGGCCAGAGAGAAGAAGATATAGTCCTGGACGATATCATCGATCGACATGGGCACGACCGAAATACTGGCCGGCACCGGCTGAACTGGTGCCGGTGGATCTGCAGCCAGAGCGGCAGCAGGGCTGCAGCCGACAAAGAACAGGCCAGCGGTGAGAAACGGAGAAATTTTCAAAGCACCGCCTTCAGTTCTTCGGCCTCTTCCTTGTCGAGGGATTTCAGATGCTTGTCCTGCGGCGCAAAGCGGAGAATGCAAAAGCCGACAACGGCCGACAGCAAAGAACCGCCAAGCACGCCGATCTTGGCCTCTTCGATCAGCAGCTCCTCACCAGGGAAGGCCAGCGCGCCGATAAACAGGCTCATCGTGAAGCCGATACCGCAGAGCATCGCCACACCGTAGACCTGCAGCCAGCTGGCGCCGCCGAGGCGACCGGCAAAACCGGTTTTCACCGCGATCCAGACGCTGGCGAAAATACCGATCTGCTTGCCGAAGAACAGGCCGGCGGCAATGCCGAGCGGCAAAGGCGCAAAAACCTGCTCCCAGCCGATACCTTCAAGCGACACGCCGGCATTGGCGAAGCCGAAAACCGGCACGATCAGAAAGGCGCTCCATGGCGAAATCGCATGTTCGAGCCGGTGCAGTGGAGAATTTTCATCATCCGGCGAGGTCGGCGTGACCACGATCGGGATAACCATCGCGGCCAAGACCCCGGCGATCGTGGCATGAACCCCGGACATCAGCACAGTATACCAAAGCAGACCGGCACCGATCAGATAGGGCCAGAGCTTGAGCACGCCATTGCGGTTCATCGTGTACATGATCGCCAGTATCGCGGCGCTGGCCAGCAGCGCCGCGCCGTTGATCTCGGCCGTGTAAACCAGCGCGATAATCGCCACCGCGCCCATGTCGTCGACAATCGCGACGGTGACCAGAAACAGTTTGAGCGAGGTTGGCGCGCGCGGGCCAAGCAGGGCGAGCACGCCGATCGCAAAGGCAATATCGGTGGCAGCCGGAATCGCCCAGCCATTATAGAGATGGGGCACATCCTTGACGACGAACAGATAGATCAGCGCCGGAACCACCATCCCTGCTGCGGCAGCGAGTACCGGCAGTCGCCGGCGTTCCCAAGTGTTCAGCCGTCCGTCGACAAATTCGCGCTTGATTTCCAGCCCGACGAGCAGGAAGAAAATCGCCATCAGCCCGTCATTAATCCACAAATGCGGCGTCATCGGCCCCAGTTTGCTGGACAGGGTCGGTCCCTTCAGTTCGTGCAGAAAATGGTGATACATGTCGTATAACGGGCTGTTCGCCACCACCATCGCCAGCGCGGCAGCGACCATCAGCAATATGCCGCCCGCCGCTTCGCTTTTCAGAAAGTCGCGAAGTGCTGAATTTCTACCTGTGCGTGGCACGTTTTCTTCTCCCTTGGGGGGTCTATTCCGGAATTGCGATTTTCCGGGTCATGCGCAGGCCAGATGGTAAAATCAAGACTTGTATGCAGCCAATTTGGCCCTAAGCGGCGACCAGATCACGAACGCCTGCAGCAATGGTATAGCTTTTCTCGCGCGCTGCCTGATCGAAGATCGACCCGGAGATGATCAGCTCATCGGCGCCGGTCCGTTCGACAAAGCGGTCAACCGCCTGTTTCACACTATCGGCCGATCCCACCGCACTGCCCTGCATGATCTGCTCGAGCATCGACTGGAACTGGGGTGGCAGGCTTTCGCGATAGCCTTCGACCGGCGGCGGCATTTTGCCCGGATTGCCGGTGCGCAGCGCGACAAAGCTCTGCAGCATCGAGCTGGCCAGATATTCCGCTTCCGCGTCGCTGTCGGCGGCAAATATGTTGAAGCCGCACATCACATAAGGCTCGGCCAGCTGCGCCGACGGTTTGAAGTCGCGGCGGTAAATGGTGAGCGCCTCATCCAGCATCTGCGGCGCAAAATGCGATGCAAAGGCATAGGGCAGGCCCAGCGCTGCCGCCAGTTGCGCACCAAACAGGCTGCTGCCGAGAATATAGAGCGGGATATTCGTCCCCTGCCCCGGCGTTGCCTGGATACCAAGCCGTTCGTCGCCTGCCAGAAACGCCTGCAATTCGAGCACATCGCGCGGAAATTCATTGGCATCGCTGTTCAGATTGCGGCGCAAGGCCTGTGCGGTCCGCTGGTCCGATCCCGGTGCCCGGCCAAGCCCCAGATCAATCCTTCCCGGGAACAGCGCTTCCAGCGTCCCGAATTGCTCGGCAATCATCATCGGCGCATGATTGGGCAGCATGATCCCGCCGGCACCGATGCGGATGGTCTTGGTTCCCTGTCCGACATGGCCGAGTGCGACCGCGGTGGCGGCGCTGGCAATGCCTTCCATACCATGATGTTCGGCCATCCAGAACCGCTCATAGCCAAGCGCCTCGCCATGCTGCGCAAGCGCCAGCGACCGGTCGAGTGCGGTTCTGACATCGCTGCCCAGCGGCACCGGCGAAAGATCAAGAATCGAAAATTTTACCGCTTTGGTGCCCATTTGCATCATTGTCCGTTCCTTTGTCCCAACTGCCCGGCAACCTTGATCGCATAGCCACTGGGAGCCTTGCGAAAGCCAAGCGTCGGCAATAGCAGGGTCCAGGCGCGGTCGCTACCCGAGAGGAACAGCCGCGCGGTATAAAAGCCATTGCCTTGGAGTTTCAGCGTCAGCTGCTCCATGCCGGACCCGCTTTGCAGCGGCAGCACCAGCACGCCGTCCTGACATTCCGCCTTGCCGAGCAACCCCTGCTTGAGATTCAACCCGGGAATATTGGCGTCGAGCGAAACCCGCACCTGACCGCTGGCCGACTGGCAGCGGCCCTGGGCAAAGCTGATGCTGACCGCCTGCAGATCAATCGCGGAGGCCGGCAGCGGCGCCAATTGGCGGCCCACGCTCAATATTGTGGTCAGATCCTGCACCACCAGACTGTTGCCGGCCTTGCCGACGGTTGCGACCAGCCCCGGATCACCGGCGACCGGTGGCCGTTCGAGATCGAGCAGCACCCGGCCGGTCAGCAGCGGCAGCAACCGCACACCGGCATCCAGATCACCCAGCGGAAACAGCCCGAGCTGCGCGCCCTCGATCCGGCCGTTCCAGACCGATCCACTGATCGCCTTGGCGGAGAAGCGCGTTCCCTCCAGCCCGGCCATGCTCACGGCCAGCCGCAGCGGCAGGAAGAACAAGGCCACGGCAATCACGGAGATTATGATCAATATATAGGTCAATGCGCGCGGCACCTGCTTTCCTTCAATTCAGAGTTCAGCGGCAAATTGGTCGAAATAGACGAAAATATCGTCTTGCTCCCGGCGCGCGGCATCGCGCCATTTCGGTGCGGACTGGCGATTGAGCAGGTCACCGCTCGATGACAGGACGAGCACCGTCGGCGTGCCCTTGATCGACTTCAGGCCAAAGCGCCGGGCAATATCGATATTGCGGTCCTTGTACCCGACATCGACATAGACCAGCTCATATTTGGCTTCGAGCATCGCAGCGAAACGCGGCTGCGCAAACCAGCCCGCTAGGCCGCGGCTATCGTGACACCAGTTTGCGCCCATCACGAGAATCACCCGCTTTTCATTGAGTTGTGCACGGGCTAGCGCTGCATCGACTTGCGCTGTCGCATCGGCAGATTCCTCAAACGGACGGGCCTCTGGATGGTCGGCCACAGCCCCCTCGGCCTGCGCCGATTGCGGAGAGGTGGTGGTAGCCATCGCCAAAAACAGCAGGAACAGGAAACGCATCAAGCTGCGATCAACCGCGCAAATGCGTGTCGAAAAACGCCATTGTCCGCCGCCATGATAATTGGGCCGCTTCCTCGTCATAGCGCGGCGTCGTGTCATTGTGGAATCCATGGTTCACATCGGGGTAGAAATGCACGCTATATTCTTTCTGATGCTCCGCCAAAGCCGCCTCATAGGCCGGCCAGCCGGCGTTGATCCGCTCGTCATTGCCAGCATGATGGATCATCAGCGGCGCTGCAATCGCTGGCACATCGCCGGCTTCCGGCTGGCGTCCATAATAAGGCACCGACGCGGCGAGATCGGGATAGGCCACCGCCAGCGCGTTGCACACGCCGCCGCCATAGCAGAAACCGACCGCGCCGACCTTGCCGGTCGAACCATCATGGTCGCGCAGAAATTCAAAGGCGGCGAAGAAATCCTCCATCAGCTTGGCGCTGTCCAGCGTCCGCTGCATCGTCCGCCCGTCATCGTCATTACCGGGATAGCCGCCCAGAGAGGACAGGCCGTCGGGGGCCAGCGCCAGATAACCGGTCTTGGCCACCCGCCGGGCTACATCCTCGATATAGGGATTGAGGCCGCGGTTTTCGTGGATCACCAGCACCGCCGGCAATTTGCCCGTCGCCCCCGCCGGCTTCGCCATCAACGCATTGATTGGGCCATGACCTTCGGCGCTCATATAGCTGATCCGTTCGGCGCTGATCGAAGGATCATCCGGCTCGACCTGCGCCGCCCAGGCATAATTGGGTTGTAGCTGATCCAGGATCATCGCCCCGGTCACGCCAGCGGCAGCAAATTTCCCGGCCTGCTTGATAAAATCCCGCTTCGAGATCGCGCCATGGACATAGCCGTCGAAAATCTCGAGAATATGGGGGTGGAAGTCGCTTGCGCGTTTGCGGGTCAAAGTCATGTTGGATCATCCGTCAGCGAAGTTTAGCAGAAGTTCCGGTTAGCATAGAATATACTTTTGGTAATCCCGTTTGTGCTGAGCCCGTCGAAGCGCCTTGCCCGGCATAGCACTGACGATGCGCTTTACGAGAGAGGCCCTTCGACAGGCTCAGGGCAAACGGTTCTGACCTTATTCATTGGTTGTACAAATTACGGCCTGCCCTCATTCCGCCGGTTCCATGGCCAGATCCGCCGCATCAATCTCCGCCGCCTTGGCCTCGACCAGCTTGACGATATGATCGACCATATCCTCGTCCGCGACATGATGGTCGGTGACGCCGGAGAGATAGACCATATGCTTGCCCTTGCCGCCACCGGTGATGCCGATGTCGGTTTCGCGCGCCTCGCCGGGGCCATTGACCACGCAGCCGAGCACGGAGAGCGAAAGCGGCGTGCGGATATGCTGCAGCCGTTCTTCCAGTTTCTGCACCGTGCGGATCACGTCGAAACCCTGCCGCGCGCAGCTCGGGCAACTGACCACCCGGACGCCGCGCGTGCGCAGGCCGAGTGCTTTCAGCATGTCATAGCCGACGCGCACTTCTTCTTCCGGTTCCGCCGACAGGCTCACCCGGATCGTGTCACCAATCCCGGCCCACAGCAGATTGCCGATGCCGATCGAGCTTTTCACCGTGCCGCCAATCAGGCCGCCCGCCTCGGTAATACCGACGTGCAGCGGACAATCGACCGCGTCGGCCAGCTGCATATAGGCGGCAACCGCGAGAAACACGTCCGACGCCTTCACCGCCACCTTGTACTCGTGAAAATCATGGTCCTGCAGTATCTTGATATGGTCGAGCGCGCTTTCGACCAGAGCTTCCGGACAGGGCTCGCCATATTTCTCGAGCAGATGTTTTTCCAGACTGCCCGCATTGACGCCAATACGGATCGCGCAGCCATTGGCCTTGGCCGCGTCGATGACTTCGCGCACCCGCGCCGAGGAACCGATATTGCCGGGATTGATCCGCAGACAGGCCGCGCCCGCTTCGGCGGCTTCGATCCCGCGCTTATAGTGAAAGTGAATATCCGCGACGATCGGCACCTTGCTGGCGCGGACAATCTGTTTCAGCGCAGCGGTGCTTTCGACATCAGGGCAGGAGACGCGGATGATGTCGACGCCGGCTTCCTCGCAGCGACGAATCTGGTCGATCGTCGCCTTGGCATCGCTCGTCAGCGTGTTGGTCATCGTCTGCACGGTAATCGGCGCATCGCCGCCGACCGGCACATCGCCGACCATGATCTGGCGGCATTTGCGCCGCTCGATATCACGCCAGGGGCGCAAGGAGGGATTTTCAGCTGTCATTGGTTGAAACCTGCGGGACTGTTGCTCATGTAGACATATATAGCGGTTTCACCCTGCAGGTGCGAGGGGCGATTGCCCCTGTCACAAAAAAAGTACACCAACCAGAAGGAAATTCACATGGCCACAGTCATAATCACCGGCGCAAATAGGGGCCTGGGCCTCGAAATGGCGAAACAATATGCGGCCAATGGCTGGGATGTCATCAGCACCGCCCGGGAACCCGAAAAGGCGAAAGAACTCAAGGCGATCGACAAGGTCACGGTCATGCACCTAGATGCAGCGGATGATGCGAGCATAGAAAAATTTGTCGCGCAACTCGCTGACCGGCCGGTAGACCTGTTCATCAACAACGCCGGAATATACGGCCCGACCGAACTGGACCGCGACCAATGGCTCGACCTGTTCAACGTCAATGTGGTTGGCCCGGTCAAGCTGGCAACGGCCCTCAAGGACAATGTTACCAAATCTGCAGACGGCAAGATGGTGGTCATCTCCAGCCAGGTCGGCAGCATCGCCGAAAATGACAGCGGCAACATGATGTATTACCGCACCAGCAAGGCGGCGGTGAACCAGGCCTGGCACTCACTCGCACAGCAGTGGCAGGACGAAGGCCTGACGCTGGCGATGCTGCACCCGGGCTGGGTGCAGACCGATATGGGCGGTGCCAATGCCGACCTGACCCCGGAGGAAAGCGTCGAGGGCATGCGGGCGGTGATCGACGGGCTCAGCCATGACCAGAATGGTAAATTTTATGACTATAGCGGCCGTGAAATTCCCTGGTAGAATATCGGCTGGCGATGCATAACGCCGCCACCGAACAAGGATTTTCCCATGAAACATTTGCCCGGTTTTTTGCCGATGATCCCGATCATCGCCGCCTTGACCTTTGCCGCCCCGGCCCAGGCCAGCGACAAGGGCTGGGCTACCGCCAGCGATATCGGCCGCGATGCGCTGGTGGCTTCCGCCTTTCTGGTTCCCGCCGTGCAGGAGGACTGGCATGGCGATCTTCAGGCACTGGGCAGCATCGGCGCGGCCTTTGCGCTGACCCAGGGTGCCAAACAGGCCTTCCCGCGCCTGCGCGCCGACGGCAGCGACAATGACAGCTTCCCCTCGGGCCACAGCTCGACCTCCTTTGCTGCCGCCGCGACCTTGCAAAACCGCTATGGCTGGGAAGTCGGCATCCCGGCGCAGCTGGTCGCCGCCTTTGTCGGCGTCGCCCGGGTACAGGCGCACAAACATTATTGGTC
>NZ_JBALTF010000005.1:10086-58875 GCF_036964675.1 Parasphingorhabdus sp. | reverse complement strand
TGCACATCGTCGATTTCGGCCAGTCGGAGCAATTGCCGCCGCTGTTTCGCTCGATCTTGCAGCAATGGCTGGCGCTGTTTCATGTGGCACCGCGCGCGCATCTCGGTGCATTTCTGGCCGAGCTGGACAGCGAGATTGGCACCCAAAGCGAATTTGTCAGCCAATATCGCGGCTATAGCTGGCGGTTCGTGGTCAGGCGGCCGACAACGGCAACTCTGGCAGCTTCGGCAATATCGCCTTAAAGATTGCTGTGACAGTGCATTTTGATTTCCATAATTTACCCCTTCTCCCGTGAGGGAGAAGGGTAATCATCACTGCAACAGATCACTCGCCAACAAATCCGCCACCAGCAAGGCGGTGCGTTGCGTGGCCTGCTGAAGGCTGGTCAGGTCCATATCTTCATCGACGGTGTGCGCGCCGGTACCCGCAACGCCCAGTCCGTCCATGCTGGCGACATAGGGTGCTACGAAGCTGATGTCCGCCGCGCCGCGCCCTTCCGGCGGGAAGGATTGAGCGGGTTCGAGGCCGAGTCGCGCGTGCACCGCGTTGACGCGGTCGAGCAGCGCTTCATTCGCCTCGGTCAGCTCCATCGCGGGATATCGGTCCTCGAAGGTGATGGTCGCCCTGGTCAGCGGCAGGCTGTCCTCGACAATCCCGCGCATCAGGGTTTCTGCGGCACGCAATTGCGCGTCGTTCATGAAGCGCAGGCCTCCGGAGGCGATGGCGGTCTCGGCGATCACATTGTCCTTGCCGCTGAGCGTCACCGCTCCGGCGCTGCCGACGGGGTCGATGGCCGATCCGGCCGCGACCATGCCGGGATTGAAGGTCAATCCGAGCGGTCCGCGCACCTCGCCGTAGAAGCGGTTCAGGATGCGCGCCATTTCGAACGCGGCGCCGGCACCGCTACCATCGCTGAAAATTCCCGAAGAGTGAGCGCGCTTTCCCGTTACCTCAAGCTTCCATTTCGAGGAACCGCGCCGGCCAACCACGGCCCACTCGGCGCTGCCGCCTTCGAAGTTAAGCGCGTAGTCGGCAGCTTTGCCCGCCGCAATCAGGTCCTTGCGGGCCTCGGCCAGCGGTGCACCGACGCTTTCCTCATCGCCGGTGAAAAATATCGTCACCTTGCCGCCCTTGATCGCCTCCGCCTCGATCAGCGCCCGCATGGCATAAATGACCACTGCATTGCCGCCCTTCATGTCAGAGATGCCCGGGCCGCGCAGCTTGTCACCGTCGCGCTCGAAGCGCTGGAACGGACTGTCGGGTTCGAACACCGTGTCGAGATGGCCGATCAGCAGGAGGTTTGGCCCTGCGCCAAAATCCCGTTCGGCGACCAGGTGACCGCCGCGCGCCATCGATTGCGGCATGTCGATCCAGCGAACCGCAAAGCCGATATCCTCCAGTTCGCGCCGGTAGATTTCGCCGACCTTGCGGACCCCTTCGGCATTGAGCGTCCCGGAATTCTGATTGACCGTCGCTTCGAGCAATTGCAGCTGCTCCGCGCCATTGGCGTCGACGGCGTCAAGAATGGGCTTGTCACTGGCGCTGGCACCAGTGATCGAGACCGTGATCGTGGCAAGCAGCAGGCAGGCGGAAGTGGCGGCTTTCATTATCGCGAACATGGTGAGGCCTTTTCTCTTCGGTCATGGATATTTGCAATGAGGGTGGAAAATAGCGGCCCAGCGCTCAACCGCAAGGGGGCATCTGCCGCCAGCACCGATCCCACCAAGCTCAGCTACTTCGCACGCAATCTTTCCTAACTTGCTGCGCGCGGCTGGGGATCGCTAGGGACGCGCTCCGGCGAACACCCTCTCCCGTTCCGCCGATGCATTAACAGAAAGTCGCATCGTCATGTCCCGTCTTATTTCACACGCCTCCAGCCACCGGATCACTTCGCTTGCCGGCCTTCTGCTCGCCAGTGCGGCGCTTTGCCTGCCGAGTGCGGCGCAGGCGACGGACGGCTATTTTCTCAACGGCGTCGGGGCCAAGGCCAAGGGCGCTGGCGGCGTCGCCATCGCGATGCCGCAGGATGGTTTCGCGATTGCCACCAACCCGGCTTCGGCGACCGCAATCGAACACCGGCTGGATGTCGGCTTCGAAGTCTTCATCCCCGATCGCGGGTCCGAGATCATCGGCAATCAGGCGGGGCTAGATGGCACTTATTCGGGCAATGACGCCAATCCCTTCATCCTGCCCGAATTTGCTTATGTCCGGCCGCTGTCCGACACGGTTTCGATCGGCATTGCGGTCAACGGCAATGGCGGCATGAACACCGATTACAAGAGCAATCCCTTCGCCAGTTTCGGCGCCACCGGTCCGGCGGGCGTGAACCTGCGGCAGGTTTCGATTGCGCCGACCATTGCGGTGGAGATTGCGGAAGGACAGAGCCTGGGGGTGTCGCCGCATTTCGTCGTGCAAAGTTTCGAAATGAATGGCATCCAGCCGTTCGCCGCCAATTCGCAAAACCCGGGCGCTTTCACCAACCGGGGTGAGGACTGGGCCTTTGGTGCGGGTTTCCGCGTCGGCTATCTCGGCTCTTTTGGCGACAATCTGCGCCTTGGGGCCTTTTACCAGTCGAAAGTCTGGACCACCAAATTCGACCGCTATGCCGGGCTGTTCGCCGAACAGGGCGGTTTCAACATGCCCGCTTCCTGGGGCGTGGGCGTTTCGGTAGACGCGACGCCAAAGCTTACCCTGGGCGCAGATTTCAAACATATCGAATATTCCCATGTCAACTCGGTTGGAAACCCGATTGCGGCGCTGCTCCAGGGCAGACCGTTCGGCGCGGATGACGGCCCCGGCTTCGGCTGGGACGATATCGATGTGTGGAAATTCGGCGCGGTCTATCAGGCCAGCGACAAGCTTGCCCTGCGCGCCGGCTATGGCCGTTCCGCCAACCCGATCCCGCAATCGGAGACCTTGCTCAACGTGCTCGCGCCCGGCGTCGTGCGCGATCATTTCACGGTCGGTGCAACGTTCAAGCCATCGGAAAATTTCGAAATCACCGGCTATGCGATGCGGGCGCCGCGCCAGACGGTGAACGGGTCCGGCTCGATTCCCGCGCCCTTTGGCGGCGGCGAAGCGAATATCCATCTGGCCGAAACCGCGGTCGGATTTTCCTTCGGCTTCGGCTTCTAAACCGACTTCACCGGATTAATGCACCCCATCATAATGATGGGGTGCATTAATCCTCCAACTCTCGGCGGGAATAGAAATTTCGGGACAATGCCGAGCAAATTTCAAACGCACGAAAGCCTGACCGCAACACCGGCAACAGCGATCATGAAGTGCATTGCCTGCACCGTCAGCTTGGGCCGAACAGGCTCGGTACAACCGCAGCAACCAAGGCAATTGCAGCTGTCCAACCGACAAATCCGGCTAAATTAACCATAGATAGCTGCATTTTGTTTCATATAGGGACATTTTTACTGCCCACGCCTATGTACAGGCGGCTAGCAACTGGACTCAGCCATCAATTTCCGTCATTTTGATGAAATATTTCGAGCAGTGGCAATCCACCGAAAAAGGGACTGAGGTTAGCTAATGAAAATCGGAAGCAAAATTTTAACCGGTACGGCGGCGACATTGATTTTGGCGCTGGTCGGCCATGCTGCAACCGGTGAAAAATTCATCTCCGGTCTGGAGCAAAAGGCGCAGACAGAACTGGCCGCGCGGGGACTCGATGGCGCCAGCGTCAGCCTGGGTCGCGATCCCCTGTCCCGCGGTGCCATTCTGGATGGCGCAGTGACCGATGAGGTAAAACAGGACGCACTGAACGTGGTCATGACGATCCCGGGCATCTCCGGCGCGAGCTGGCAAGCCGGGGAAGCCGTCGAAACAGCCGAGGGCACCGCCGCATCAGTCTCGACCGCTGCCGACCAGGATAAAGTCGCCAAATGCCAGGCCGATGTCGACAAGATTATCGCAACCAAAGGCATCAGCTTCCGCTCCGGCAGCGCCTATTTGTCGCTGGAAACCAAGCAAATTCTTGACCAGCTCAGCGCAGCTTTGCAGGCTTGCGCGGGACTGTCGATCACGGTCGAAGGCCATACCGACGACAATGGCGATAGCGAAGTCAACCTCATCATGTCGCAAGAGCGGGCCGATCGGATCAAGGCGGGATTGGTCGAACGCGGGATCCCGGAAGCTCTGATCACCGCAAAAGCCTTTGGATCGACGCAGCCACTGGTAACCGGTTCGGATGCTGCCGCCGATGCGCAGAATCGCCGAATTGCGATCCGGATCGCCGCCGCAAGCAGTCCGTCACAAATTGATGCAAAAGCGCCACAGCAAAATTCATCCATGCCCCTTTTGCTTGAAAATCTGTTGCTCCTGCTGGTCACTTTTGCGATTGGGCTCGCTATTGGCTGGTTCATCTGGGGTCGCAACGACAAAAATTATTAGCCAATCGTGGCGATGGACAGAATTCAGAACGGGGTTTTGAGACAATGATTACGATGATTTCGGCCAATTGGCTGTTATACCTGATTGCACTGCTGATCGGTGTCGTCACGGCTTTCTGGATCTGGGCTGCAACCGGCCGGGAAGCATCCGCCGTCGATAATTTTGACGCCAATGACGGCCTGCTCGAAAAAGCCGGCGAGCCGGTCCAGCCGACAGAAGCCCATCCCGAACCATCCCCGCCAGCGGCAGCGGTGCCGAAGCCAACGCCAAAGCCCGAAGCGGTCGTCAAGCCTGCGGCAGCTATGCCGGTGCCAGAGCCCTCACTGCCGCCCGAACCGGTTGTCGAGCCTGCCGCCGCTGAACCTGTAGCCCCGGTCAAGCTGGTGGTAACGACAGAGGCTGAAACAGCAGCGGACGACACGCCAACCGCCGGCAAGCCCGACATACCGGCGGCGGTCGGAGAGCCGGACAATCTGCGTCTTATCAAGGGCATTGGTCCGAAACTGAACAAGCAGCTGATCACGCTTGGCGTCACCCGGTTTGACCAGATTGCCGAGTGGAAAGAGGCTGAAATTGCCGAGGTCGATCGATATCTTGATCCGTTCAGCGGGCGGATTACAAAAGATGCCTGGATCGATCAGGCCAAATTCCTGGCCAAGGATGATATCGCCGGTTTCGAGAAGAAATACGGCAAGCTCTAGGGTCTGAACCTCGTCAATCGATATCGGGGTTGCTCGCCCGGACAATCAGCTTGTCGATCTTGCGGCCATCCATATCGACAATTTCGAATATCCAGTCCTGATCTTCAAAGCTTTCGCCTTCTTCGGGCAGATGGCGCAATTGCGCCAAGGCATGACCGGCAACCGTCGCATAGTCGCGGCCTTCTGACAGCCGGAGACTGAGCTTTTCGGCCAGCGCATCAATGGCCATCGCCCCGGAGACCAGAAAGCTGCCGTCCGCACGCTCGATCAGGCTGCGCTGGGTTTTTTCATCCTGGTCGGAGACAAATTCGCCGGCGATCGAGCTGAGCAGGTCATTGGGCGTCACGATCCCTTCGAAATGGCCATATTCGTCGTGGACCAGGATCATCGGCACTTCGGTTTCGCGCAATATTTCCAGCACATCGAGCGCATCCAGCTGGTCCGGCACCTTTTCCAGCGGCCGCATCAGCTTGCGCAGGTCCAGTTCCTCGCCGCCCAGTTGCGCCGCGACGATATCGCGGGCCTGGACCACGCCGCGAATTTCGTCGACAGAATGTTCGGCGACGGGAAAGCGGCTGTGCTGGGATTCCATCAGCAGCTTGTGAATATCCTCGCGCTGCGCATCGATGTCGAGCCAGTCGATTTCGGTCCGAGGGGTCATCACCTCGCGAATAGGGCGGTCGGCCAGGCGCACGACTCCGGCCATCACGGCGCGTTCATGCTCTTCGATGACGCCGGAACGCGTCGCTTCGGCAAAAACCATCTGCAATTCGTCCGCGGTCACATGACTGATCTGATCGCGTTTCATCCGCATCATCCGAAAGATCAGCGCGCTGCTATTGTCCAGCAGCCAGACCAATGGCGCGGAAATACGGGCCAGCAATTCCATCGGCTGGGCCATGGCCAGCGCGATTCGTTCCGCCGAGCGCAAGGCAATCTGCTTTGGCACCAGTTCGCCAACCACCAGCGAGGCATAAGTGGTCAGGCCAATGACCAGCACGAAACCGACCGTGATCGATGTTTCCTGGCCCATGCCCAGCGCCTGCAAACGTTCCGCAACCGGCCCGCCGAGGCTGGCTCCGGAAAATGCCCCGGCAATGATACCGATCAGGGTGATGCCAATTTGCACGGTGGAGAGAAATTTGCCGGGATCCCCCGCAAGGCGAAGGGCGGCTTTGGCGCGCCTGCTCCCCTGGTCCGCCAGACTGTGGAGCTGCGCCTTGCGCGCAGAAACAATCGCCAGTTCCGACATGGCAAATACGCCATTGATCAGCACCAGCACAACTATGATCGCAACATCAAACCAGGGAAAGGGTGTCATATTGTCCATTTAAAGGGCGAAATGCCATAAGCCCTTTAGCAGCAAGTTTTACATAATCTCAAGTTTGCTGTCAGTCGCCGTTCATTTATCTTGGGTTAAATGAACGCTTCTGATTGGCGGGGCGTATTGCCAATCGAAAAAAGAACCAAAAAAAGGGAAAATAACATGCGGATGAACAGATCAATAATTGCAGCGGCTTCGCTTGGTGCCTTGGCGCTAACCAGCGGCTGCGTGACCGATCCCGAAACCGGGAACCGGACCATTTCAAAGGCAGCCATCGGCGGCCTCGGCGGCGTTGTCGGCGGCTACCTGCTAGGTGATGTTCTTGGCGGAAAAAATGACCGTACCGCCAAGATCGTTGGCGCCGGCCTTGGTGGCCTCGCTGGTGCGGGCATCGGCTATTACATGGACGAGCAGGAAAAGAAGCTTCGCGAACAGACTGCCGGTACCGGTATTGACGTGACTCGCGAAGGCGACAATCTGATTCTCAACATGCCGTCCAATGTCACATTTCCAGTCGACAGCAGCGCGATCCAGCCCAGCTTTCAGACCACTTTGGCCAATGTCGCCGATACGCTTTCTCGCTATGAGAAGAGCTATGTCGATGTACTCGGCCATACCGACAGCACCGGTAGCGACGCCTATAACCAGTCGCTGTCCGAACGGCGCGCGGAAGCGGTTGCCAATTTTCTTGCCAACAGCGGCGTCCAGCGCGCCCGTCTGGCGACAAGAGGCTATGGTGAAAGCCAGCCGATCGCCAGCAACGCCACCGAGGCAGGACGGGCAGCCAACCGCCGGGTCGAAATCAAGATTGTTCCGATCGCGCAGTCAGATCTGAACAACTAAATTAGCGCTTGCGTTAGACCGATCATTCCGGGCATCCCCGGCAAAAATTTGCAGAGGATGCCCGGCCATGACCACAGTCAATTTTTCGATCGATCTCACAGGACGGACCGCCATCGTAACCGGTGCATCCGCTGGTCTGGGGCGCCGCTTTGCCAAGGTGCTGGCGGCCTGCGGCGCGAAAGTCGCCTGCACAGCTCGCCGCAAGGACAAGCTCGACGATCTGGTTGCCGAAATCACCGCGGATGGCGGCACGGCCCAGGCCTTTGCGCTGGATGTGCGCGATGCGGCCCAGCTGCAGGCGATCATTCCAGCCGTGACGGAAGCTTTGGGCCAGCCGGATATCCTGGTGAACAACGCCGGGATCGTCGATGCCGAACATGCCACAAGGATGTCGATCGAGTTGATCGACGATGTTCTGGATACAAATCTGCGCAGCGTGTTCATCTTGTCGAACGAGTTTGCCCGTCCACTGATCGCCCAAAAAACGCCCGGACGGATCGTCAATGTCGCGTCTATCGCAGCGACCAGCTATAGTGGTGGCGGGGCCGCCCTCTATTCAATAACCAAGGCCGGTGTGGTTCGTGTCACCGAAACGCTGGCGGTGGAATGGTCGAAATTTCACATCAATGTGAACGGCATCGCGCCGGGCCTGTTCGCCACCGACATGGCCGATGGCATGATCGAACGTGCCGGCGATTTTTCGGTACATTTCCCGCGCAAGCGCGTGGCACAGCCGGAGCAGATGGACAGCACATTGCTCTTTCTGGTGTCGCCTTCGTCGGATGCGGTGACCGGAACCGTGATCAAGATCGATGACGGCCAGGGCTCGCGCTAGACCCTAGACCAGCTCACCCCGGAGCAATTTGGGCAGATCGCCGGTCTCGCCTTTTGCCTCGGCCATGAATTGCGCCTTGAGCGGCGGAATCCGCTGGACCAGGCCGATGCCCATGCGGCGGATTTTCGAAGAGGTTTCGCCCGGCAGGCCGAACAGGCGGGTCAGCAGATCAGTCGCCGCCGACACCATCATATTGTCAAGACTGCGCCAGCGATCATAGCGCGCCAATATCTGTGAATCGCCGAGATCAAGGCCGGTTCGCGCCCCTTCGACCAGACATTCGGTCAGCGCCGCGACGTCGCGCAAGCCCAGGTTGAGCCCCTGCCCGGCGATCGGATGGATGCCATGGCCAGCATCGCCGATCAGCACCAGCCGATCGGCGGTCAGATGGGAACTGTGGTGGAAACCCAGCGGATAGGTCGGGCGATCGGTGAGCAGCTCGATTGCGCCGAGAAAGCCGCCGGTTTTCTTCATCATTTCGGCAACAAAGGCGCGCTGGTTGATCTTGGCATAAGCGGGGCCGTCTTTTCTCGAGACCGTCCACACAACCGCCGAGCGGTGTCTGCCCTCCGCGTCGTCTAGCATCGGCAGGATGGCAAAGGGGCCGGACGGAAAGAACAGCTCATAGGCGGTATTGCCATGCGGCTTTTCATGGGCGATCTTGCAGACAATCGCGCTATGGTCATATTGCCAGTGCGCCATGATGATCCCGGCTTCCTCGCGCATCCGGCTGCCCCGGCCATCGGCCGCAATCAGCAACGGCGCCGATAGCTGCTCGCCATTGTCGAGCGTTATGTCGACCAGATGTTGCTTGCGATCACAGGAAGCGATTTGTGCCGACAGGTGCAGCGCAATCCCGTCATGGGCCTGAACCGCTTCAAACAACAGCCGGCGAAGCACCGCATTTTCGACCATGATGCCCATCGGGCCTTCGCCTTCGCCGGGTACAAAGTCGAGGGTTCCCGGCTTCAGTCCATCATTGACCAGTATCTTCTCGATATCACAACCATGCGGCCGCAGCTTGTCGGCCAGGCCAATGGCATCAAACATCTTCCAGCTGGCGCTGTTGATCGCCGAAACCCGGGCATCATTTTGCGGATTCAGCAGGTCGGCCGGGTCAGCTCGGTCGATGATCGCGACCCGCAAGCCATGGGCAGCCAGCGTCAGCGCCTGAGTCAGGCCAATCATGCCTGCGCCCAATATGATGATATCGCTATTCCGAGAATCAAATCCCATGGAGACTGCCTTTCCGCGCCATAATATTGAGATATAGGTAGGCATCGACGGCGGGGAAGGAAAGGCAAATCCGGTAAAATAACGCCAAGAAACTTGACGGCGAGTCCCCGATTCGCGCAAAGGAGCGAATAGTTAATGCGCGCCTTCGGCTGGGGTGACGCACGGGAGTAAATGATGGCCGATAAAGCCGATGAAGCGAACTGGCGCGAAATCATGCGTCTCAGCCTGTTGCGCAGTGGTGCCCTGCTCGGGGCCATCGCGATCTATCTGGCGACGATATTCCTGTTGCTGGCATTGCTCAGCTATTCCCCCAGCGACCCTTCGTTGAACACCTCTGCCGGCAGCGTCGATCATAACTGGATGGGCATTTTTGGCTCCTATCTGGCCGATCTTTTATTGTTGCTGATCGGCTTGCCGGTCATGTTGTTCCTGCCGCTGCTGCTTTTGCTGGCCAATCGGCTCTGGCGGGACATTCCACAGCCGGCCTGGAAGCGGCAATTGCTGTGGTGTCTGCTCGCAGCCTTGCTGGTCGGCACCGGTCTGGCCTTATGGTTCCCGGATTCGCAAATGGAATTGCCCTCGGGTCTTGGCGGACTCGCCAGCATGCTGTTTGCAAACGCTATCAATGCCGGTCTCAACGCCTTGTCTGCCAGCTGGAGCGGCCTGATTTCCGGTGCCCTGATCGCCCTGACCATGGCTAGCGGCCTTGCCCTCGGCTATAGCAGCCTGCGGCTCGACAGACCGCTGTTTTCCGGAACAACTTTAAGAATTCCGTCGGTAAAAAGTCCCTTTGCCCAAAAAGAAGACGGTCTGGTGATCGAACCGGATCGGTCCGGCGTTGCCAAGGCCAAGAAAGAACCCGCTCCGCGCAAATCGGTGAAGCCCGACAACCGGCCACCACCGGAGATCAGCGACCGGGCCTTGCCGCCGAAAAAGGCTGGCGTCGGCAAAGGCAAGCAGGGTGATTTCTTCGGACCCTATGTGCTGCCATCGCTCGACCTGCTGACCCCTGCGCCGCCACAGAATAACAATGTGATCGACAAGGCCGGCCTCGAACGCAACGCTCGCCTGCTCGAATCCGTGCTCGATGATTTCCACGTCAAGGGCACGATCAACGCGGTCCGGCCGGGGCCGGTGGTCACCATGTATGAACTGGAACCGGCACCGGGCATCAAGGCGAGCCGGGTGATCCAGCTGGCCGAGGATATTGCCCGCAATATGTCGGCGCTGTCGGCGCGCGTCGCCGCGATTCCCGGACGCACCGTCATGGGCATAGAATTGCCCAATGCCACCCGCGAGATGGTTGTGCTGCACGAGATGGTTGGTAGCGACAGTTTCGCCGAACAGACCGGCAAGCTGCCGATCATATTGGGCAAGAATATCTCCGGCGATCCGGTCATCGCCGATCTGGCGCCGATGCCGCATCTGCTCGTTGCCGGTACCACCGGTTCGGGTAAATCCGTCGGCCTGAACTGCATGATCCTGTCGCTGCTCTATCGGCTGACGCCGGACGAGTGCAAGATGATCATGATCGATCCGAAGATGCTGGAACTCAGCACCTATGACGATATTCCGCATCTCTTGTCCCCGGTCGTCACCGAACCGGCCAAGGCGATAAGAGCGCTGAAATGGGCGGTCGAGCAGATGGAAGAACGCTATCGGATGATGTCCTCGCTTTCGGTGCGAAATCTGGCCAATTACAACGACAAGGTGAAGGGCGCCAAGGCCAAGGGCCAGCCGCTCGGCCGCCGTGTCCAGACCGGCTATGACCCCGAAACATCGCGACCGATCTACGAGGAAGAGCAGCTCGATTATGAAGTGCTGCCGCAGATCGTGATCATCGTCGACGAGCTTGCCGACCTGATGATGACCGCGGGCAAGGAAGTCGAATTTCTGATCCAGCGGCTCGCGCAAAAGGCGCGTGCGGCCGGCATCCATTTGATCATGGCAACCCAGCGGCCATCGGTCGATGTCATCACCGGCGTCATCAAGGCCAATCTGCCGACCCGGATCAGCTTTCACGTGACCTCGAAAATCGATTCGCGGACGATCTTGGGCGAACAGGGCGCAGAACAGCTGCTCGGCAAGGGCGATATGCTGTACATGCCCGGCGGCAAGCAATTGACCCGGGTCCACGGGCCGTTCGTTTCCGATGACGAAGTGCGGCGGGTCGCCGATCACTGGCGTTCGCAGGGAACGCCGGATTATATCCAGGCGGTGACCGAAGAACCCGAAGATGGCAGCTTTGCCCTCGACGGTGCTGATCTGAGCGACAGCAAGGAAGACCGGCAATATACGCAGGCCTGCCAGATTGTCTTCGAGAGCCAGAAAGTTTCGACCAGCTGGCTGCAGCGGCAGTTGCGGATCGGCTATAATACCGCCGCCCGGATCATCGACCGGATGGAAGAGGATGATTTCATCAGCGCGCCCAACCATATCGGCCGCCGCGAAGTGCTGCGCGATCAGAATGGCGAACCGCTCTAGCCTTTTTTGCTGACAGACTGATTAAGCCACTGTTCAATCGCCACTGGCTAGGCGGGCATCTGGATAATCTGGAGTTTTCTTAATGTTGAAATATGGTTTCGCCTTGATCGCTGCGCCGCTGGCCCTGACAGCCAGCCTGCCGGCCACCGCCCAGCAAAGCCCGACCGACAGTCTGTCGAAAATTTCGACCCATTTGCGTTCGATGTCGACGATGACCGCGAATTTCAGCCAGACCGATCGCGGCGGCCAGTTGCTGACCGGGACGCTGATCATCAAGCAACCCGGGAAAATTCGCTTTCAATATCAGAAGGAAGCCAATCTGCTGATCGTCGGCGACGGAAAAGCCCTGACGCTGATCGACTATGACGTGAATCAGGTCCAGCGCTGGCCGATCAGCAACAGCCCGCTGGCGGCGCTGCTCAATCCGGAACGAGACCTGTCAAAATATGGCAAAATCGTTCCGACTCGCAATCCGGCGGTGTTGAGCGTCGAGGTCAGCGATCCGAAACGCCCGGAATATGGTATCATCACCATGGTTTTCAGCAAAAAAGCCGGTGCGCCTGGCGGGCTGAAGCTGGACGGCTGGGTGTCACTCGATTCGAAAAATAATCGCACGTCGATCCGGCTTTCCAATCAGAAATTCGGGGTTCCAGTCTCCAATAGAAGTTTCAACTGGGACGATCCGCGGAGAAAAAGCCGCGCCAAGCGATGAACCGAGACGGACTGCCGATCAGCAGAAAATGATATGTATTCCGTTCATATTCGCGACAGAAATACCGGCCTATAACCAACTACAGGATGCGAAGAGACACTCAGGTTTTCCCCCCTGTTACCTGATGAAACAAGTCTCTACCCATTCTATGCGTGACGAACGCGAGTTAGCCCCCACCTCCTTAATGCCCCCGGAGGTGGGGGTTTTACTTTCTCGACCCGGCAAAATTACCGAACATCCCGATTGCCTTTGCGCTTGGGTTTCTGTGCGAGCGTGGCTATCAGTCTCGGCATGAATGATACCCTGAAAATCGTCAGCTGGAATATTAACAGCGTCCGTGCCCGTCTCGACATCGTCGAGCGCTTTCTGACCGAGGAAGCACCCGATGTCCTGTGCCTGCAGGAAACCAAGGTGCGCGACGACCAATTCCCCGAAGGGATGTTCCGGCGCCTCGGCTATAATCATATGATCCTGAACGGTCAGCCGATGCACCATGGCGTTGCCATCATCAGCCGCATCCCGCTGCACAAGGATGAACGATTTGACTGGCAGGACAATGGCGAAGCCCGCCATGTTGGCGCGGTGCTGCAAAATGGCGTAAGAATCGAGAATGTCTATATTCCCGCAGGCGGCGAAATCGCCGACCGCGAACAAAATCCGAAATTCGGCCAGAAGCTCGATTTCTTTGGCCGGATGACCGAATGGTCGGAAAATCTCAAGGAGCCGACGATCCTGCTGGGCGATTTCAACGTCGCGCCACTGCCGTCCGATGTCTGGAGTCACAAGGCATTGCTCAAGGTCGTCAGCCACACCCAGATCGAGATCGACCATCTCTACAAGATGCGCGATGCGCATGGCTGGGTCGATGTCGGTCGCAAGCTGGTTCCCGATCCCGAGCGCCTGTTCACCTGGTGGAGCTATCGCGCCAAGGACTGGCGGGCGTCTGACAAGGGCCGCCGGCTCGACCATGTCTGGGTCAGCCCGGAACTGGAAGACAAGGCGATCAGCCATTCGGTCCTCGAAGATGCGCGCAGCTGGGGCAAGCCATCGGATCACGCGCCACTGATCACGGAATTCAAATTTTGAACGCAGCGCCTCTCGATGGGGCCCGTGAGGTAGATGGGCCCCGAAAGGCTGCCGCTCGCCGAGCGGCCCGCGCGATTGATGCGCTGCGCCGGGGCTGGCCAGTCGGCGTCGAAGCGGATGGCGCGCGGCTGAATCTGCTGCCGGTGGAAACCGGCAATCTGGCGGAGGCCCTGCCTTCGTCCGGCATCGTGTCGCTGCTGATCTCCGCCAGCCGCGCGGCGACGCTCAAATTGCTCAACCAGTTTGCCGCAGCCGACCCGAATCTGCCGATCCAGATCAGCCTGCCTGCACCGGTCACAGCGGCAGAGATTACCGCGATCGTCGATCCGGTGCTCGACATGCAATATCCGATGAAGGGCCCGTTTCGCAGCGAAACGCTGACCAATCCGCCAGCCGCGATGGCGGCGATGGAACTGGCGCGGCAAGCCGGTCTGTTGCCCGCCTTTCTGATCGTCGATGATGCGGAGGATATTGCCCTGGCAGAGGATGCTGCGGCCTATGCCGATTCCACAGCCCTAGCGATTAGCGCCCATGCCCGGCTGCCGGTCGCGGCCAATGCCGAAGCACATATTTACGGCTTTCGCAGCGATGCCGATGCCACCGATCATATCGCACTGGTCGTCGGCAAGCGCGACAGCAGTACGCCGGTCGTCCGCCTGCACAGCGAATGTCTGACCGGCGATGTGCTCGGCAGCCTGAAATGCGACTGCGGCCCGCAACTGCACGCTGCGCTGGAACAGATGGGCGAGGCCAGCTGGGGTGTGCTGCTCTATCTGCGGCAGGAAGGCCGCGGCATTGGCCTGATCAACAAGCTGCGCGCTTATGCTTTGCAGGATCAGGGCTTTGACACGGTCGATGCCAATCAGCGGCTGGGCTTTGCCATAGACGCGCGGGATTTTTCGATTGCCGCCCGGATGCTGCAATTGCTCAATATAGCAAAGGTCAAATTGCTGACCAACAATCCGGAGAAAGTGGAAGGGTTGGAAGCATCCGGCGTTACGGTAGAAGAACGGCTGCCGGTCAAGATTGTCGCCAATCCGCACAATGAATTTTATCTCGATACCAAGCGCGACCGGACCGGGCATAAATTATAGCGGATTGCGACGACCGCTTTAAAGTTGCATGAAAAAAACGTCCGCTTTCGAAAGAAAGCGGACGTTTTTTATGCGGTACCAGCGCGAACGCCCTAGACCGGCTCATCATTATCGAAATCGCTGTCAAAGGCGCCGCTCCGTTCGGCATTGTGAAGATCGCGTCTGACGAACGGATCCAAAGCGTCGAAAAATATCACTTCAGTTGCTGGCTCCCAACCGATATTGACAGACCGGAGGGGGGATAATGATATGTTACGGATCTTGAAAATCTTGCTGGTTTTGAGCGTCGCGAGCTGGGGATTGCTCGGCGCCTTTGGAAATATTGTCGACTGGAGTGGAACAACAGGAGCAGTGACAGCTGCAACTTCGATGACAACATTCGACGGCGGTGCCGATAATTGGCGGGCAACCTCCAATCCCGCCATCATTCTTGCCGGCGCGCTGGCCATAGTGTTTTTCAAATCGGCCAGCGCCATTTTGTGCCTGACCGGATCATGGCAGATGTGGGTCGCGCGCGCAGGTGAAGCCAGCGCCTTTGCCAAGGCAAAAACATACGCGCTCGCCGGCTGTGCAGTCGCGATTTTCATGCTGTTTTCCGGATGGATCGTCATCGCCGAAACATGGTTTGAACTGTGGCGATCCGAAGTCATGCGCGAAGCGGCGCTCGACGCCGCCTTCCGCTATTGCGGGATGATTGGCGTGATTGCGCTGTTTGTCGGGATGCACGACGAATAGGTCAGCCACCTTTTCTGTGTCGAAAAAGGGCCGACCCTTCGCTCTGCTGCTATCGCGGACGATGCCTCAGACGTACTCAGGCTCTATATTTGCCTATCAAAACGGAACGTCGTCGTCCAGATCGCTGTCAAAGGCGCCGCCGCCCTGGCCGCCACCGGAACCGCCACCGGTCTGGCCCCAGCTATCGTTGCCGCCACCGCCGCCGGAAGGTGCGCCGCCGCCTTGACCGCCGCCCCAGCCATCGTTGGAACCGCCCTGACCGCCGCCACCTGGCTTGCTGTCGAGCATTTCCATTTTCGCGTCAAAGCCCTGCAGCACGACATCGGTCGAATAGCGGTCATTGCCGGACTGATCCTGCCATTTGCGGGTCTGCAGCTTGCCTTCGAGATAGACCTTGCTGCCCTTGCGCAGATATTTTTCGGCGACCCCGGCAAGGCCTTCGTTATAGATCGAGATATTGTGCCACTCGGTCTTTTCCTTGCGCTCGCCGCTCTGCTTGTCTTTCCAGCTTTCCGATGTCGCAACGCTGAAATTGCAGACTTTGCCGCCATTGGCAAAGGTGCGCACTTCCGGATCCTTGCCCAGATTTCCTACGATGATGACTTTGTTGATGCCGCCGGCCATTTCAAATTCCCCAAAAAATATACGTGATTATCGATTCTTGAGGACTCTATAGACCGAGGGCGACGGCACTCCAATATGTAATACCGGCCGCGACATAAGCGAGCGTAAAAAGATAGGCGACCATGAACGCCGGCCATCGCCAGCCGTTGGTTTCGCGGCGGGTAACCGCGATCGTCGAGATGCACTGCGGGGCAAAGACAAACCAGGCGAGAAAGGCCAGCGCCGTCGGCAGCGACCAGCGGCTTTGCAGGCGCTCGGTCAGGGATTTGGCTTCCGCCTCCTCATCCGGTGCATCAATCGCGTAGGTGGTGGCCAATGCCGCTACCGCCACTTCCCGCGCCGCCATCGCCGGGATCAGGGCAAGCGCGATATCGCGATTGAAGCCGATTGGTTCGACGACCGGCGCGATGACATTGGCGATCCGCCCGGCCACACTATAATCGACCTGACTCATCGCGCTGTCTTCGGGCACTTTCGGAAAGGTCAGCAGCAACCACAGGACGACGGTCGCACCGAAGATGATGGTGCCGGCGCGGCGCAGGAAAATCCAGGCGCGCTGCCACAGACCGATCAATATGTCTTTCATCAGGGGCAGCTGATATTTCGGCATTTCCATCAGGAAGCCGCTATTCGGGCCCTTGGTCACCGTGCTGCGCAGCACCAGCGCGACGATCATCGCGCCGACAATGCCAAAGACATAGAGGCCGAACAGCACCAGACCCTGCAGCCCGATGCCGGGCCCGACCTGGGTCGGCGGGATGAACGCGCCGATGATGATCGCGTAAACTGGCAGGCGGGCCGAACAGGTCATCAGCGGAGCGACCAGGATCGTCGTCAGCCGGTCTTTCGGATCGGAAATGCTACGCGTCGCCATAATCCCGGGTATGGCGCAGGCAAAGGAGGACAATAGAGGAATGAAGCTGCGTCCGGACAGGCCGACGCTGGCCATCATCCGGTCCATGATGAAGGCGGCGCGAGTCATGTAACCGCTGGCTTCGAGCAACAGGATGAACAGGAACAGGATCAGGATCTGTGGCAGGAACACGACCACCGAACCCACGCCGCCGATCGCGCCTTCGATGATGAAGTCGCGCAGGAAACCCGACGGCAGATTGGCCTCGACCCCGGCAGCCACCCATTCGCTGGTGCTTTCGATCAGGCCGATCGGCGCCTCCGACCAGGCGAAGACCGCCTGGAACATCACGAACAGGACGGCGAACAGGATGATTGGTCCGGCGAACGGGTGCAGAAAGAGCCGGTCGGCCCGTTCTGACCAGCGCCGGCCGGCGGTTTCGGAAACCACCGCCAGATTGGCAATCCGCTTTGCCTGTTTGCTCAGGCCCCGATCGCGATCCTTGGCAACGACCGGTTCGATATTTTCGGGCTTGTGCAGGAGGCGGTTTTCCACCGCAGCGGACAAATCTTCGAGACCGCGTCGCCGTACAGCTACGGTCGGGATCACGGGTACGCCCAGAGCCTGCTCCAGCTTCGCCGGATCGAGCGTCAGCCCGTCGCGCTCCGCCAGATCCATCATGTTGAGCGCGACCACGACCGGCTGGCCGAGCGCGATGACTTCGAGCGCGAACCGCAAATGATTGTCGAGATTGGCGGCGTCGAGCACCAGGATGATCACGTCGGGGCGGCGTTCGCCTTTCTGCAAACCCATGACGACGCTGCGTGTTACTTCCTCGTCGGGGCTGGTCGGATCGAGGCTGTAGCTGCCCGGCAAGTCGACCAGTTCCGCAGGCCGGCCATCGGCAAAGCTGAAATGACCGGATTTGCGTTCGACCGTGACGCCGGGATAATTGGCGATCTTCTGCCGCGCGCCGGTGAGCGCGTTGAACAGGGCACTCTTGCCGGAATTGGGGTTGCCCGCGAGGACAATGAGAGGAGCGAGTTCTGACATCAATCAGGCGGGGGTCGTCACCGCAACGGGGCAAACCGATATTGCCTTGGCATGCGACTTGCGCACGGCGATCATCATCCGCCCGACTTTCAGGGCGATTGGGTCATTCATCCCGAACATACCCTTGTAAAGCTTTTCAACCGACACGCCTTTGTCGATGCCGAGCGCCCGCAAACGCCGACCCTCGTTGTCGGAAATGGCCGCCCAGTCAATCGCCACGACTTCAGCGCTTTGCTTGAGGGACAGCTGGTCCAGGGTTGTGGGTGTTTGCATAAATCGCAACGCAGCCTTTCTAATTGCGATTGATTATCAATATTGATTAGGCTTGGCGAGTCTTTTTGTCAGATTATGCTCCGCCGGTGGTGGCAAACTCCAACCAATTACAGCGCTATGCCGTGTCAGGCCCCCCGATAGCGCAACCGGCCGACAAAGCGCGCCATGCTGAAGCGATCGCCACCCCGGCCCGTGACCTTGGCCTTGACCTTCTCGAACTGCATTATATTTTCGATTCTACGGTCCAGAAAGGCACGGGTTTCGACAAAATCTTCGCTTTCATCGTCAAGAAAGACACTGATTGTGCTGCCATATACCCCGGATAACAGGGTTCTTTTGCTATAATGATTATAGTCGGTGGCGGTATCTCCGGCGAGCCGCCACATCCGGTCCGCCGCCCGCCAGCCCATTTTCGCGGCCCGGCGCACATGCGGCGGCGCCGCAAGGATCGCCAGAGCCCGCCGCAAACCTTCGCGATCAGCCTCCAATGCTTCCAGTCGCGCTTCGACCAGCGCCTTGATCCGTTGCCGCACTTTCATCGCAGCCAGTTCATCCGCGCTATATTTCGCCGCCATCTGCGCATCAACCGCCTGAAACCAGGCGTCGATCATGTCGACCGGTCCTTCGTTAAAGGCGAGTCTGGCAAGATCGGCATCGATACCGGCGAGGTCAGCAGCGGCCAGCACAGCCGTCTCGTTCCAGCCGTCAAACGCGGCCTGCGCCGCCAGTTCAGGCGCTAGAAAGGCGCGCACCTCATCCAGGGTGGGATCTTCAGGAAGCGATGCGGTCATGGGAGTTCCTTTGAAATCAGAGCTATCAATATAGACAGAAATTGCTTGGTTTCAAACCATTGCATTTGGCCCTGCGGTCTCTTAACTGTCTGATTAACAATTCAAGCCTCTTGATTCAGGGAATTCCATCTTGACCACATTGTTCGACCCGATCTCCATTGGCGCCATCGAGGCCCCGAATCGCATGTTCATGGCCCCCCTCACCCGTTGCCGTTCAACCATGGAACATGTTCCGACGCCGATCATGGGCGAATATTATGCTCAGCGCGCCGGCGCTGGTCTGATCATTTCGGAAGCGACTGGAATCAGCCAGCAAGGCCTAGGCACACCATTTGCGCCTGGGATCTGGAACGAGGCACAGACCGAAGCATGGAAACCCGTGATCGAACAGGTCCATCAAGCCGGTGGCAAGATCATCTGCCAGCTCTGGCATATGGGCCGCATCGTCCATCCCGATTTCCTGAATGGCGAGAAGCCGGTTTCCGCTTCCGCCACGACCGCGCCGGGCAGCGTCCGGACCTATGCCGGCAAGAGAGACTATGAAGAAGCACGCCCGCTGGAAATCAGCGAAATTCCCGGCCTGCTTGACGATTATCAAAATGCTGCGGAAAATGCCAAAAAAGCTGGCTTTGATGGTGTGCAGCTGCACGCCGCCAATGGCTATCTTATCGACCAGTTCATCCGTTCCGGCACAAATTTGCGGATCGATGAATATGGTGGACCGGTTGAAAATCGCATTCGTCTGCTCGGAGAGGTAACCCAGCGCCTGGTTGATGTCTGGGGCGGTGACCGCGTTGCTGTCCGCCTGTCTCCCAATGGCGATTCCCAGGGTGCGGATGACGCGACGCCGGTCGAGACCTTTACCGCAGCCGCGAAATTGCTCGACAAGATCGGCATCGCCTTTCTCGAACTGCGCGAGCCCCCTGCCCATGGCACCTATGGCAATACCGATGTGCCACCAGTCAGCCCGCATATCCGGCCGGTGTTCAAGGGACCACTGGTGCTCAACAGCGACTATTTCTATGACAATGCAACGGCGGCGCTGGCCGAAGGCAAGGCCGACGCGATCAGCTTTGGCCGGACCTTCATGACCAATCCCGATCTGCCCGAACGATTCCGCACCGGCGTGGAACTGAACCCGATCGACTTCACCCCGACCTGGTATAGTCAGGGACCGGAAGGATATATTGATTATCCGACGATAGATCAGCAGGAGGTAGCGACTGCCTGAACCGAGCTTGCCTTGCTAAAAGGCGCTTTGCAGGCGGCGGAACATGTCCTGAACCGCTGACTCGGCCTCCATTTCCTGCTCCATGCGCGTCGCGAGACGCTGCAGGCGCTGGAACAATTCTTCGCTGGCCATGACGATCTGGCGCGCTTCGACCGGGAAACGATCCGTCATCGCCTGGTCGGTGGCTGGGGCCTGACCGAGCGCGCGATCATGGTTCCAGGCTTCTCCTGCGGACAATTCCCCGCTGTGCAGGGCTTTCTGGTTCAAAAGCCAGGCGATGCAGTGCATCAATCTTGTCGTCACTTTCAGCGATTCACAGGAAAAGGACACGGCGAGAAGATTGCCCGGATCGGACTCTTCGGTGAATCGCCCCGACTCAAAATAGGACCGCGCCTCGTCCGCCAGCAACATCGCTTCGGTATAAAGGGCGTCCAGCAATTTGGGTGTCAAAAGAGATTCACGATCTGCCATATTTGCGCCGTAGCAAAAAACCGGCCCCGGTTGACAGTAAATTTTGGCTTTCCGACCGGCCCAGGAGACGTCTGTTTCAAACTGACACGTGGGAGATTCCGGGGTTAACTGGTGGATAGCTTTGGTTAACGATTGGCAAGCCCGCAGAACAGCGAGTGCCTCAGGCAATGATGTCGGGAATGAGTTGGTTCTCCAGCAAGATGATACGATCGCGCAATTGCAATTTTCTTTTCTTGAGTCGCGCCGTGCGGAGCTGATCCGGACTGCCTGCTTCGACCAGCGCGGCAATCGCCTCGTCGAGATCGCGATGCTCAATTTTCAGCAGTTCGAGCCGCGTTTGCAACTCTTCATCGCTCATCCCCATTCTGGTTCAATCTCCCTCTTGCGTCACTGCAACAATTTTGCAATCTTAACCCTATTCATGGTTCAAGTCTAAACCAAGACAATTTAATCATGAAGCCGGACGCCAAGGCCGATTGGCGGGTACAGCAGGAAAGGAAGCTTTCGTCCTCTTTCAATTTCAAAATCAACATTTTTTTTTGAGGAGACTTTAATGATTCAGAATCACATGTCAGCATTGCGCGAAAAGCATGAAGCGCTGGAACGCAAGATCAATGAAGAAGAAACCCGGCCGCTACCCGACACGATTCGAATCCACAGCCTCAAAAAAGAGAAGCTCCGACTGAAAGAAGAATTGCTGAATTAGCCGTGAGTGGGCGCCGACGCCCACGCTGAACTAATATCAATAAATCTGCTTTGGTCGAGGCTGCTTTTCGACATCGCACTCCCGTGGCCTTTCTGCTAGGCAAAGATCATGCCATCAACAGACCCCTCGAGTACCAAGACCGCTCGCAATATCCTAACCGGCCTGCGGTCGATCATGGCGTCGCGTGGCAATGCCCAGACCAAATTGAATCAGGTCGTCGAAACCGTTGCCGAAGCGGTCAGCAGCGAAGTCTGCTCAATCTACTTGCGCCGCGACGGCCTGCTGGAATTATTTGCGACCCGCGGGCTCAACGCAGAAGCGGTTCACGTCACCAAACTGGCCATGGGGGAAGGGCTTACCGGCTATATCGCAAAGAACGTCGAGACGCTGAATCTCGACGAGGCGGCGAGTCATCCCGATTTCCAGTATCGGCCGGAAACCGGCGAAGAAAAATTCCACAGCTTTGCCGGCGTACCGATTATCCGCAATCAGCAGGCAATTGGTGTTTTATGTGCCCAGCATGTCGAACCGCGCCGCTATTCCGAAGTGGAGATCGAGGCCTTTCAAACGGCCGCGATGGTCCTGTCAGAATTGATTACCAGCGCTGAATTGGTCGATGACAATCTTGCAGAAGAAATTGCGTCGCTAGACAATGGCGCCAACCGTCTGAGCGGCTTGCAACTGGTCAAGGGCAAGGCCAGCGGCCACGCGGTCTTTCACCAGCCACGGGTGAAAATCGAACATACGGTGGCGGAGGATACCGAGGCCGAACGGCACCGGGTCTATTCGGCATTCGACAAGATGCGCGACCAGATCGACCAGATGACCAGTCAGGCGGAATTCGGGGTCGGCGGCGAGCATGAGGAAGTGCTCGAGACCTACAAAATGTTCGCCTATGATGAAGGCTGGAGCCGGCGCATCAATGAAGCCATCGACAGCGGCCTGACCGCCGAAGCGGCGATCGAACGCGTGCAGCAGCATACCCGGATGCGCATGCGGCAAATTGATGATCCGTTGTTGGCGGAGCGCATGCATGATCTGGAAGATCTCGCCAACCGTCTGCTGCGGACCGTTTCCGGACAAATGGGTACCGCAGCCAAAATGGGCTTGCGGCAGGACACGATTTTGATTGCCCGCAATCTCGGACCGGCAGAACTGCTCGAATATGACCGGCGCAAGTTGAAGGGCGTGATTCTCGAAGAAGGCTCGCTGACCGCCCATGTCACGATCATCGCGCGCGCGATGGGCATCCCCATCCTCGGCCAGGTCAAGAATATCCGGCAAGTCGTGCGGGAAGACGACCATCTTCTCCTCAATGTCGACGAAAAAGCCGTGTTTGTGCGACCCAGTCCCTCGATGGAGGACGCGTTTGAAGCGCAGCTGGAGCTGAGTCAGAAAAAGCGCGCCGCATATTCCGAGCTGCGCGACAAGGAAGCCGTGACAAAAGACGGTGTCCGGATCACGGTCAATATCAACGCCGGCCTGCGGGACGACCTGGCTTTGCTCAACCTGACCGGTGCCGACGGTATCGGGCTGTTCCGGACCGAATTTCAGTTTCTGGTCGCCGCAACCATGCCGGGACGGGCTGGCCAGACTCGCTTCTATCGTGATGTGCTGGATGCAGCCGGCGACAAGCCGGTTGTATTTCGCACGGTCGATATCGGAGGTGACAAGCCGCTCCCCTATTTTCAGACCAGCGATTCCAAAGAGGATAATCCGGCCATGGGCTGGCGGGCAATTCGCATTGGCCTTGAACGGGATGCCCTGATGAAAGTGCAGGCGCGGGCCCTGATCGAGGCAGCGGCAGGACGAAAACTGAATGTCATGTTCCCGATGGTCGCAGAACCCTGGGAATTTGATGAAGCCAAGGCGGTATTCGAAAACCAGCGCGCCTATCTGCACAGCCAGAAAAAGCGACTGCCTTCAGCGATCCGATATGGCGCAATGCTTGAGGTTCCGGCGCTGGCAGAATGTCTTGATCTGATGGCAGACCGGCTCGACTTTCTGTCGATCGGGACCAATGATCTCACCCAGTTTCTTTTTGCCGCAGACCGGAGCAATCCGAAATTGGCCGAGCGGTTTGACTGGATGAGTCCGGCCATTCTCAGATTCCTGCGCCGCGCGTCAGACAATGCGGAACGGTTCGGCATTCCTCTCGGCGTGTGCGGAGAAATGGGTGGCCGCCCTTTGGACGCTCTGGCGCTATTGGGATTGGGCATTCGCAATTTGTCGATCACGCCTGCTTCGGTTGGCCCGATCAAGGCGATGGTCCGTTCGCTCGATCTCGGTCAGGTCAAACTGGAAGTTGAAGCCATTTTGAAGGAAGCACCTGCCGAACCAAGACTGCGTCTGGAACAATGGGCAAATCAGCACAATATTGACTTGGACTGATCCGTTTTCTGCCAATCAGTCGGCAATTTTTCTACTGAATTGCCCAAAATGGTGAAATGCAGCATCTCAACCATGATTGTCATTGACTTTTGCTGCCCAAACTGGCTCTTTTCGAAGGAATATCCGGTAAGTGCGAAAAGGGTCGCAAAATGATCCGGCCAAGGGAGTTTTGAGTGGCCGAAGAAACCAATGACGACGAAAATGTCGAGCTGCATCTGCACAGCACAGGTGAATTATTGCGCCGTGCGCGGGAGCAGAAAAATCTGTCGCTCGAAGATATCGCAAAAAAAACCCGGATTCCGCAGCGCCATCTCGAATCGATCGAGAGCGGTGATTTTGATGCGCTGCCCGGGCGGACCTATGCAATCGGCTTTGCCAAATCCTATGCCCGAACGGTCGGGCTGAGTGATGCTTCCATCGGTAGCCAGCTGCGCGCGGAAATGGATGAACAGGGCCACGCCGCTTACCAACCCGAAGTCAGCGGATATGCTCCGGCCAACCCGTCCAGCATTCCACCCCGCTATCTGGCATGGACGGCCGCCGGCATCGGGATATTGGTGCTTGTCGGCTATCTGGTCTGGCGCACGTTGATCCTCAATCCCGGTGACCTGCCGGAAATCACGGACAGCGAATCTGCGACACCGATGGAAACCGTTTCGAGCAACCCCAATCCGCAGGCCCTCGAGAATATCGGCTCGGTGCCGTCAAGCGAGGGAACCGTGGTGCTGACAGCAACCCAGCCGGTCTGGATAAAAATCTATGATGCCGAAGGCAAGCGCCTGTTCGAAAATGAAATGGCGGCAGGGGACACTTTCACTGTTCCGGCTGATGCCGACAATCCTCAGATCCTGACCGGGCGCCCCGATGCGCTAACCGTCACCATAGACGGCCAGGTCGTTCCGCAACTGGGCACTGCAGAGCGGACTATCAAGGATGTAGGAGTCAGCGCGGCAGCGTTGCTTTCCCGGGACACAGCCAGCAATCCAGCGGCCGATTCATCGCCTGATTGACGAACGCACGAGCCATTAGGTGAAGCGGCGAGCGAGCGGAACGCGTCGGTTCGCTGTGATAATTTTCTCTACCTTTCAGAATAGTATATGGTTAATATACGAGAAATCAGCGGAGGCCTCGATGAAGACATTTGGTATCACTATCCTGCTCACCAGCTTGCTTGTCAGCGCGCCGGTATCGGCCCAGAACGCAAATGTAGACCAGCGGGTCGATCGGCTCGAGCAAGAAATGCGTGCGGTTCAGCGCAAGGTTTTTCCCGGCGGCTCGACCCGCTATTTCGAACCCGAAATAACGGCAGAGCGCGGCCCTGCATCGCCCGCAACCGCCATCACGACTTCGGCCGTTAGCGACTTGATCGCACGGGTAGATGCGCTGGAATCCAGCCTGGCCAGCCTCACCGGTCAAGTTGAGGAAAACGGGTTTCGGCTGAAAAAAATTGAAGACCGGTTGGCCGCGACGGCAGCGCCAGCGGTTAGCCCGCCAGCCACGAGCACCAACGGATCTGCGCCAGTAGCGGCCCCAAAAGCAGCACAAGCAACGGCGCCAGCGGCTGCACCTGATCCCAAGCGGGTTGCCGGTGTTGCCGCGATCGTCATGCCGGACACCGGAGATGCTGCGGAAGATGCCTATGTTTATGGTTATCGACTGTGGGAAGCAGAATTCTATCCGGAAGCGCAGGCGCAGCTGAAGAAGATGGTCGAGGATCATGCCGGCCATCGGCGCGCGAGTTTCGCTCAAAATTTGCTCGGCCGCGCTTATCTTGATGATAAAAAGCCCGCGCTGGCTTCGGTTGCCCTTTATGAAAATTACCAGAAAAGACCGCGGGGAGAACGCGCCCCGGACAGCCTCTATTTTCTGAGCACCGCGCTGGTGCAACTGGGCAAGAAAACCGATGCCTGTCGGGTATTGGCGGAAATGCAGGATGTCTATCCCGAGGTCGCCAGCGGCCGGCTTGCTGATCGCGTGGCATCGGGCAAGGTTGCTGCCAACTGCAAATAGATCATGAATGATGCAGCCGCCTCGCTCGACCAACGCTTTACAGAGGCACTGGACCGGCTGATTCCCGGGTTTGAATCGAATGACCAGAAACTGGGCCTGGCCGTTTCCGGCGGTCCCGACAGTCTGGCGCTGCTATTGTTGGCGTTACAAGCCTGGCCGGGCAGGATTGCCGCTGCAACGGTCGATCATGGCCTGCGCCCTGCCGCTCGCACGGAAGCGGAATTTGTCGCATCAATTTGCCGTGAACGCGGCATCCCTCACGAAATATTGCGGCCAGTGGTTCCGATCCGTGGCAGCATTCAGAGCGCAGCCCGACACGCGCGCTACGGATTGCTGCACGACTGGATGAAGGATAACCATATCCACTGGCTGGCCACCGCCCATCATGCCGATGACCAGCTGGAAACCATGATCATGCGCATATTGCGCGGCAGCGGCGTTGACGGGATGTCTGGCATCAGGGAGAAACGGACCAATATTATCCGGCCCCTGCTCCATTTTCAAAAATCAGAACTGATTTCCTATGTCGCCAGCCAGGGCATCGACGCGATCAACGACCCCTCGAATCGCGATCAGGGCTATGATCGGGTGCGGGTGCGCAATGCGCTTGAGGACCTGGAAGGATTTGACACAAGGCTCGCCAGCCAGAGTGCCAGTGCAATAGGCGCCGCGCGCGAGGCAATCGAATGGATGGTCGAACGGCTTGCCAGGGAACATATCACCAGCACGGATTTTGGCTGCTCACTCTCGCAGACCGCCTTTCCACCCGAGATTCAGCGGCGACTCCTGCTCGCATGCCTGCATATCTGTGATCCCGCATTATCCCCGCGCGGCAACCAGATTGACCAGACGATTATCGCACTGGAACAGGGCGAAACCGTCACCCTGGGTGATATATTGTGCCGGGGCGGTGATAATTGGCAGTTTCAGACCGCGCCAAAGCGCCGGAATAGCTAGTTTTTCTGGCTCAACCTTCGTCCAGAACGGTTCCGATCACACTGATCGGTAAAAACATTAGCGCTCATATTGTCATCCGCGGTAAAAGGACTATCTTTAGAGCATGAATAAAATAGCCGCGCGGTGTCCAGCACCCGCAGCCACAATGATTACAGGACAAGATGCGCAATGAATGACGAACAGGATCCAAAAGACAATCCCTGGATGAAGAGCATGTTCATCTGGGCTGGCGTTATCGTTGCGCTGCTGCTCACGGTTTCGATGTTTGGAGCCGGTGCCGCGAACGACGCGGGAACCGGAATCAGCTATTCTTCATTCCGCAACAAGGTGGAAGAAGGCAGCGTGAAAAGCGTTGCCATCGCGCCGGACAAGATCACTGGCGAACTCACCAATGGCGACATGTTCTCGACCACGCCGGTTGGCAGCGATCCGTCGCTGGTGACACTGCTGGATGAAAAAGGTGTCGAATATAGCGGCAAGGCACAGGAACAGGCCAGCATCTGGCAGATCATTCTCGTGCAATCCCTGCCTTTCCTCTTGATCCTCGGCATCGCCTTTTTCGTACTGCGCCAGATGCAAAAGGGCAGCGGTTCCGGAGCAATGGGCTTTGGCAAGTCCAAGGCAAAGCTGCTGACCGAAAAACAGGGCAAGGTCACCTTTCAGGATGTCGCAGGTATTGATGAAGCCCGCGAAGAGCTGGAAGAAATTGTCGAGTTTCTGAAAAATCCCGCTCGCTTTGCCAAGCTTGGTGGCCAGATACCGAAAGGCGCGCTGCTTGTCGGTTCGCCTGGTACCGGTAAAACCCTCTTGGCTCGCGCCATTGCTGGCGAAGCGGGCGTACCGTTTTTCTCCATATCCGGTTCAGATTTTGTCGAAATGTTTGTCGGTGTCGGCGCCAGCCGTGTCCGCGACATGTTCGAACAGGCCAAGAAAAATGCACCGTGCATCGTCTTCATCGATGAAATTGACGCGGTCGGTCGCCATCGTGGCGCCGGTCTCGGCAATGGTAATGACGAACGCGAACAGACGCTGAACCAGCTGCTGGTCGAGATGGACGGTTTTGAGGCCAATGAAGGCATCATCATCATCGCCGCAACCAACCGCCCCGACGTGCTGGATCCCGCTCTGCTGCGTCCCGGCCGTTTTGACCGGCAAGTGGTCGTTCCCCGCCCCGATATCGAAGGGCGCGAAAAAATCCTCGCGGTGCATATGAAGAAAGTGCCGCTGGCTCCGGATGTCGACCCACGCACCATTGCGCGCGGCACCCCCGGCTTCTCCGGCGCCGACCTCGCCAATCTGGTCAACGAGGCCGCTTTGATGGCAGCCCGCCGTGGCAAACGAATGGTCGCGATGAGCGAATTCGAGGACGCCAAGGACAAGGTCATGATGGGCACCGAGCGCAGGTCCATGGTGATGACCGACGACGAAAAGCGGATGACCGCTTATCATGAAGCCGGTCACGCTATTGTCTCGGTGCATGAGGTTGCTTCCGATCCGATCCACAAAGCGACGATCATTCCCCGCGGCCGCGCACTCGGCATGGTCATGCGCCTGCCCGAGCGTGATAATTACAGCTATCACCGCGACAAGATGCACGCCAATCTGGCGGTGTCGATGGGCGGACGCGTCGCCGAGGAAATCATCTTTGGCTATGACAAGGTCTCTTCGGGCGCCTCAAGCGACATCCAATATGCGACCAAGCTGGCGCGCGACATGGTCACGCAATGGGGCATGTCCGACGAGATGGGTCCGTTGCAATATGAGGAGGAACAGGGTGAAACCTTCCTCGGCTATTCGCAATCCCAGCGCGTCCACATGTCGGACGAAACCGCGAAAAAGATCGATCTGGAAATTCGCAAGCTAATCGATGACAGCTATGATCGGGCGAAACATCTGCTGACCACGAACGAGGATCAACTCCACGCGCTGGCCAATGCACTGCTCGAATATGAGACCCTGTCGGGCGACGAAATTGATGAAGTGATCAAGACCGGCAAGATCGAGCGTCCGGATGGTGATGTCGCCAAGCCGACTGCTGTGCCATCGATCGGCGCAACCATCCCGAAAGCGGGACGGAAGAAGAAGGGCCCGTTTGGCGATCCCAAACCGCAAGGCGCTTAATCCGCCTTCAGCCGATGGAACAAGATATAAGAAAAGGCCGCTCGGGATTATTCCCGGCGGCCTTTTCTTTGTCTCGGTAAATCCTGCGCCGTAACGCGGACCGTTTAGCGGCGACCGTAGTCTCCAGCGACACCGGCACTGCGTGGTGGTGCAGCAGCCGTGAGGCGAAGCGCTTCTGCCGACTGGCTGATCGAACCGATTTCATCCGGCGTATCATCATCGTCGATGAGAACCTTCTGCAGCGATTGAATCAGGCTTTCTTGCAGATCCTTCGGCTTGACCGTTTCTTCTGCGATCTCGCGCAGCGCCACAACCGGGTTTTTATCGCGATCGCGATCAACAGTCAGCTCTGCGCCGCCTGAAATCTCACGTGCGCGCTGGGCAGCAAACAACACCAGATCAAACCGGTTTGTGACTTTATCAACGCAATCTTCAACCGTAACGCGAGCCATAAGGCGCTCCTGATTCTGCAAACTATAGGAAAAGAGGCCTGCATCTAGGCCGGCGGGCGGGATTTGTCAACAAATCCGCACGCGCCCCAACATATCCGAGCAAGCCAATCGGCAATCTAATGGTTTGTCGGTGCGCCAGTGATAATCTATGCCACTCAACCATGGAGAGCATCACGTCGAATAACCAGCTATTGCAACCCGGCCTGCCGCAATGGTTTGATGTCGGTGGCAACCGGTTGCGGCTTGTCCGCACGGCAGCGGACCGCCTTTCCGCGGTGGTCGACATGATCGAAGGGGCGGACAAAAGCCTCAAGCTGTTCTTCTACATGTTCGAGGATGACCGCGTCGGCCGGACGATCATGGACATGTTGATTGCGGCCTGCAAGCGGGGCCTTGCGGTCGAAATGATGGTCGACAGCTTCGGCTCCAATGGCGCCCCGCGCAAATTCTTTGACCCGCTGATCGAGGCCGGCGGGAAGTTCAGGATCTTCAGCCCCCGCTTTTCCACCAGCTATTTTGTCCGCAATCACCAGAAAATGATAATCGCGGATGATCGCTGCGCCTTGATCGGCGGATTCAATATTGCCGACGAATATTTCACGGTCCATCAACCGGCCGGGGATAGCAGCCTGACCGACGACAGCTGGGAAGATCTTGGCCTTGAAATCGAGGGCCCCGAGGTCGCCAATCTGGCCAGCTATTTCCGCCTGTTGTCCGACTGGGTTTATCGGGACAATGGCAATATTCGCGCGCTGCGCAAGATGGTGCGGCACTGGGATGCCGGCGATGGCCAGTTTCAATGGCTTCTGGGTGGTCCGAGCAATCGCCTGAGTCGCTGGGCGCGAGCGATCAAGAAGGATCTTGAAAATGGCAGCAGGCTTGATCTCGTCACCGCCTATTTTTCCCCGGGACAAGGGCTTTTGCGGCGGATCGGCGGATTATCGAAGCGCGGCGGACAAAGCCGGATCTTATTGCCAGGCAAAACCGACAATGCGGCGACCATCGGAGCAAGCCGGTTGCTATACGGATATCTGCTGAAGCGAAACGCTCGCCTTTTTGAATATCAACGCAGACGCCTGCACACAAAATTGGTGATCGTCGACAATGCCGTCTATATTGGTTCGGCAAATTTCGATTTGCGCAGCCTGTTTATCAATGTCGAAATGATGTTGCGGATAGAAGATGCCGACTTTGCCGATCATGCGCGCACGGTGATTGATATTTTGCATGAAAACGCCGAAACCATCACGCCGGAACTACACAAATCCCGCCGGACTTTGCTCAATCGCCTGCGCTGGACAATATCCTATTTTCTCGTGAATACACTCGACTATCGCGTTACCCGCAGACTCAATTTCGGCATCAAGAAATAGAAGTCTCTTTGCGATGATAGGCAGCTTTGCCAGACCGCTCGAACAATCTGTCGCAGCAGGAGACACATTCACCGCAATCCGCAGTATTGCCCCTATTCAGACAGAGGCGCTTAGTTAGAAGGATATATGAACATTCCAACAGCATATGATCGACAACCCATGAGACATTTTCGGCATATATGGATATTGCTGCTGACCGTCACCTTGACCGCTTGCGCGTCCACATCAAACCGGCCGCTAGCCCAGCCCAATAATGCGTCACCCCCGGTCTATCAAAATCGGTCACCGTCGGTATCGCCGCGCGCTGACAATGCGCGGGAACAGCCCAATCCTGCGTTGGTTCGCGAAATAGATGAACTATGGCGGACTTTTCCTGGAAAGACCGGAATTGCGATCAAACGGATCGATGGTGAATGGGAATTCGGACACCGGGCTGATGAATATTTCCCCCAGCAAAGCGTTTCCAAACTGTGGGTCGCAATGACCTTGCTCGACAAGATCGATCAGGGCCACGCATCATTGTCCGACTCGATCCGCATCGGCAAGGAAGACCTGACCGTATTCCATCAACCAATGGCGGTTGAAGTGGAACGGGAAGGCGCGGTTGTGAAAAGCGTCTATACATTGCTCGAAAAGGCACTTGCGAGCAGCGACAATACCGCAAATGACGCCTTGCTTCGTCATGCTGGCGGGCCAGACGCTGTCCGCAGCTTCATCGCGAAAAATTCGCTCGGAAAAATCCGCTTCGGACCCGGCGAACGATTGCTGCAAAGCGGCATTGCCGGGATGGAATGGAGGCAGAACCTGTCCTACCGCCGGACCTTCTATGCGGCCCGCGCCAAAATACCGGTCGAGCAACGACGGCAATCACTCAACGCCTATCTTGCCGATCCGGTTGATGGCGCCAGTCCGATGGCGATTGCCCGTGCCCTCGACAAACTGGCCCGCGGCGAACTGCTTTCCGCGAATTCGACGAAATTGCTGCAAGCCATATTGAAACGGACACATAGCGGTCCGAACCGGCTAAAGGCTGGCGTGCCGGCGGGGTGGGAATTTCTGCACAAAACCGGGACCGGTCAGGTTCTTGGTTCGATAGCAACCGGATATAATGATATTGGTATCATGACCGCTCCCGATGGCACGCGCTATGCCGTGGTCGTATTGCTGGGTGATACGACCGCTTCGATTCCCGAGCGCATGCGCCTGATGCAGGCAGTGACCCGGGCGGTCGGCCGCTACCACCCGGGATAAAGCCTATTCGGTATCGGCAGCGTCCGTGTTCATATTCTCGATCGATTCAGGCGGCGTGTTGCGCTCGTCGAGCATTTTCGCCG
This sequence comes from Parasphingorhabdus sp., assembly GCF_036964675.1. Lineage (GTDB taxonomy): Bacteria > Pseudomonadota > Alphaproteobacteria > Sphingomonadales > Sphingomonadaceae > Parasphingorhabdus. Next base: position 26,784 of record NZ_JBALTF010000005.1, on the reverse strand, counting down.
CTTCATCCAGCGCTTTTGCTTCGCCAACGGTGACGCCTCCCGGGCCGGGATCATTTTGCGCCGGGCCGCATGCGACCAAAAGGGTCAATGACATGATAGTGAATATGCTTCTCATGACAGCTTCATAAAGCCTATCCTTGCCGGACCAAAGACAAAAAAAGGGCCACCCAAAGGCAGCCCTTTTTTTTAGAATATCAAAAGCTTATTCAACCGCTTTTTTCGCAGCGGTAGCAGCCTTGTCGACGGCCGTGCTGGCAGCGTCCTTGGCAGCCGTACCGGCAGCGTCAACAGCTTCACCAGCCGCATCGGCGGCTTCACCAGCTTCAGCGGTTGCATCGGCAGCAGCTTCGCCCATGGCGTCCGCAGCACCTTCAGCAGCGTCCATGGCATCATCAGCAGCTTCTTCAGCGGTTGCTTCAGTGCCTTCTACGGCCTCTTCTGCACCAGCTTCAGCATTGTCTGCACCAGAACATGCGGCCAAGCCAAGTGCGGCGGCCAGAACGATTGATGTTGTAACTTTTTTCATTGGGGTAACCCTCTATTTTATTCCTCAAAAACCAGGCCGGCCAGGAGTTGTTTTACCTCCTTTGGCCTGCGATGCATAGCTTTAGCGATATGGCGGAATGAACGCAACGAAGAACCTGTTTCGGCAATTTGCCGATTTGGCAATTCTCCTTGCCCGGCTGTCGGAAACAAAAGCCAAATAGGGAAAATCATGCCGATTGACCAGATATAAAGATTTCTTTATATAGCTATCTGACATGGACCATATCTTGAACATCTTTAGAGCGCTCGCCGACCCTACACGGTTGAGAATCATGCTGTTGCTGCAAAAGATGGAACTGGCCGTCGGCGAACTGGCGCAAATTCTTGACCAAAGTCAGCCCCGCATTTCCCGCCACATAAGAATTTTGGATGAAGCCGGACTGGCCGAACGCCGAAAAGAAGGCAGCTGGGTTTTTTTGAAACCAGGACCCGCAGCCGAGCTGCAAATATTGGGCCGCATTTTTCGGTCGGACACGGTCGTGAAATCGGAACAGGCGACGCGGGATCAGGCACAGCTTGCGCTGGTTCGCAAAGCCCGCGCTAAGATGGCAGAACGCTATTTTGCCGCACATGCCGAACAATGGGATGCGATCCGGTCGCTACATTTGCCCGAAGCAGAAGTTGAGGGCGCGATGCTCGCCTTGCTGCAGGACATACCGCTCGGCAAGATGCTCGATATCGGGACCGGGACGGGGCGGATGGTGGAATTGTTCGGGGCCTCGGCACAATCGATCGTTGCGATCGACAATAGTCCCGAAATGTTGCGACTGGCTCGAGCCAAATTGCTCGAAAGCGAAACCGCTAGCGGTTCGAACCTGGTGCAGAAAACCGAATTGAAACAAGGCGACTTCAACCATCTGCCGCTGGCAAATGGTGCGGTTGATAGCGTCATCCTGCATCAGGTTCTGCATTATGCGCAGCATCCGGAAGCTGTTTTGGCGGAAGTGTCCCGGGTGTTGAAATCCGCTGGCATCGTCCTGATCGCCGATTTTGCGGCCCATGACCGGGAAGATTTGCGCACCGAACATGCGCACGCACGGCTTGGCTTCAGCGATGACAGCATGAAACATTGGCTCACCGCATCGAAGCTCGAACTGGTCGAGACCAGATCGCTGGACGGAGGTGAACTGACGGTAAAAATATGGGTCGCCAGGAAAGCCATCATTCCCAGCTTGCATCCCGATTCCGAGAAACTGGCCTCCCAAACTGAAAATTTGAAAAGAGCATCAGCATGAACAATCCAACACGGCCAATGGGCCTGATCGAACTGGAAGAGGCCAAACGGGCGCTTGATGCGCCGCTCTTTGCCGGATTGAGCGGCGATGCCGATGTTTCGTTCGAATTTTTTCCACCAAAGTCGGACCAAATGGAAAAAACCCTGTGGGAAAGCGTGGTAACGCTCGAGCCGCTCAGCCCGCGATTTGTTTCCGTGACCTATGGTGCTGGTGGAACCACACGCGAGCGCACCCATGCCACGGTGGCAAGGATTGCCAAGGAAACCAATATTCCGGCTGCAGCCCATCTGACCTGCGTTGGCGCCAGCAAAGACGAAATCGCCGAGGTCGCTCGATCCTACTGGGATGCAGGTGTTCGCCATATTGTCGCCCTGCGCGGCGACCCGCCCGCAGCAGGCCAGGCGTTTGAGCCGCATCCGCAAGGCTATGCCAGCGCGGCAGAACTGGTAAAAGGTCTGACCGATATTGCCCCGTTCGAAATATCGGTTGCCGCCTATCCGGAAACCCATCCCGAAGCCGATTGCCCGCAAAGCGATCTCGATAATCTGAAGCGCAAGCTGGACGCTGGCGCCAGCCGGGCGATCACCCAGTTTTTCTTCACCGCAGAAGCTTTTTTCCGGTTCCGCGACGCGGCGGCGGCGGCTGGCATCGACGCCGAACTGGTGCCCGGCATTTTGCCGGTTTCCAACGTCGCCCAGACCCGCAAATTCGCAGGGATGTGCGGCGCAGAAATTCCGCCCTGGATGAACGACCTGTTCGAGGGGCTGGATGACCATCCCTCGGCACGGCAATTGATCGCGGCCACGGTGGCGGCGGAATTGTGCCGCAAGCTTTATGCCGGTGGCGTTCGCCAGTTCCATTTTTACACGCTCAACCGGGCAGAGCTCAGCTACGCGATTTGCCACTTGCTCGGCAAGCGCCCCACCAGCGGACAACAGGAGAAAGCGGCATGACCAACGCACGCGAACAATTGCAGAAACTGGCCGCAGAGCGGATATTGGTGTTTGATGGCGGCTATGGCACGGCGATCCAGAACTATCGTCTGGGCGAAGAGGATTATCGCGGCAATCTCGACCTGACCGATGATCAGAAGGGCAATAATGATCTGCTCAGCCTGACGCGGCCGGATATCATTGAAGCCATTCATACCTCCTATCTCGATGCCGGCGCTGACATTATCGAAACCAATACGTTCAGTTCCACCGTGATCAGTCAGGCGGATTATGGCTGCGAGCATCTGGTGCGCGATCTGAACGTCAAATCGGCTGAAATTGCCCGCGCGGCCTGCGACAAGGCCGAAGCCAGGGATGGCCGGCCGCGCTTTGTCGCCGGGTCGGTTGGTCCGACCAACAAGACGCTTTCCCTGTCCCCCGATGTCAATGATCCCGGCTTCCGCGAGATTGAATATGATTATCTGAAGAGCGTCTATCGCGACCAGTGCGATGCATTGATCGACGGCGGAGTCGACTTTCTGTTGATCGAAACCATATTCGACACGCTCAATGCCAAATGCGCCGGAATGGCGGCGATGGAAGCCGCAGAAGCGAGCGGGCGGGACGTGCCGCTGATGCTATCGATGACCCTGACCGACCTGTCGGGCCGGAACCTGTCCGGCCATACGGTCGAGGCATTCTGGCACGCTGTGCGGCATTTGAAGCCGCTGACCATCGGCCTCAACTGTTCCTTCGGCGCCGACCAGCTCAGACCGCATCTGGCGATGCTGTCGAAAGAGGCGGACTGCCTGATCATGGCCTATCCCAATGCCGGCCTGCCCAATGATCTCGGCGAATATGACGAGATGCCGCAAGAGACGGCAGAATTGATCGGCGACTGGCTGAGGGATGGCCTGGTCAATATCGTCGGCGGTTGCTGTGGCACGACACCGGACCATATCCGGGCGATTGGCGATGCCGTGGCCGACCAGGACCCGCGCAAGATACCGGCGATTACGGTGCGAACACGCCTCTCCGGACTGGAGCCGTTCACCATGGCGGCTTGAACGATCAGCATTCCCCTTCGTATCGCGCCTGGCAAGGCACGAACCGCGCAGAAATAATTGTCTCCCGGCTTTGCTCGAGACCAACGGATAACATCACATCATTATGACCACATCTTCCTCCACCAATTTCGTCAACATCGGCGAGCGTACCAATGTTACCGGCTCTGCCCGCTTCAAGAAGCTCATCCTCAACGACGACTATGAAGCCGCGGTCGAAGTCGCGCGCCAGCAGGTCGAAAATGGCGCGCAGGTGATCGACATCAACATGGATGAGGGCCTGCTCGACGCGCATCATGCGATGACCACCTTTCTCAAGCTGATCTCCGCCGAACCCGATATCGCGCGCGTGCCGGTGATGATCGACAGCAGCAAATGGTCGGTGATCGAGGCCGGGCTGAAATGCGTATCCGGCAAGCCGATCGTCAACAGTATCTCGATGAAGGAAGGCGAGGAGCAGTTTCTCGATCAGGCGCGCAAGTGCATGGCTTATGGCGCGGCGGTTGTGGTCATGGCTTTTGATGAAACCGGACAGGCGGATACCATGCAGCGCAAGATCGAGATTTGCGAGCGCGCCTACAAGCTGCTGACCGGAATTGGCTTCCCGCCGGAAGATATCATCTTCGATCCCAATGTGTTCGCGATTGCGACCGGGATTGACGAGCATCGCCGCTATGGGCTCGATTTTATCGAGGCGACCCGCGAAATCCGGAAACGCTGCCCGCATGTCCATATCTCCGGCGGGCTGTCGAACCTGTCGTTCAGCTTCCGCGGCAACGAACCGGTCCGCAAGGCGATGCACAGTGTCTTTCTCTATCATGCGATACCCGCCGGCATGGACATGGCGATCGTCAACGCCGGCCAGCTGGATATTTACGACGATATCGATCCCGAGCTGCGCGAGCTTTGCGAGGATGTGATATTCGACCGCCGCGAGGATGCCACCGACCGGCTGATCACCCTGGCCGAAAAATTCCGCGGCACCGACGAAGTCGCGGAAAAGGCGGCGGCGGAATGGCGCGGCTATGAAGTGAACAAGCGGCTGGAACATGCGCTGGTCAAGGGCATAGACGCGCATATCGTCGATGATACCGAGGAAATGCGGCTGGCGGTCAAGGACCGCGGCGGCCGGCCGATCGAAGTGATCGAGGGGCCGCTGATGGACGGCATGAATGTCGTCGGCGACCTGTTCGGATCGGGCAAGATGTTCCTGCCGCAGGTGGTCAAATCCGCCCGCGTGATGAAAAAGGCCGTCGCCCATCTCTTCCCCTATATTGAGGCGGAAAAGGACGAAAAGGCCAAGGGCAAGGGCAAGATCATCATGGCCACGGTCAAGGGCGACGTGCACGACATCGGCAAGAATATCGTCGGCGTCGTGCTGCAGTGCAATGGCTTTGAGGTCATCGACCTCGGGGTGATGGTATCCTGGACCGACATCCTGAAGGCCGCCAATGAAAATGACGCGGATATTATCGGACTGTCCGGGCTGATCACGCCGTCGCTGGATGAAATGGTGACCGTGGCCGAAGAAATGGAGCGGGCAAAAATGCAATTGCCGCTGCTCATCGGTGGCGCAACCACATCCAAGACCCACACGGCGCTACGCATCGAACCCGCCTATAGCGGCCCGACCATCCATGTGCTGGATGCCAGCCGCGCCGTCGGCGTGGCCTCGCAACTGGTCAGCGACACCCAGGCGGTCGGCTTCATCGCCAAAACCCGGGAAGATTATGAGCAGGTCCGCATTGCGCGGGCGGGCAAGACCGGGAAAAAACTGGCCACGCTCGAAGAAGCGCGGGCCAATGCGGCCGTGGTCGACATGTCGCTCAAGGCTCCGGCACCAGCCAAGCCAGGATTGCATGTCTACGAAGACTGGGATCTGGCCGACCTGCGCGACTATATCGACTGGACGCCGTTTTTCAGAGCCTGGGAGCTGGTCGGCAATTATCCGGCGATCCTCACCGACAAGATTGTCGGCGAAAGCGCCAGCGACCTGTTCCGCGATGCACAGGTCATGCTCGACAAGATTATCGAGGAAAAATGGCTGACCGCAAAAGGCGTCGCCGGCCTGTGGCGGGCGCGACGCGACGGCGATGACATATTGGTTTCTCCGGAAAATGACGAATTCACCCTGCCGATGTTGCGGCAGCAGGTTGTCAAACGGGGCGGCAAACCGAACAATTGTCTCGCCGATTTCATCGACACCACAGATGACTGGATGGGCGGCTTTGCAGTGACGACCGGCCATGGCATCGATGAACATGTGCAACGGTTCGAAATGGACAAGGATGATTATAACAGCATCCTGTTGAAAGCGCTGGCCGACCGGCTGGCCGAAGCCTTTGCCGAGCGCATGCACGAACATGTCCGCAAAGACCTGTGGGGCTATGGGGCCGAAGAGGATCTGAACAAAAAGGACCTGATCCGCGAAAAATATCAGGGCATCCGCCCTGCCCCCGGCTACCCGGCATGCCCGGACCATAGTCTGAAACCGATCCTGTTCGAGATGCTCGATGCAACGGAAAATACCGGCATCGAACTGACCAGCGGCTTCGCAATGACGCCGACCGCTGCGGTTTCCGGCTTCTATTTGGCTCACCCGCAAGCCGACTATTTCGGTGTCGCCCGGATCGGCGAGGATCAGGTGGAAGAATATGCAGACCGGCGCGGCACGACTCTCGACCAGGCGCGCCAGTGGTTGCGGCCCAATCTCAACGAATAGGCCTGCCTGGTTAACCCGTTAACCTCTGTCGCTCAGCCTGAATTCATCTGGGACAGGCCAAGTTTTTACATTGTTTGACATCGCAGCAGGCGATAGTGAAAATGCCCTATTCTCCCGAGTCAGGATGACATAAATGTTCTTTAAGTCCCCGTTGCTAGCCGCAATCATAGTGGCATCTGTCGCCGGAACCGCTGTACAGGCCCAGCGCGATGCGCCGTTCACGGTCTCGGAAACCGGAGCGACCTATTCCCGGCTGGCCGACGCGGTCAAGGCCGTTGGCGGCAATAATGCGACCATCGTCATCGCACCGGGTTCCTATGGTGATTGCGCGGTCCAGACAGCGGGTCGCATCACCTACAAGGCCTCCATCCCGGGCCGCACGATCTTCGACGGCGGCATCTGCGAGGAAAAGGCAACGCTGGTCCTGCGCGGCAAAGCGGCAACCATCGACGGTATCATCTTCCAGAACCAGCGCGTTCCGGATGGCAATGGCGCCGGCATCCGGATCGAGCGGGGCGATCTCTATGTCTATAATGCCATGTTCCGCAATGCCGAAGAGGGCATATTGAGCGCCGATGATGAGAGCGCAGAAATTGTCATCGACCGGTCAACCTTCCAGCGCCTGGGCCGCTGTGATCGCGGCCTGTCCTGCGCGCACAGCATCTATATTGGTTATTTCGGATCGCTGAAGGTGACCAATAGCCGGTTCGAAAAAGGCAATGGCGGACATTATGTCAAAAGCCGCGCGCCCCGGGCGACAATCACCAATAACAGTTTTGATGACACCCAGGGCCGCAACACCAATTATATGATCGACCTGCCAGCCGGCGCGACCGGGGTGATCAGCGGCAATGTCTTCGTGCAGGGCCAGAACAAGGACAATTGGAGCGCCTTCATCGCAGTGGCGGCCGAAGACAGGGACCACAGTTCCACCGGTCTCAATATCCATTCCAACAACGCGTCGCTGGCCAAGGGCGTGCAACGCAACACCTGGTTCGTCGCCGACTGGAGCGGCGATCAGCTAAGGATTGCGAACAACAGCCTGGGCCAGGGATTGACCCGCTACCAGCGACGCTAGCGTCAGGACCCAGATTCAATCGCAGCTATTGGCAGGCCCGCCGTCGATATCCAGACATTTCCCGTCGGTTTCATCCGCCGGGATTTCCACGCCGACCAGCGCCGCCAGCGTTGGCGCGATATCGACCGTCATCACCGACAGCGGCTGTTCAAAATGCTGCATGCCATCCCGCCAGAACAGGATCGGCACGCGGCGATCATAATCCCACGGGCTGCCATGGGTCGCGACATAGCCGCGCGCGGTTGAGGCAATCGGGGTGACCCCCTTTTTGAGCAGGACGATAAAATCGCCAGACCGGTCCTGGTTGAATGAGGCCCGGGCGCGCTGCGCCAGGGTCCATATTTCGGGAGATCCGCGCGGCACTTCTATCGCCGCCAGATCATCATGCTCCAGCACCGCTTCTACCTGTGCGTGCGCCGCGATCAGCGCCATCGCGCTGTCCTTGACCCGTTGCCGCTGCTTTTCCGGCAGATCCCGACTGACATAATAGTCGCCAATTGGTCCATCTGCGTACAGGACCGGCTTGTCGCCGGGGATATTGAGCTCCTTGGCCACAGTCTTGCCAATCGTCTCTGCATTGAGATTGGGATCGATCCGCTGCGCTGCCGGCACGCCCTGCAGGCTCATCCGTTCCGGCAGGTCAAGACCACCATGATCGGCGGTCAGCATCACGACATAGTCAATATTCTCGCGATCCAATATGTCAAAAAATTCGCCGAGCGATCGATCCAGTTCGCTCATCTGGATGCACATTTCGAGGCCTTCTGTGCCGAAGGCATGACCGATATAGTCGGTCGCGGACAGTCCGACGGATATCACGTCCGTGGTTTCGCCCTGACCCAGTTTCATTTCATTGATCACCGCCGAAGCTGCGGCCAGGATCGACCCGTCGAAATCCGGGGAACCCCGATAAATGCTCGCCCCGCCTTCAGGACGCTGGAAGGCATAGTCACCAACAGACTTGCCATCGCCATGCATGATTTTGGCGCTATGCGCCACGCATTGCGCCGGGATCGCATAAGCGGGACGGGCTTTGTCAATGTGTTCGCCGATCGCCTTGTTCAGCGCTGCCACCGACGGCAAAGTCTTGCGACCCTCCAGAGTGGAAAAGCCCTTGCCTTTCCACCAGTAAATCTCGTCGACATTTTTGCCGCCCATCATCAGGGCTGCCCGGTCCTTGCCCGCCACCGCAACATTGCGCGATTTCGGCGATATTGTCTTGAGCCGTTCGCCCAGCGTCGGCACCAGAAGATGCCAGGCCGAGGCGACATAATCGCCCTGCATGGCGGCGGTGATATCACCAAAGCTGGTGCCGGCAATGCGCTCGTCTTCGGCACAATAGACGGTCTTGTCATCGCGTTTGATCGACAGGTCGATCCAGTTGTTGGCAATGATCCCGGCGCGTCCGGAATGCACACCGGTCATGATTGTCGAATGGCCCGGGCAGGTTTCGGTGGCCGCGTGCGATTGATAGCCGGACGGAAATACCACACCGCTCGCCAGACGGTTCAGGCCGCCGGTAAAGCTGCTGCGATATTCGCTGAACAGATCGGCGGAAAACTGGTCGACCGAAATCGCGACAACCAGTTTCGGCGAGGCTTTGTCGGCGGCGCTGTGATCTTCGGCATTTGCAGTGCCCGAAAATATGATAGACGCGGTCAGGGCTGTAACTATGATCGTTTTTCGCACGAATGGTCCTCACTGATGAATGCCGCTATAGAAAGCTGCCTGCCAATAGCCTAATGCGTTTAAACAGGAAATAGTGAGTTTTTATGACATTTGATTTTCGCATATTCTCGATAATGCTGGCGTTCGCGGCGCTGGTCTTTGCCCCCGCAGCCGAGGCGCAGAACCGGCTGGGCAATACAGAATTGAATGTACCCGCCACGCTGATGGCGGAATCGCAACAGGTGAAGCCAGGGCAAAGCGTGACGCTCGCCTTTGTCATGGAACCCAAGCCAACCTGGCACGGCTATTGGGAAAACCCCGGTGATGCGGGCATTGGCATGAGCTTTGACTGGAATCTGCCCGCTGGTGTGACCGCCGGAAATCCGCAATTTCCCGTCCCCGACACGCTGCTGATCTCCAGCATCATGAACTATGTCTACAAGGGCGATTATGCGGTTCTGGTCAATCTGGTCCTGTCCGACAAGGTCCGGCCCGGTCCGTTGCCGATTTCGGTAAAATCCGAATGGCTGTCCTGTACCGACGAGATCTGCGTGCCCGAGCAGGATGAATTGTCGATCACCCTGCAGGTCGTCGGCAACGATACGCCGCTAGTGCTGGACAAGAGGTTCAACGGTTTCCGCGCAGCTCTGGCCCGGCCCCTGGGCAGTGAAGCCCGCTTTTCCGTCAGCAATGATCGGTTCCGCCTGTCGATCCCGCTGCCAGCCAATGTCGAGATCGACAAGCCCTATTTCTTCATCAAGGAAGACGGCATTGTCGACTATGCCGCACCACAGAGTTTCAGTCGTGATGGTGACCGCCTGATCCTCGAAACCGGCGCGCGCGGGGATGAGCTGGATACGATCACCGGCATATTGAAAATCGGCGATCATCTGGGCTTTCTGCTGACCGCGACCAAAGGCAAAGTCGCGATGACCGGCCTGCCCCTGGCTGGCGACGGAGCCAAGACAGAGGGAAACGCTTCGCTGCTGTTCCTTGCGCTGGGCGGTGCCTTGCTGGGCGGGTTGCTGCTCAACCTGATGCCCTGTGTCTTCCCGATCCTGAGCCTGAAAGCCATCAGCCTGGCCAAGGCTGGCGGCAACGAAACCGAAGTGCGGCGTGATGCGCTGGCCTATACCGCCGGTGTCGTTCTGGTCGCCACCGCGCTTGGCGCGATCCTGCTCGGCCTGCGGGCCAGCGGAGCCGCGGTTGGCTGGGCATTTCAGCTGCAGGACCCCCGGATCATCTTCGTACTGCTGGCGCTAGTGACGGCCATCGGCCTCAATCTCGCTGGCCTGTTCGAGCTGCCCAATCTGAATTTCGGCAACAAGCTGACGAAGAAAGACGGTGCAGCCGGATCCTTCTGGACCGGCGCGCTCGCCGCCTTTGTCGCCACCCCCTGCACAGGGCCGTTCATGGCCGCTGCCCTGGGCGCCACGATTGTGCTTCCACCGATTGCCGCATTGGTCATTTTTGCCGGACTTGGCGTCGGCCTGGCTCTGCCCTTCCTGCTGCTCGCCTTCGTGCCGGCGATCCGCAACCGGCTGCCGAAACCGGGGCCCTGGCTGGATAGTTTTCGCAAGGCGATGGCGGTGCCAATGTTTCTCACCAGCATCGGCCTGATCTGGCTGCTCGGCCGCCAGATTGGAACCGACGCGCTCGGTCTGTCGCTGATCTTCCTGCTGACGGTCAGCCTGATCCTGTGGTGGTTCGGCGGCGGCCAGATCAAGGGCCTGTCGCGCGGCGCGCTGACCAGCGCAGCAATGGTAGTCGCCATATTGGGGGGTATCATCGCTCTCCCCGGCGAAGAGGCGATGAACAGCCAGAAACTGGCAAACACATCGGCCGCAACTTTGCCCAGCGAAGCCTTTAGCGAAACGCGATTGTCCGAATTGCGCGCCTCCGGCCAGCCGGTTTTCGCCTATTTCACCGCCGACTGGTGCATCACCTGCAAGGCCAATGAGGCCGCTGCGATCCAGCGTACCGAAACCGCCGATGTTTTTGCAGCCGCCAACGTCACCGTGCTGATGGGCGACTGGACCCGGCCCGATCCGGAGATCAGCAGATTTCTGGAAAAACACGGCCGCGCCGGCGTACCGCTCTATCTCTATTATGCGCCCGGCAAGGAGCCGGTGATTCTCCCGCAGATTCTCACGGTCGCAACATTGACCGATCTGGTCACCAACCCGGTATAAAATGCACCACTTGATTCAATCCCCCAATCAACGGAGACAATAAGTGCGGAACCTTCCCTCTTTCGCGGTCGCAACCATCGCCGCCATCGCACTGGCAAGCCCGCTGGCGGCAGCCCAGAAAAACGGCGCGAATGCCCAGGATTTCAAACTCACCGACGTCAATGGGAAAACGATCCAGCTGTCGCAGTTTCGCGGCAAGACCGTGGTGCTCGAATGGCACAATCCCGGCTGCCCGTTCGTGTCCAAACATTATAGCAGCGGCAATATGCAGGCGACCCAGAAAGCGGCGCGGCAACAAGGCGCTGTCTGGCTGACGATCAATAGCGGCGCGAAAGGGAAACAGGGTCATATGACCGGAGCCGAAGCGAAAGCGCTGATCGCGACACAGAATATCCAGTCGACCCATTATCTGTTCGATGCGAAAGGCCTGGTCGGCAAAGCCTATGGCGCAAAAACCACGCCGCATATGTATATCATCGATAGCGCCGGCACATTGGTCTATCAGGGTGGTATCGATGACAAGCCGACGGCAAATGCCGCAGATATCAAAGTTGCGCGCAATCACGTGCTTGCGGCACTGAGCGAGATCAAATCCGGAGACAAGGTCAGCGTCGCGCAAGCGCGGCCCTATGGCTGCTCGGTCAAATATGCGTCCTGAATAGGCGGGAGATTGCAGGGCTGGCACGCAAACTTTACGCGCGCGCCAGCCCTGCGCTCCAGAATCCGGGGATAGGAGGACGGCCTGCGACCCGCCGAAAGCCATCCGTCAACAGGTCCCCGGACCCAAAGGCGAAACAAATATTGCCCGTTGCGATTTCCGGGGGTCGGGAGACAGATCCAATACACAACCCGGATCTGCCCCCGCCTCTGTTCCGACAGCGTGCGACCCTACCTAAAGGCGCCGCCGGTCAAAATCTTCCTCACCGCCGACCAGTTTTAATTGGTGGGGAGAGGTATTTTTTCGCTTTTCGATGCTGAACCCAATCTATTACAGCACGCTGGAATGTTGCTGTGGGACCAGTTCTTATCAATACAGTGTTTATAGGAGCGCATTACACAACCGGACATGAACGAGCGCGTAAACTAATGTATCTTATTGCAAGGCATTGAATTGATATTAGACTTTTATGAACAATGCGCGTGAATAGTGGCAGAGAGACTTCAAATCGACAGGGCGAATTCCAGCAGTCACCGAAAATGCCTGACTTTCCATATAGTTACGATTGTTATCGATTCGCGCCTTCGATTTGATCCGGCACAGCGCGCAGATCGCTAGCCGGGCTTGCGAAAACGCATCACAAAGCGGCTGGTTTTGCCGCGCACCGCTGGGTCGAAGACATTTATCTCCAGATCATCATCGGGGTTGGCAAACATCTCGCTTTCCCCGTCCAGCACGAAACCGGCCTCGAGAAAATCAGACCGGGCGGTTGCCGGGTCGATACGGTGGGTCTTTTCCACCACAATGCGGGTATCGCCGGGTGAACCAACATGGTCGATCACGGCTACCACACCGCCTGGTTTCATGCCCGCGTACAGATTTGCCAGCACGACAGTCGGGTCCATTCGTTCAAATTTATACTGTTCGCTTTCCCAGTAAAAATCATGATAGATCAGGTGCAGCATGGCAAAATCAATGCTGTTTGCCGCTGGCATATAATCGGGCAATTGCGAAGCCACCATGGTCACATTCGGCTGCCGCGCAGCGACGCTTGCCCATTTTTGCTTGGACTGGTCGCTGGTCGTGAACTGCGGCGGATTGACGGCGATCACCGATCCGCTCGGCCCGACGGCGCGGCCCATGATTTCACTATAATAGCCGCCACCAGCGAATATATCGAGCGCGGCATCTCCGGTTTTCAGGCCCATGAAGGCCAGCACCGCTGCCGGACTGCGGCTCTCATCCAGTTTTACATCCGCTTCATCCCGTCCCGGAGCAGTCACGGCTGATGCAAAATCAGGCGCCATTTCTTCTGTGGCAGAGGCCGGAGGCGCTTCTTTCGCAGCGAGCGGAACCGCGATCGCCAATGCCGAAGTTGCCAAGGTCAAAAATATGGATGTACGCATGATTTCTCTCCCCAAAATATTGTCAGCAACATGGACCGGCAGGCGCTTTTGCACAAGCGGCGGGGATGTGATTGGTCTATATCGGCATGCCGTTTATCGAAACAGAACCGCCACTACATCTTCCGCTGCGTCTGCCCATAGCCCATTTTCCGCGTTCCCGGACGTCCCTCGGTCGACCTGCCTTTCGGCTGTGCAAGCTGCAGGTCGGCTGGCAGTCCCAGCTCTTCCGCCTCGAGCTTGCGGATTTCGTCGCGCAGGCGGCCTGCGGTTTCGAACTCCAGATCAGCCGCAGCATCGCGCATCTGTTTCTCCAAGCTCTCGATATGTTTCCTCAGATTATGGCCGACGAGATGGTTGCTGTCGCCGTCGACCGCGCCGGTGACCATATCCTTGGCCGTGGCATGGGCGATGATATCGCCGATATTTTTCTTGATCGAGAGCGGCGTGATATTGTGCTCCAGATTATATTCCACCTGCTTCTCGCGGCGCCGATCGGTCTCGCTGATCGCGCGTTCCATCGATCCGGTCATCCGGTCGGCATAGAGAATGACCCGGCCGTCGACATTGCGCGCGGCGCGGCCAATCGTCTGGATCAGCGACGTTTCGCTGCGCAGAAAACCTTCCTTGTCGGCGTCCAGTATCGCCACCAGCCCACATTCCGGAATATCGAGCCCTTCGCGCAACAGGTTGATGCCGACCAGCACGTCATAAACGCCCAGCCGGAGATCGCGGATCAGCTCGATCCGTTCCAGCGTCTCGACATCGCTGTGCATATAGCGGACCTTGATGCCGGCTTCGTGCATGAATTCGGTAAGATCTTCGGCCATTCGCTTGGTCAGCGTCGTGATCAGGGTGCGATAACCCTGCGCCGCGACCTTGCGACATTCGTTGATTACATCATCGACCTGATCCTCGACCGGCTTGATCTCTACCGGCGGATCGATCAGCCCGGTGGGGCGAATGACCTGTTCGCTGAACACGCCGCCGGTCTGTTCCATCTCCCATTTGCCCGGCGTCGCCGACACGCTCACCGTCTGCGGCCGCATCGCGTCCCACTCGTTGAAACGCAGCGGCCGGTTATCGATACAGCTGGGCAGGCGAAACCCATATTCTGCCAGGTTTATCTTGCGGCGGTGATCGCCCTTCGACATCGCGCCGATTTGCGGCACCGTCTGATGGCTTTCATCGACGAACAGCAGCGCATTGTCCGGTAAATATTCAAACAGGGTCGGTGGCGGCTCGCCCGGCAGACGGCCGGTCAGGAAGCGCGAGTAATTTTCGATGCCGGCGCAACTGCCGGTGGCCGCGATCATCTCGAGATCGAAATTGGTCCGCTGTTCCAGCCGCTGATGCTCGATCAGCTTGCCCTCGGCTTCCAGCTCCTTGAGCCGGACGGCAAGCTCGAATTTGATCGCTTCCATCGCCTGTTTCATCGTCGGCCCCGGCGTGACATGGTGCGAATTGGCGTAGACCCGCACCTGGTTCAGGCTGGCGCCCTTCTTGCCGGTCAGCGGATCAAATTCGACTATTTCTTCAATCTCGTCGCCGAAGAAGCTGATCCGCCAGGCCATATCCTCATAATGCGACGGGAATATTTCCAGATTGTCACCCCGCACCCGGAAAGTGCCGCGCGCGAACGCCATGTCATTGCGTTTATATTGCAGCGACACCAGCTTGCGGATGATATCCCGCTGATCGACCGATTGGTCTTTTTTGAGATCAAAGATCATCGCCGAATAGGTCTCGACCGAACCAATGCCGTAAAGACAGGACACCGACGCGACGATGATCACGTCATCGCGCTCGAGCAAAGAGCGGGTCGCGCTGTGCCGCATCCGGTCAATCGCTTCGTTTACCGAGCTTTCCTTCTCGATATAGGTGTCCGACCGCGCGACATAGGCTTCGGGTTGATAATAATCATAATAAGAGACGAAATATTCGACGGCATTTTCCGGGAAGAAATTCTTGAACTCGCCGTAAAGCTGCGCCGCCAATATCTTGTTGGGTGCCAGGATCAGGGCGGGCCGCTGCAGCTCGTCGATGACCTTGGCCATGGTGAACGTCTTGCCCGATCCGGTTACCCCGAGCAGCACCTGATCGCGCTCCTCTTCGAGCATCCCGACGACCAGTTCCTTGATCGCTGCAGGCTGGTCGCCAGCGGGCTCAAAATCGCTGACCAATTTAAACGGCCTTCCGCCTTCCGATTTTGCCGGACGATTGGGCTTGTGCGGGACGAAATCTTCGCCGGTTTCCGGCTCTGCCAGGCCTCTTCTGATCACCAATTCTGTCATCGGGCTGATATGGAACAAAAAGGGTCCAATGTCATCCCCGTTATGGAGTTTCCTGAGGATAGGGGTGATAGCAAATTTACATCGGCGGCTCATCGGTTTAAGTGTGGTTCGGGAGCAATCACAATTGAGGGAATATTCTCGTGAATAAATTACTAATTTCAGTGGCTGCACTGAGCCTGATAGCCGGCTGTTCAGACAAGGGCGCGGACCATGACGGTGACGGCAAGATCACCGCCGAAGAAGTTGCCGAAGAAATGAACAGAGTTACACTCGAGCCCGGCGAATGGGAAAATACCGTAGAAATAGTGGATGTGAAAATCGATGGGCTGCCTGACGGCATGCCGGCCAATATGATGGACAGTATGAAGGGCAAGGTCACGACCTCAAAGTCCTGCATCACCAAGGAAGAGGCGGAAAATCCGGGTGCGCAATTTTTTGCTGCGCAGGAAAAAACCAGTTGCGAAGTCAAGAAATTCAACATGAGCGGCGGTGCCGTATCTTCCGAAATGGCCTGTAGCAATATGGGCGGCACTCCTGGCGACATGACCATGGCGATGGATGGCCAATATGGCCCGAGCAGCTATGACATGACCATGAACATGCATGGCGGTGCATCCGGCATGAAAATGAACATATCGGCCAAGAGCAGCGGCAAGCGGATCGGCGACTGTCCAACGGGATGATTCTGGGCTTCACGAAAGCAAACGAGATCAAGGCAGGGGCGTATCGCTCCTGCCTTTTTTTGTCGCTGGCCGCACTCGCCGCGCAGAACGGATGAAGCATGACCCCGCAGGTCATTGCATCTATTTCTGCGACTGATAGGTTTCATCCCGAAACCGAGTCGCCACCCCAATGATAATCTGGAGAGAATAGATGATCGCCTACACCATGCTTGGCACCAACGAT
>NZ_JBALTF010000005.1:0-9988 GCF_036964675.1 Parasphingorhabdus sp. | reverse complement strand
CGATCCCGACTGGCGCGCACCGGACATGTTTTACGGTGCCTATTTCCGCGATCCGGACCAGAACAAGATCTGTGTCTGCAAGACCAATTTTGCGGCAATTCCGGTGCAAAGCTGAGGAGAAATGTGATGATCGGATATGTAACGCTCGGCACCAATGATCTCGACAAGGCGCGCGCCTATTATGATGCGCTGCTCGGAGAACTGGGTGCTAAACGGCTGATGGAGTTGGAGGAAAACGGCTTCACCCTTTATGGTGTCGATATGACCACGCCATCGATTGCGCTGACCAAGCCGTATAATGGAGAGGCGGCGCAACCGGGCAATGGCAATATGATCGCGCTGCAGATGCAGGACCGCGGTCAGGTCGATTCTTTCTATCAAAAGGGCCTGGCACTGGGTGGTAGCGACGAAGGCGCGCCCGGTGTTCGCGGCGATGAAGGCCCGATGGCATTTTATGCCGCCTATTTTCGCGACCCGGAAGGCAACAAGCTTTGCGCATTTCGTTTGGGCGCGGCATAAGCATAAAAAATACAGGGGAAAAATCATGAAACATCTATTGGCTTTGGCCGCCACAACCGCCTTGATCTGGACCGCACCTGTCGCGGCGCAGAATAGTTCGACCTCGCCCGATCTGGCGGCGGCGATCGCAGCGGATTATGACAAAGAGCTGAAAGCGCTGTTTCTTGATTTTCATAAAAACCCCGAGCTTTCCTACAAGGAAACCCGGACCGCAGGGATCATCGCGAAGAAGTGGCGCGATGCGGGTTTTACCGTCACTGAAAAGGTCGGCGGAACCGGTGTCGTCGCGGTGATGAAAAATGGCGAAGGCCCGACCCTTATGCTGCGCGCGGACATGGACGGCCTGCCGCTCGTGGAAGACAGCGGACTGGACTATATGTCGACCGTGAAGCAGGTCAGCATCGACGGCGAGGAAAAGCCGGTCATGCACGCCTGCGGTCATGATGTGCACATCACCTCGCTGATCGGCACCGCGCACCAGATGGCGGCGAGGAAGGACCAGTGGGCCGGTACTTTGGTGCTGATCGCGCAGCCAGCCGAGGAACGCATTGGCGGCGCCAAGCTGATGATGGACGACGGTCTCTATACCCGTTTTCCCAAGCCTGATTATGCCATGGCCTTTCACATTTCCGCTGACACGCCGACCGGGCAGCTGTCCATCGGCGAAGGCATTGAAAGCAGCTCGTCCGACAGCGTCGATATCATTGTCCACGGAGTGGGAGCGCACGGCGCATCGCCGCACCGGGGCAAGGACCCGATCGTGATGGGCGCAGAAATCATCATGGCGCTACAGACGATTATCAGCCGGGAAATCGCGCCGCTCAAGCCCGGTGTGATCACCGTCGGTTCGTTCCACAGCGGCTTCAAGCATAATATCATTTCCGACAAGGCGGTGATGCAGCTGACGGTCCGCTCGGATGACGAGGATACGCGGGCGAAACTGCTCGAAGGGATCAAGCGCATTGCTACCAATGTCGGCCGGATGAATGGCCTGCCCGAGGACAAGCTGCCCGAAGTATTGGTGTCGCATGAATCGACCCCGGCCAATTATAATGACGCAGCGCTGACCAAGCGGGTCAAAGGCGTGTTTGCTGCGCGCTTTGGCGAAGAGGTATTCGACAACAAACCGCGCGAGGGCATGGGCGCCGAGGATTTTGCCTATTTTGTCGAACCCAATACCGATGTCCCCGGCGTCTATTTCTCGGTCGGTGGCACACCGCAGGCCGATTTTGATCGCGAGAAAGCGGGTGGCGCACCAGTGCCTTCGCATCACTCGCCATTCTTCAAGATCGCGCCGCGAGAATCGGTGACATTGGGGACCGAGGCAATGACCGCAGCGGCACTGGATCTGCTTTCGAAAAATGATTGATCCGGTGATCCGTCGGCGCCCGATACGCACTGTGCTGGCATCGGCGGCGTTGCTGCTGGCGACATCCTGCACGACGGTCGCCGAAACCGACATCAAACCTGTCGCCGAGGCACAGTCCTTTGATGTCCTGATCGACAACGGCCTGATCGTCGATGGCAGCGGCGGCGCGCCCTATGTCGGCGATGTCGCAATCCGCGATGATCGCATTGTCGCGGTTTCGCCGGAAATCACCGGCAGTGCCAGCCGGGTGATTGATGCGCGCGGCCTGGCCGTCGCGCCGGGCTTCATCAATATGCTCAGTTGGGCCGCCGATGCATTGATCGCCGATGGTGCTGGCGAGAGCGATATCCGGCAGGGCGTCACTCTGGAGGTGTTCGGCGAGGGATTTTCCGAAGCGCCGCTGACCGACAAAACCGCCCGAACCGAAGAAAGTCGTCAGGGAGACATCCGCTATCCGATCAGCTGGCGCAGTCTCGATCAATATTTCGACTTTATCGAAAAGCGCGGCATTGCCCCCAATGTCGCAACATTTGTCGGCGCGACGACGGTGCGGGTCAACACGCTCGACTATGCCGATATCGACCCGGACGCCGCACAGCTGGACAAGATGCGGGCGATGGTACGAGAGGGCATGAACGACGGCGCCATGGGCGTCGGCAGCTCGCTAATCTATGCACCGGCCAGCTATGCGGAGACGCCGGAACTGATCGCGCTGGCCACCGAATCGGCGCGTTGCGGCGGCATGTATATCAGCCACATGCGCAACGAGAGCGACCATGTCCTCGAAGCGATTGATGAGCTCATAGAAATAGCGGAAAAATCCGGTGGTCCCGCAGAAATCTATCATCTGAAACAGGCAGGCAAGGACAATTGGGACAAGCTCGACGCGGTTATCGCAAAAATCGAAGCCGCCCGCGCCAGGGGTCAGCGAATCACCGCCAATATGTACAATTACACCGCCGGTTCCACCGGCCTTGATGCGGCGATGCCGACCTGGGTGCAGGAAGGCGGCTATGAGCAATGGAAGAAGCGGCTGCAGGACCCGGAAATACGCACACGCGTGATCGCCGAAATGAGCGGCAAGCCCGATGGCTGGGAAAATCTATATTATCATGCCGGTCCCGACAAAATCATGCTGGTCGGATTCAAGAATGAAAAGCTGAAACCATTGACCGGCAAAACGCTGGCCGAGGTCGCGGCGATGCGCGGCACCAGCCCGGCAGAAACCGCCCTCGACCTGGTGATCGAGGATGGCAGCCGTGTGCAGGTGGTCTATTTCCTGATGGATGAAGCCAATGTCGCGCGGCAGACGGCCCTGCCCTGGATGTCCTTCGGTTCCGACGCCGGTGCCCAGGCCCCTCGCGATGTGTTCCTGAAATCTTCCACCCACCCCCGGACCTATGGGAATTTCGCCAGGCTGCTCGGCAAATATGTCCGCGAGGAAAAGCGCACCAGTCTGGCCGACGCGGTGCGGCGCCTGACCAGCATGCCAGCCAGCAATCTCGGGCTGAAAGATCGCGGCAGTCTGACCACTGGCCAATATGCCGATGTCGTGATTTTTGATCCCGCCACGATTGCCGATACCGCGACCTATGCGCAGCCGCAGCAATTCGCCATCGGCATGCAGCATGTGCTGGTCAATGGCGAGCCAGTGCTAAGCGACGGCAAAATGACCGGAGCCCGCCCGGGTCGCGCCGTCCGAGGCCCTGGCTGGAACAAATGCCCGCCGCTTTGAGGCAGGTACAGGCCAATGGACAGCGGACTGACCAGCGAGCAGATTGATCATTTTGCGCACAAGCTGCGTGAACAGCAGGCCGAACTGAAGGCCCGCGAAAAGGAGGGCGCCAGCTGGCGGGGGCCGGTCGAGCTCGACCAGCAAAGCGTCGGGCGGCTGTCGCGGATGGACGCGATGCAGCAGCAGGAAATGGCCCAGGCCGAGGCGCGGCGCAGGATCAGCGATCTGGCGAGAATAGAAATGGCGCTGAACCGGATCGCCGAAGACGAATATGGCTGGTGCGCCGAATGCGGCGAGCCGATTGCTTATGGGCGCCTCGAAATCGACCCGGCCGCCCATTTGTGCATCAGCTGCGCACGCTGATTTCATCCAAAGTTCATCAAAGTTCGGGCCAATGAAGCCTTTTGCGAGCTTAACATGCAACCATATAGTTGCATATAAAAGTGCATGACCGATGTCTTTGCCGCCCTTGCCGATGAAACCCGCCGCGCTCTGCTCGACCGGCTTTTCATCAAAAATGGTCAAAGCCTGACCGGCCTGCATCAGGGCATGGCGATGTCGCGCCAGGCGGTGGCCAAGCACCTGCATATTCTCGAATCAGCCAATCTCGTCTCCGTCCACTGGCAGGGACGGGAAAAGCTGCACTATCTCAATCCCGTTCCACTCGGCGATATCGTCCATCGCTGGGTCGGCAAGTTCGAGGATGCCCGGATTGCGGCGCTAACCGATTTCAAACAGCAGATCGAAAGTGCTTCCAGACCTTCTAACAGCAGCCAGCCAGAGGAGAAACGTCGTGCCGGCCAATGAAACTGCAAATATTGAAACCCGCGCATCAACCGGCGAGCCATGCGCGCCGGATTTTGTCTATACAATCTTCATCAAGGCCACCGCAGAACAAGTCTGGAACGGCCTGATCGATCGGGATCTGACCAAAGCCTATTGGGGCCATTATAATGAATCCGACTGGCAGCCGGGCTCGCGGTGGGATCATGTGCGCAGCGATGGCAGCGGCAAAATCGATACCCGTGGCCACATTGTCGAAATCGATCCTCCGCATAAAATGGTCTGGAGCTGGGCCTTTGACGCGGACGCAGATCAGCCCGAGAAACTGTCCCGCGTTACTTACGAGCTGACCAGCCTCGGGCCCGACACCAAATTGACGATCACCCATAGCGAACTCGAGCCGGGATCACGAATGGATATCGGGGTGCGTGAAGGTTGGCCAGCGGTACTCAGCAATTTGAAGTCACTGTTGGAAACAGGAGCGGTCTTGTCGGAAGACGAGTGGCCAAAGGCGGGTTAAGTCAAACAGAAGGCGGGGACATCTGATTCCAGCGCTGTCATCCTGCCGTCAGAAGGACTCAAAACTGCGCCCGGATGCATTGGGATTGAACATTCACTCTTCCACCAGCGAATCCAACCGCCTAATACCCTTGGATGGACGCCACCCTCATCATCCCCGACGATATCAAACCGCATGACGGACGCTTTGTCGGCGGCAAACATTATTTCGCCTGCCGCATCTATTTCGAGGACACCGATTTTTCCGGCATTGTCTATCACGCCAATTATCTGCGCTATATGGAACGGGCCCGTTCCGACATGCTCCGCCTGCTCGATATGGATCAGGGCGCGGCCTATGAAAGCGGCGAAGGCGTCTATGCTGTGGTCGATTTGACTATGAAATATCTGTTGCCGGCGAAACTGAATGATGATCTGGTCGTTGTCAGCACGGTCGAGACACTGCGTGCCGCCAGTGTGATTATCGACCAGACGATCATGCGCGGTTCGGACCATATTACGTCAGCTTCCGTTCACGCGGCTTTTCTTACCCCCGCCGGACGTCCGAGACGACAGCCGAAAGCGTGGACAAAGGCCTTC
The DNA here is from genome assembly GCF_036964675.1 of Parasphingorhabdus sp. Taxonomy (GTDB): domain Bacteria; phylum Pseudomonadota; class Alphaproteobacteria; order Sphingomonadales; family Sphingomonadaceae; genus Parasphingorhabdus. Next base: position 4,484 of record NZ_JBALTF010000005.1, on the reverse strand, counting down.
GCTAGCGTCATGGATCAGGCCGATAGGAAATGAAGGATAATATCTCTTGCTAGACCAACTTTCTCTGGGGGCGACCACCGGCAATTTCTCTCCATTCATGCTGTTCATGGAAGCCGATATTGTCGTCAAGACGGTGATGATCGGCCTGCTGCTGGCCAGTGTCTGGACGTGGACGATCATCGTCAGCTTCGGTATGAACATCGCCCAAATCGCCCGAAAATCCGAAAAATTCGAGCAGGCTTTCGACAAAACCGAAAATCTCGACAAGTTTTTCGAGGAATATGGCCAGTCCTCCCTGCCCAGCGCGAAGGTTCTGGCCGCCGGTGTCAAGGAGTGGCGCCGTTCAACCTCCAAGGGACCGATTGACCGGGAGGGTACAAGACAGCGACTGGCCAGTGCGATGAACATGACTATTGCCCATGAAGTGGACCGGATCGCCGACCGGCTCAATTTTCTCGCCACGGTCGGCAGTGTTGCGCCCTTTGTCGGTCTGTTCGGCACGGTCTGGGGCATCATGCGCAGTTTCTCGGCGATTGCGGCGGAACAGAATAGTTCGCTGGCGGTAGTCGCGCCCGGCATTGCCGAGGCTTTGTTCGCCACAGCCATTGGCCTGTTTGCCGCGATTCCGGCCGTGATTGCCTATAACCGCTTCTCCCATCGTCTGAACAAGCTGGAGGCCCGGATGGGCCGCTTTGCCGATGGCTTCCATGCAACGCTCAGCCGCGAACTGGAGCTGGGAGACTGAGCATGGGCATGAATATGGGATCAGGGATTGGCAGACGCGGCGGCAGTCGCGGCCGCGCGCCGATGGCCGAGATCAACGTCACGCCCTTTGTCGACGTGATGCTGGTGCTGCTGATCATTTTCATGGTGACGGCGCCGCTGCTGGTCGCTGGCGTGCCCGTCGATTTGCCGGAAAGCCGAGCCAATGCACTGGAACAGGATCAGGAGCCGGTGCAAATTTCGATCGATAGTGAAGGCCGCGTCTTTATCGAGGATGAAGAGCTGAGCCGCGGCGCTCTGGCGACAAGATTGCGCGAAATTGCCGCCGACCAGAATCCGGAAGATCCACGCCAGATCATGTTGCGCGGCGACAAGACGCTCGACTATGGGCTGATCATGGGCGTGATGGGCGAGCTGAACCGGGCGGGTTTGAACCGAGTTTCGCTGGTCACTACAGGTTCATCCGAGACACCGTAATAGTGGACAGCTGATATGGAGAAAGCTGAAAAAATTGGCTTGGGAATAGCGGCTGCGGGTCATCTGGCCCTGTTCGGCGCGCTATCCTTAAGTGTCCTGACCGGCACCAATGAGGCGTTTCGCAACAAACCGATCGAAGTGATGATTGCCGATGAAGTGGGGCTGGAAAGCGCCGCTCCCAATCCCGCCAAAATCACCCCGGCGACCAGCGTTGCACCAGAGCTTGGTGCGCCGGAAGAGAGCAGCTTTGTCGAACCGGAACCATTGCCCGAACCACCGAAAGCCGAAGCCAAACCGACGCCTGCGGTCAAGCCCGCCCCGGTCTCCCGCGAGCCGAGGCGCCGTCCCGACCGGCCGGCCAGCGTCGCTGCCAAAGCGTCACCGAAACCCCAGGAAAAGCCGCGTGGCTCGCGATTGGGCGATGATTTCCTGAAAGGCGTTACCGATGCGCCTTCGGTCAGCCGGAACCAGAATATCTCCGCGGAAAAGGCCTCGCCCGCAGCTGTCGCCTCGCTGGAGCGTGAGCTTTACCGGCTGATCAAGCAGAAATGGCGGCCTCCGACAGGTGCCGATGCCGAACTCTTGCGCACCACGGTCACGGCGCGTCTCGACAGCAGCGGCCGGATCATCGGCACACCAACAGCGTCCACAACCGGCATCACGCCGAGCAACCGGTCGCAGGTCGATATCCATCAGGAACGCGCCATTGCGGCGGTCCAGCTTGCCGCGCCGTTCACAACATTCCCGGAAAAATTTTATGACGAATGGAAGGTTATCGAACCTGTCCTGTATCTTGGCGTCTAGGAGACCACTCATGCAATCGCCCGCCCCCTATGTCCGTACATTCATTCTTGGCTTCATCGCCAGCGTTGGATTGACTGCGACCGCGCACGCTCAACTGACCGTCGATGTCGACAATAGCGCATCGGAAGATCTGGTCATTGCCGTTCCCGGCCTGCCCACGCCGCAAAGCGTGGATACGGCCGCTGGCAGCACCAGTGAACTGGGCGGCAAGATCAGCGACGTCATCGTCAGCGACTTGCGTTCAAGCGGCCTGTTCAAGCCGATTGGCCGCAATCAGGTCCGCGGGATCAGCTATGCGGAAGTCACCGCGCCGCAATTCCCCTATTGGAGCGGTACCAATGCCTCTGCGCTGATTCAGGGTTTCATACGGGCCAATGCTGATGGCAAGCTGACGGTTGGCTGCTATCTCTATGATGTCGCGCTGGAAACCGAACTCACCCGCCAGGGCTTTGTCGTCGAGCCGCGCGACTGGCGCCGGGCCGCGCATAAATGCGCTGATGCGATCTATTCCCGGCTGAGCGGAGAATCCCCGTTTTTTGACAGCCGCATCGCCTATATTGCCGAGACCGGTCCCAAGGGTAATAGGATCAAACGTCTGGCGATCATGGACAGCGACGGTGCCAATCACCGGTTCATCACCAACGGCCAGGCCACGGCCCTCACCCCGCGATTTTCGCCCGATTACAAGAGCATCGTCTATCTGAGCTTTCTCGATGGCAATCCGCGCATCTATATTTACGAAATCGGCACCGGCCGCCAGCGGCTGATCAGCCAGAGCACCAACCCGACCTTTGCACCGCGCTGGTCGCCAGATGGCAAATGGATCCTCTATTCCATGGCCATTGCCGGCAATACCGATATTTACAAAGTGTCGGCAGCGGGCGGCGGCAGACCGCAGCAGCTGACCTTTTCTCCTGGCATCGATATCGGCGGCAGCTTCTCTCCCGACGGCAGCCAGATTGTCTTCGAAAGCGACCGCTCGGGCAGCCAGCAACTCTATGTCATGAACGCTGATGGCGGCAATGAACGGCGAATCAGCTTTGGCGGCGGGCGCTTTGCCACGCCGGAATGGAGCCCACGCGGCGACCTGATCGCCTTCACCAAGATGGCGGGCAATTTCCGGATCGGCGTGATGACACCCAGCGGCGGCGGCGAGCGGTTGCTGACCAACAGCTGGCAGGACGAAGCGCCGACCTGGGCTCCCAATGGCCGGGTGATCCAGTTTTTCCGGACCACCAAGGGAAGCGGCGGCACCGGTATCTGGCAAGTCGACCTTACCGGCGGCAACGAACGGCAATTGCCGACTCCGGTGAACGGCTCGGATCCGGCATGGGGACCATTGCTGCCGTGAATTAGAGACGCGACAAGTCACTGAAAAAAGACTATATCTGGCCGAAGGGCTAATTCAAATAGGAGCAATATGATGATCAAATATGCGACCCCCCTCCTGATTACCGCCAGCCTGGTTTTGGCTGGTTGTGCCAAGAAACCACCCGAAGAATTGCCGCCGGCACCGATGGGTACCGAAGCGCCTACCCCCACACCGACCGGTCCTGTTGCTCCGGGCTATAGCCCTGGTTCGCAGGGTGATTTTCTGGCCAACACCATGTCCGACCGGGTATTGTTCGACACCGATCGCTTCAATATCGACCAGCGGGATCAGGCGATATTGCGAAGTCAGGCCCAATGGCTGGCGCAAAATCCCAACGCGCGGATCACCATCGAAGGCCATTGCGACGAACGCGGCACCCGCGACTATAACCTCGCGCTGGGCGAACGCCGTGCCAATGCGGCGAAAAACTATCTCGCTTCGCTGGGTGTCAGCCCGTCCCGGATGACCACGGTCAGCTATGGCAAGGAACGGCCAGAAGCGCTCGCTTCCAGCGAGAGTGCCTGGGCGCAAAATCGCCGCGCAGTGAGCATTGTGGTTCGCTAGATCGAACTGAAAACAGACAAAAAAAGGGCCGCTACCCGATTGGGAAGCGGCCCTTTTTTTAATCTGAAAATCGATTATTTCTTGGTGCCGGTCATCGCCATTTCACCAAAGGCACCTGCTTTTACCGAACCGGCCAGCTGACCGTCGGTGATCGTCGCATCGCCTTCCAGTTTCATCGGCATGGGAACGGTCATGTTCATTTCCCAGGTGATGTGATTGCCATCGACCTTGCCATTTTCAACATCCATCGACCCCATGGCGCCAGCGTTGACACCGGTGAACGTGTCACCGTCGGTGACAATGGTAAATTCCGAAGTCTGGTCTCCCATCGGGGATTTCGTCACACAAGTATAAGTTCCATCAATAGACATTCCATTCTCCTTTTATGTCAAAGCCCTGACCCGGCTCGGGCTGGCGATCACTCACCGCCATCCGCCGAATCGTCTGAACTGCTATCACTATTAACAGCAGTGTCACTAGCTTCATAGCCGCGATATTCGATTGGCATGTCGAGCGCGTCCAGCTGGCTTTTGATCTTGTCGAC
>NZ_JBALTF010000004.1:37027-75379 GCF_036964675.1 Parasphingorhabdus sp. | reverse complement strand
CGCGCTTGACATAATTGCGGGTTTCGGAAATCGGGATGTCCTCGATCCACTGGACCCAGTCGATGCCGCCCATGCGCGGGTCGCCGTTGGCGCGGAGCCATTTGTTCACATTGCCGGGGCCGGCATTATAGGCCGCGATCGCGAGCGGGTAGCTGCCGCCATAATAGTCCATCATCCGCTGGATATAGCCGCTGCCGAGCTGGATATTATATTGCGGGTCGTCGGTCAGCGACGAGACATTATAGGACAGATTTGCCTTGCCCGACTGTTCCCGGGCGGTGCCGGGCATCAGCTGCATCAGGCCGCGGGCACCGGCATGGCTGATCGCACCTTCGGCAAACTGGCTTTCCTGCCGGGTGATCGCGTGGATCAGGGTCCAGCTGCCTTCATGGCCAAAGGGAATCTGCATGGTTGGAAAAGAGGTCTCGTCGATCGCACCGACTCCGGCACTCAGAGCGCTGATACCCTTGATCACGCCGAGGTCGCGTGCGCCGACGCGAGTCGAAAAATCGCTGAGCAGCATATAGTCCTTGGGTGTCTTGGCATTATAGGCGAGCGCCCGGTGAAAGCGGATCTGCTCGCGCCAGGGGCCGGTGCGGATCGAAGCCTTGGCGGCGATGACCAGAGGATCGTTGTCATAGGCTTTGCGGTCTGCGTCGGTGATTTCGACCGCCGGCTTGCGGTTGAAGACCGGCAGCGGACGGCCCAGACGTTCCAGCGACAATTGGCCATAGAAATGGTCCGGAAAGGCCGCGGCTTTTTCGAAATAGGCATTGGCCCGTTCGGTTTGCCCGGCTTCGGCGGCGGCGCGGCCCGCCCAATAATAGCCTTTGGACGTGATGTTGGGCGAGTCATAGGATTGTGCATAAAGATCGAACAGGGGCACAGCCTTGGCCGGCTGCCGCATGCCGTTCAGCGCAGCAGTGCCGGCTATCCACGCAAGATCGGAATATTTGTCGCGGATGCGGGAATTCTGATCGGCGATCCGGGTCGGGACGTCATAGGCATCGTCGATTTTCGAGGCGATATCATAAGCCGTCGACCATTGCCGGTCGTTCGCGGCCGCTTCGGCGTTGATCAGCAGCGCCTCGAACCAGGTGTCCGGCGCAGCTGGTTTGACGCGCAGTGCCGGACGGGTGGCCAGCAATTGCCGCGCGGCTGCACTTTGTCCCTGGTTGCGCAAATAGCGGGCGCGATCAGCCAGATAGCCTGCATCATCGCGGGCGATGGCACCGACGGCGCTGGCCTTTTCATTGGCATCGGCGGATTCGGTCAGCTGGGCCAGCCGCGCTTCGAACACCGGCCGCCGCATTGCCGAGGCGTAGCCCAGCTGGCGCGCTGCGTCCCGGGTTGCTCTTGCCCATAACAGCGCATCCATGCGCGCATCATGATCGTCAATGCTGAGCGCCGAGCTGAACCGCGAGATTAGCGCCGCTTCATCTTCTTCCGTCAGCGTGCCGCCACGCCAGGCTGTTTTTGCCCATTGATTGGCTTTGTCCCGCTGTCCGGCTGCTTGCAGGGCAACCGCATATTTGGCAGCACCGGCGTTGGTTGTGGGTTCGAATCGAGAGAAATAGGCAAGTACGCGCGCTGGTGAGAAGCTGTTGATATTGATTGCCTGTTCGGCGTTGCGCTGCATGCGCGTATCTTCCGGCCATCCCGGGAAGGTGACCAGAAACCCGGCATAATCCTCGAAAGAATAATTGTCGGATTGCGTCAACACGCGCCAGCGCTGCAAGCCCAGCACGGCATTGCCGCCGGTTGGATCGGACAGGCCCGCGCTCTCATTTTGCCAGCCCAGTTGTTCGCCGAGATTGTCGGCTGCCATGCAGGTGGCAGGGGTGAAAAGCAGTGCCGCTATAACAAATCTTGATACCATGCTGGACATTTTACGGCTAGGCTCCTTATCAGGCGCTGAACGGCGAACTATATCACCGTTAATATTGAAAATGACTTGGGGTTGGCTTTGCCAATTTCCAAGGGTAACATAAAGGATTATTAGATGTTCTCGGGCTCAATTCCGGCTCTGGCGACTCCCTTTCGCGACGGAGCGTTTGCCGAAGACCAGTTTCGCGCTCTGGTGGACTGGCAGATCGACCAGGGCAGCAGCGCCCTTGTGCCCTGTGGGACAACCGGCGAAGCGTCTACATTGTCCAATGCCGAACATCATCGTGTTATCGAAGTCTGCATCGAGCAGGCGGCTGGCCGGGTGCCGGTTATCGCCGGCTGCGGTTCCAATGACACAACCAATGCCATGTTGCACCTGAATTTCTCGAAGAAATGCGGCGCAGCGGCGGGCCTGGTCGTCGCCCCTTATTATAACCGGCCCAATCAGGAAGGCATTACCGCCCATTTTACCACCCTGACCGAAAATGTCGATTTGCCGCTGGTTCTGTATAATGTTCCAGCGCGGACGGTGACTGATATCATGCCGGACACAGTGGCGGCATTATCGAAGCTGCCCAATGTGGTGGCGATCAAGGACGCCAGCGGCGACCTCGACCGGGTCACCGAGCATCGCCTCAACTGTGCCGATGATTTCGTGATGCTTTCGGGGGTCGACGAACTGTCGCTGGCCTTTAGCGCAGCTGGCGGAGTTGGCTGTATTTCCGTCACTGCCAATGTCGCCCCAAAATTATGCGCCGAGTTCCAGGCTGCCTGTGCTGCGGGCGACTATGCCAAGGCGCGCAAGCTGAATGATGTGCTCTATCCGCTGCACAAGTCCCTGTTCTCGGACGCGTCTCCCGGGCCGATCAAATATGCCATGTCGCGGGTCCTTGGCAATTTCTCGACCGACTTGCGCTTGCCGATGACACCACCGTCCGAAGCCAGCCGCAAGGCTGTGGACGCTGCTCTGGAAGGGGCAGGGTTGATCTGATGGCAAAACCGCGGCCGGAGGAATTTGACAAGCAGAAGGTCGTCGCCGAAAACCGGCGCGCGCGCTATGACTATTTTCTGGATGACAAGTTTGAAGCCGGAATCATGCTGACTGGTACGGAAGTGAAATCGCTGCGCGCTGGAGCGGGCACGATCGCGGAAAGCTATGCCGAGGTGAAGGATGACGAGGTCTGGCTGATCAACGCCAATATTCAGGAATGGAGCCATGGTAACCGCTATAATCACACCCCGACGCGCCCGCGCAAATTGCTGCTCAGCCGGCGCCAGATAAACAAGCTGCATGGCGCGGTAATGCGCAAGGGCATGACGATCGTGCCGCTGTCGATCTATTTCAACAGCAAGGGACGGGCGAAGCTGGAACTGGCGCTGGCCAAAGGCAAAAAAGCACCGGATAAACGGCAGACCGAAAAGGATCGCGACTGGAAAAGGCAGCAGGGTCGGCTGATGCGCGAACATGGCTGAACACAAACCCAATATTCATGACAAGGATTTTGCTGCGCGCTTGATCATCTACGTTGTGCATTGGCTAAAGAGAAAAATGCCAACCCGCGCCGGGATGGAGCGGAACAAATTTCTCAAACCGATCGCCCATCGCTTTTTGCGCTCCGAGCTGTGGCGTTTCACACGGCGTTCCGTGCCGCGTGGCGTTGCCCTGGGCATGCTGGCCGCCTTTCTGATCCCCGTGGGCCAGATATTCGCAGCGGTTTTTCTGGCGCTACCGGTGCGCGCCAATGTACCGATTGCAGCGATTACCACCTTCATCACCAATCCGCTGACCTATCCGTTCTGGATTGCTGCGGCCAATCAGGTCGGAAAATTTGTCTTGCAGATTGATGCGATGACCGCCGGCCAGCCGATCAACACCCACATGCAAAGCGAATTTGGCCAATGGCTGACCTGGCTGGTACGTGAAGCCGGGGTGACCGCATTCGGATTTCTGCTGTTTGCGATCGTTTTTGCCGCCATCGGCTATTTGGTCAGTTCCTTCGGATGGCGCTGGTGGATTGGCCGGAAACGGAAAGGGCGGTTGAGCAGAATCCTCGCCGACAGGGCCGGCGATGGCCAGTAAAGCGCAGAACAAGAGTGGATTGCTGAACCCCAGCACGCGCAAGGCGCAGGCCGATGTGCGGACAAGGGCCGCGTTGCTTGTGCTTGCGCTGTCGGCTTCGGCCGGGCTGCTCTACTGGCAAGTGCAGAATCTCACCCTGATCATCGCTTTTCTCGCCCTGATGCTCAGCCTGACCGGGATCGGCCTTTTTCTGCGACCGCAAAATATCGCCACGGATCAGGACCTTGCTGATCCCGAAGATTGGGCGGTTACCCGCATGGTCGCCGATCAGTCTTCTATCGGCCTGGCGATTACCGACCGGGCTGGCCGGCTGGTCTGTGCCAACGAGCTTTTTACCAAATGGTTCAATGGTGCAGCGGTCCCTCCCGAACTGCCGTTGCAGGCGGGCGGCAATGAACTGCTGGCGACGGCGGGCCGCAACGCCTGGCGGGATGGCCGCGGCTATGCCGAGGGCCTGAAACGCGGCGTTGCCGAATATAGCGCGAAAGTCGTCCGGGCCGGGCAGGGCGATGAATATCTGCTCTGGCAGATGATACCGCAAATTCCGGCGGACCTGCTGGATGACATGATTGGTCTGGTCAGCGGTGGCGGCGGTCGTGCCTTTTCGGAAGTCGGCATATTGGCCAGCGTGATCGGCGGCGAAGGGCGGATCCGCGCTTCCAATCAGGCCTTTGCCTTGCGCGCAACCGGCCGGGTTGATGCGAATATATCAGGCCGCAATTTCATCAATTTCCTGCGTTCCGATGACAAGGGCACGATCTTTTTCGAACGCGAAGGACGGCATGGCACCCCGGTGCGCCTTTTCCATATTCCGCTCGACCGGGAAAAGGAAAAAGGTCCGGCGCTGATCCTGCTGATCGACGATGATGGCGGGATGGTCGAGCGCGGCAAGGCACTGGAGCAGGTTGAATCGATGTTGTCGCTGTTGCCCCTGGGTCTCGCCCTGACCGACCGCGACGGACGTTTCCTGTTTCTCAACGAGGCCTTTGCCAAAACCGCCGGCATTGGCGAAAAGGAACAGCCGCTCTATCCCGGTGACCTGATGATCAACGATGACAAATCGGCGGTTTCCGATGCCGTGCGTCGCTACGCCAGCGGCCCGCCAATGGCCGGGGATCTGGCGGTGCGGCTGCGCAATGGCGGTGAGGAGCCGGTCGCGCTGGGTATCGCCGGCGTTCGCGGCTTGGGCGAGGCAGCGGTGCTGCTGTCGATTCGCGACAATAGCGAAGAATCGAAATTGAAGAGCCAGGTGGCGCAGGCGACGAAGATGCAGGCGGTCGGGCAGCTTGCCGGCGGCGTGGCCCATGATTTCAACAATATTCTGACCGCCATCATCGGTCATTGCGACCTGATGCTGCTGCGCCATGCGCCGGGTGACAGCGATTATGATGATATCCAGCAGGTCAAGAATAACAGCAACCGCGCCGCCGGTCTGACCCGGCAATTGCTCGCTTTCTCGCGGCAGCAGACCCTGCGGCCACAGGTGCTGCAGCTGCCCGACGTGGTGGCGGATGTCTCGAATCTGCTCAAGCGTCTGCTCGACGAGACTATCGAACTGGAAGTGCGCCATGGCCGCAATCTGGGTCTGGTCCGCGCGGATCCGGGACAGCTTGAGCAAGTGATCATCAATCTTGGCGTCAACGCCCGGGATGCGATGCCCCATGGTGGCAAGATTTCCATTTCCACTCAGGCGGTGGTGGCATCTGACGTGCGCGCGCTGAAGAGCGATATCCTGCCGGTCGGCGATTATACATCGCTGATCTTCTCCGACTCCGGAAACGGCATTCCGCCGCATGTCATCGGCAAGATATTCGAACCATTTTTCACCACCAAGGCAGTTGGCAAGGGCACCGGTCTGGGCCTGTCGACGGTCTACGGGATCATCAAACAGTCCGGCGGCTATATTTTTGCCGATTCCAAACCCGGCCAGGGCACCACCTTTTCGATATATTTCCCGGTTCATCATCCGACAAAGGAAGACCTGGAGCGGGCCACTTTGAATTCGCCGCCGGTCAAGGCGACGGCCAGGAAGGAATTGTGGGGCACAGGACATATCCTGCTGGTCGAGGATGAGGATATGGTGCGCGCGGTCGCAGAGCGGGCGCTCACACGCCAGGGCTATACGGTGGTTACCGCCAGTGAAGGCGAGGAAGCATTGGGCCTGCTCGCCCTTCAGGCCGACAAGGAGCAGCAGTTCGACCTGATTGTTTCCGATGTGGTGATGCCGAATATGGATGGCCCGACGATGGCGAAACATGTCCGCAAAAATTATCCTGACCTGCCGATTCTGTTCATGTCCGGCTATGCCGAGGAGCAATTGCGCAAGTCGATCGATCTCGACAAGGTCAATTTTCTGCCCAAGCCGTTTTCGGTCGCGCAAATTGCCGAAGCGGTCGGCGAGACTCTGGCCGAACATGCCAAGCCGGCGTAGAATGACGCATGATCTGGATTGCAATTCAGTGAGATAGCAGAAATATAAATAAATCATGTTCCCCTCTTGTTCTGCAAGAACAAATACGGTACATAATCACAATCATTGATTGATAGTGGTTAAACATTTAGCGAAGGGGACAGGCAAATGGCCGGCAATTTAAAAGTCGTAGAATCGGAAAATCAATTGAACTCATCAGACAGACAAAAGGCGCTCGACGCCGCATTGGCGCAGATAGATCGCGCCTTCGGCAAGGGCTCGGCAATGAAGCTGGGCCAGCGCAAGGCACTGGAAATAGAAGCCATTTCCACCGGTAGCCTGGGACTGGATATCGCGCTTGGCATCGGGGGATTGCCAAAAGGACGCGTGATCGAAGTTTACGGACCGGAAAGCTCCGGCAAGACAACGCTCGCCTTGCACGTGATCGCCGAAGCGCAAAAGGCTGGCGGTACCGCTGCCTTTGTTGACGCGGAACATGCGCTGGACCCTATTTATGCCAAGGCACTGGGCGTCGATACCGACGAACTGATCATCTCCCAGCCCGATACCGGTGAGCAAGCGCTCGAGATTGTCGATACATTGGTGCGTTCCAATGCGGTCGACATATTGGTGGTCGATTCGGTCGCCGCTCTGGTTCCGCGGGCTGAAATTGAAGGCGAAATGGGCGATACCCATGTTGGTCTGCAAGCCCGGTTGATGAGTCAGGCGCTGCGCAAGCTGACCGGCTCGATCAGTCGCTCCAAATGCATGGTGATCTTCATCAACCAGATCCGCATGAAAATCGGCGTGATGTACGGCAATCCGGAAACCACCTCCGGCGGCAATGCGCTGAAATTCTATGCTTCGGTGCGCCTCGACATCAGACGTACCGGCCAGATCAAGGAACGCGATGATATTGTCGGCAACACCACCCGCGTCAAAGTGGTCAAGAACAAGGTCGCGCCGCCGTTCAAGCAGGTCGAGTTTGACATCATGTACGGCCAGGGCATTTCCAAGGTCGGCGAGATTATCGATCTGGGCGTGAAGGCCGGCGTCGTCGAAAAATCGGGTGCCTGGTTCTCTTATGACTCGGTTCGCATCGGGCAGGGGCGCGAAAATTCGAAACGCTTCCTGCTGGAAAATCCGGAAATGATGGCGAAGCTGGAAAATCAGATTCGCGGCAAACAGGAAGAAGTTGCCGAGGAAATGATGAAGGGCCCGGTTGCCAAAGCCAATGACGATGATGAATAGATGATTTGACCATCATAGCAGCGACAGAAGCAAGCTTCTGACTGTTGGTACCGCCACTTGCTTGAAGCTGATCTTCGGTGGTTCCGGCGGCGCTGGAATGGTGAACAGAAAATCTCGCAGGTTTTGCCGGATCAGTCTCCCCCGAGGCGATCCCTGGCATAGGGCCGTCCTTCTGTCCCCCGACTGCAAGGACGGCCCATTTTCATTTAATTTGGACGGGTCAAATGTTGGAAAAGATTGACATTTGGCCTCTTACAACGCTTCGTTGGCCCAAACTTTGACAAACTTTGAGCTTTTCGAAAGGCCAATATAGCAATGACCATCACCATCCATCACCTCGAAAACAGCCGTTCGCAGCGCATCATCTGGCTGCTCGAGGAACTGGGACTTCCCTATGAGATCAAACGCTATGAGCGTAATCCCAAGACCCAGAAAGCGCCAGATAGCCTCAAGGCCGTTCACCCGCTTGGCAAATCACCGATGATCGAAGATAATGGCGAAGTCATAATCGAGACCGCTGCGATTGCCGAATATCTGGTGGAGAAAGCGGGTGGCAAGCTGGGCGCTCCGAAGGATGCCAAGGGCGCTCGCCTCTATACCCAATATCTCCACTTCGCGGAGGGTTCGATGATGCCGCCGCTATATGGTCTGCTGGTGGTTGGACGGCTTGGCCTGCTTGGGCTTCCCGCGCGCAAGCCGGTTGGCCAGATGGTCACCGATCTGCTGGTCTGGCTCGAAACAGAGCTCTCGGACCGCGACTATTTTGCCGGTGATGAACTGACCGCCGCCGATGTCATGATGAGCTTTCCGCTCGAAGCCTGCCAGTCCCGCGCCGGTCTGGATGAACGCTATCCCAACCTTCTCGCCTGGCTCGAGCGCATTCATGCCCGTCCGCAATATCAGCTGGCGCTCGAAAAAGGCGGACCCTATGCCTATGCCTGAACAAGCCATTGATTTTGCGGGCTGGTGCAATGCAGGATTGTCAACGGCAGATCGCTCGCCTAAGTCAATTTCATGCAAACAACCAATGATATAAGACGGTCGTTCCTCGACTATTTCGCGGCCCAGGGTCACGAGATCGTGCCGTCCGCGCCGCTGATACCCTATAATGATCCGACGTTGATGTTCATCAACGCCGGCATGGTTCCGTTCAAGAATATCTTCACCGGGGCGGAGAAGAGCTCTTTTTCCACCGCCACGTCCAGCCAGAAATGCGTCCGTGCTGGCGGCAAGCATAATGATCTCGACAATGTCGGCTATACCGCGCGCCATCATACTTTCTTTGAAATGCTGGGTAATTTCTCCTTTGGCGATTATTTCAAGGAACAGGCGATCCATCATGCATGGAACCTGATCACAAAACATTGGGGGATATCTGCCGACCGATTGACCGTGACCGTCTATCATACCGATGACGAAGCCTTTGATCTGTGGAAGAAAATTGCCGGCCTGCCGGATGAGCGGATCATTCGTATCGCGACCAGTGACAATTTCTGGTCGATGGGTGATACCGGGCCCTGCGGCCCGTGCAGCGAGATATTCTATGATCATGGTCCGCATATCGCCGGTGGCCCTCCGGGCAGTCCGGACGAAGACGGCGATCGCTTTGTCGAAATCTGGAACCTGGTGTTCATGCAATATGATCAGCGCGGCGAAGGCGATCGTGTTGATCTGCCGAAACCGTCGATCGACACCGGCATGGGGCTCGAGCGCATTGCTGCCGTCATGCAGGGCGTCCACGACAATTACGACATCGACCTGTTCAAGGCGCTGATCGCCGAATCCGGCTCGCTGACCGGTACTGTCACGACCGGCGACAACCAGGCCAGCCACCGGGTGATCGCCGATCATCTGCGCGCCTCATCCTTCCTTGTCGCCGATGGCGTGCTGCCATCGAACGAGGGTCGCGGCTATGTGCTGCGTCGAATCATGCGGCGGGCGATGCGCCATGCCCATTTGCTCGGTGCCAAGGATCCGTTGATGCACCGCATGGTAGGGTCTCTGACTGGAGAAATGGGCAATGCCTTTCCCGAACTGATCCGGGCAAAACCGCTGATCGAAGAAACCCTGCTGCGCGAAGAAGTTAATTTTCGGCAGACGTTGGCCAATGGCCTGAAGCTGCTCGACGCGGAAATCGCTGATATGGGCGAAGGTGATATTCTCCCCGGCGAAACCGCGTTCAAACTATATGATACATTCGGTTTTCCCTATGATCTGACCGAAGATGCGTTGCGCGCGCAGTCGCTGGGTGTCGATCGCGAAGGTTTTGACAAGGCGATGGCCGAGCAAAAAGCCGCCGCCCGTGCCGCCTGGAAAGGGTCCGGCGATCAGGCTTCCGATGCGATCTGGTTCGACATTGCCGAGCGCGAAGGCAGCACCGAATTTACCGGCTATACGTCCGAGGAAGGCGAGGGCGTCGTGGTCGCGCTGGTCAAGGACGGCGCTGAAATCGAAGTCGCGCAGAGCGGCGACATTGTAATGCTGCTGACCAATCAGACGCCATTTTACGGCGAAAGCGGCGGCCAGATGGGCGATGCTGGTCAGATCTCCGGCGCGGACGGTTTCGCTGCTGCCGTCACCGACACCAGAAAGCCGCTCGGGCGGCTTCACGCCCATCAGATTGAAATCAGGTCCGGTTCCGTGTCGGTCGGGGATATGGTCCATCTTGTTGTCGATAAGGATCGGCGTAGTGCGCTTCGGGCCAATCACAGTGCCACCCATTTGCTGCACAAGGCGCTGCGGCATCATCTCGGCGATCATGTAACGCAGAAGGGCAGCCTGGTTGCACCGGATCGTCTACGGTTCGATTTCTCGCACGTCTCCGCACTGACCGAGTCCGAAATGCAGGCCGTTGAAGCGGACGTAAACGCGCAAATTCGCGGCAATAGTCCGGTAACCACCCGCCTGATGAGTCCCGATGATGCGGTCGCCGCAGGCGCGCTTGCGCTGTTCGGGGAAAAATATGGCGATGAGGTTCGCGTGCTGTCGATGGGTCGGGAAGCCAAGCTGGATTATTCCGTGGAATTATGCGGCGGCACCCATGTCCATGCGCTGGGCGATATTGGTCTGATGGCGATTGTTTCGGAATCCGCTGTTGCCAGTGGAGTCCGGAGAATCGAAGCGCTAACTGGTGAAGCAGCGCGCCTGTGGTTCACGGACCGCGATGCCAAGCTCAAGGCGATCGCCGCAACGCTCAAGGCCTCTCCCGAAGAAGCCGCCGATCGCGTCGCGATTCTGGTTGAGGAACGCAAGAAGCTGGAGCGGGAATTGACCGAGGCGAAGAAGGCGCTGGCTCTGGCCGGGGATGGCGGTGGCGCGAAAGCGGCGGAAACGGAAACTATTGGCGATATCGCCTTTGCCGGCCAGGTTATCCAGGGTCTGCATCCCAAGGAATTGCGCGGACTGGTCGATCAGGCGAAGAAGCAGCTGTCGAGCGGCGTCAGCGCGCTGGTGGCGGTCAATGATGGCCGGGCAACCGTTGCGGTTGGCGTAACCGATGATCTGACCGAGCGTTTCAGCGCGGTTGATCTGGTTCAGGCCGGAGTAGCCGCAGTCGGCGGAAAGGGCGGCGGCGGTCGTCCGGACATGGCACAGGGTGGCGGTCCCGATGGCGCCAAAGCCGACGATGCGATTGCCGCTATCAGGGCTGTTCTTGCGGGCTGAGCCCGTCCGGCACCAAATCGTCTGCCGTAGCCCGTCCAATGGAAGTGGTCACGGATTTCAGTTTGGGTTCCTTTTCCAGGTCGCCTTCTTCCTGAATCTGTTTCCGGTAGATATCGCGCAGTTCATGGATTGATGCGATGACCGGGCCCATCGCAACGCCATTTTCGACGAGCACCGCCTCTGACAATTGCAGGGATCCCTCGAGCGCTTCCGGCACGGCATTGGTTGCGCCGGCCTGATAGAGTTCGGCGGCATGTTCAATATCCCGCGCCCTTGCGATGATCGGGAGATCAGGCACCCATGCACGGACCTTTTTGACGATCTGAACCGACAGAACCGGCTCATCCATCGTCAGGACCAGAGCCTTTGCATGGCCCAGTCGCAACCGGTCGAGCATTTCGTTGCGGGACACATTGCCAAAAATGACCGGATAGCCCTCACGGCGGGCTTTGGCGACCGTATCAATGTTGGTTTCCACCGCCAGAAATTTTTGATCATGGGTCGTCAGAAGATCGGCGATCAGCTTGCCGACCCGGCCAAAACCGATGATTATTGTCTGTTGGGCTTCCACCGGCCGTTCATCCGGAGCAAGACCACCACCGCTGCGCATTTCCATCCGGCGTGCGATGTCATGGCCAAAGCGGGCGAGCAAGGGGGTGATGGTCAGACCGATGGCGGTGACAATCTGCCAGAATGCCGCCGTCTGTGGCTGGATCAGCTGCGCCTGCGTTGCTGCGGCCAATACGATCAAGGTGGTTTCAGAGGGACTGGCCATCAAAACGCCGGCTTCGGTCGCCGTCCCGGCGCGAGCACCGGCAAAACGCAGCAGGCCCCCGGTAACGACAGCCTTCACGACGACGACACCGACGACGGCGGTGAGCAGGCTTCCCCAATTTTCAAGGACCACGCGAATATCGACCTGCATGCCGACGGTGATCAGAAATACGCCAAGCGCCAGGCCCTTAAACGGCTGCGTGATGACTTCGACTTCGCCGTGATATTCGGTTTCCGCGATGAGCAGGCCAGCGAGCAGGGCGCCGACGATCGGTGACAATCCTGTCGCGGCGGTGGCGAGACTGGCGAGGATGATGACCAGCAAGCTGACGGCGAGGAACAGTTCCGGACTCTTGGTGCGTGCCGCTTGGGCAAAAATTCGCGGCAGCAATAGTCGGCCAAGGACCAGCATGCCGATGATGACCGCGCCGCCCAACAGAAGCGTTCGTCCCAGATCATCCCATCCGCCATCGGCGGTTATCGCCGGTGAGATCGCTCCAAGGAGGAATATGATCGGAACAATGGCGACATCCTCGAACAAGAGCATGGCCAGTGCGGCACGGCCGACCGGGCTTTTTGTCCCTGACATGGGCAGAACCAGAGCGGTCGAGGACAGCGCAAGGGCCAGGCCCAGGCCCAGGGCACCGGCGGCATTCTGACCGAGTAGATATAATACAGACCCGATGATCAGGCCCGACGCCAGCAACTCTGCCGCACCGACACCGAATACCAGCCGGCGCAGCGACCATAGGCGTTTGAACGACAATTCGAGTCCGATGGAAAAAAGCAGCAATATGATGCCCATTTCGGCAAAGGGTTCGATGGCCTCGCGATCGCTGATCGTGACAAATTGTAGCCATTGATATTGACTCTGGAGTGACCCAAGGCCGGACGGGCCGAGCAGAATACCGACCAATATGAATCCGATGATCGGTGTGATCCGAAAACGGGTGAAGGCGGGAATGACGATTCCGGCTGCGCCCAGAATCACAATGGCGTCGATAAAGGCGGGATTGTCGAGTGGACTATGCATCATGCAACTCTATACTCGAACAATGCTATTTGTCAGCAGGTTACATGACGGAGAGCGCGAATGATGGATATTAATCGCGATATTTTGATTGTGGGCGGCGGTCCGGCCGGGATGATGGCGGGATTGCTGTTCGCGCGTGCCGGCTTGAAAGTGGCCGTGCTGGAGAAACATGCTGATTTCCTTCGGGATTTCAGAGGCGATACGGTTCATCCTTCGACGCTGGAGCTTTTCCATCAACTGGGCATGCTGGATGACCTGCTTGAACTGCCGCACAGCAGAGTGGATCAGGCATCGATTTACATCGCCGGACGCCAGATGAAGGCAGTGGATTTTCGCTATTTACCGGTAGCGGCGCCTTATATCGCGATGATGCCGCAATGGGATTTGCTCAACTTCATGGCGATCAGGGCAAAAAGATATGCCGGGTTCGAACTGCACATGGAAACCGAAGCGGTTGATCTTCTGTACGACCAGGCTGAGCGTGTGTGCGGTGTCGAGGCCATGGACGGGCAAAGGCTCGATGCCAGACTGGTCATCGCCGCCGACGGCAGAAGGTCTGTACTGCGCGGCAAAGCCGATCTGCCGCTGCAGAATATCGGCGCGCCGATGGATGTTTTCTGGTTTCGCATCGACAAACCACAGGGATATGGCGGTGACGTCTTTGGAACGGTGCAAGCGGGCCGGTTCATGGTGATGATTGATCGGCAGGATTATTATCAATGCGCCTATGTTTTCAACAAGGGACATGCCGATGCAGTGAAGGCGGCAGGACTGGAAGCGTTTCGGGCTGGCCTGCGGTCTCTGGTCCCTGAGCTGAGCGAGGCTTTCAATCAGATATCCAGTTGGGATCAGGTGAAAATTCTGGAAGTGGCGCTTGATCGTCTGGAGCGCTGGCATCGCCCGGGCTTGCTGGCGATTGGCGATGCGGCCCATGCGATGTCACCCATTGGCGGTGTCGGTATCAATGTCGCGGTTCAGGACGCGGTGACTGCGGCCAATATATTGGCCGGCCCGATGGCGAGGGCAGGCGATCCCGACCCGTTGCTGGAGCAAGTCTATGCCCGCAGAATCAAACCGGTACGACGGATGCAGGCCTTGCAGAAATTTGCGCAGGACAGGGTGATTGCGCCGCTATTGCGACGGACGAAGCCGATCGAAAAGCCGTTCTTTCCATTGCGGCTGCTAAACCGGATGCCTGTGTTGCGGCGCATCCCCGGGCGTGTCATCGGCCTGGGCTTCGGGCGAGAGGCTATCCAATCGCCCGAAATTCCCATTAGCTCCAAATGACTATTTCCAGTTTTGCATTTCCGTTTCGAGATTGGATCGAACGGCTTCGAAAAACTGTTCGGTGGTCATCCATGCCTGATCGGGGCCAATAAGGATCGCGAGATCCTTGGTCATGTCGCCATTTTCAACGGTCTGGATGCAGACACGCTCCAATGTTTCGGCAAAGCGCGTGACATCAGGTGTATCATCGAACTTGCCACGATAGATCAGGCCGCGGGTCCAGGCAAAGATCGAGGCGATCGGATTGGTTGATGTCGCCTTGCCTTGCTGATGCTGGCGATAGTGGCGGGTAACCGTACCATGCGCTGCTTCTGCTTCGACGCAATCGCCGGTCGGTGTCATCAACACCGAGGTCATCAGGCCGAGCGAACCAAAGCCCTGTGCGACCGTGTCCGATTGCACGTCACCATCATAGTTTTTGCAGGCCCAGACGAACTTGCCGCTCCATTTCAATGCGGAAGCCACCATGTCATCGATCAGGCGATGTTCGTAGGTGATCCCAGCCTTGTCGAACTTGTCCTTGAATTCGGCCTGGAAGATTTCCTCGAACAGGTCCTTGAATCGCCCGTCATAGGCCTTCATGATCGTGTTCTTGGTCGACAGATAGACCGGCCATTCCCGGTTCAGGCCATAGTTCATCGAAGCGCGGGCAAAATCGCGGATCGAGTCATCGAGATTGTACATCGCCATGGCAATGCCGGGGGATGGAAACTGGAATACTTCTTCGTCGATCGTATCGCCATTATCGCCTTCCCAGATCAGCCGAAGCTTGCCGGGTCCCGGCACCTTGAAGTCGGTGCAACGATATTGGTCGCCAAAGGCATGACGGCCGACAACGATAGGATCGGTCCAGCCGGGTACAAGGCGGGGAACGTTGTCGATGACGATTGGCTCGCGGAACACGACGCCGCCGAGAATGTTGCGAATCGTGCCATTTGGCGATTTCCACATCCGTTTCAGACCAAATTCCTCGACGCGGTCTTCATCCGGCGTGATTGTCGCGCATTTGACGCCAACCCCGTGCTTCTTGATCGCATTGGCGGCATCGACGGTAATTTTGTCATTGGTGTCGTCGCGGACTTCGATCGAGAGATCGTAATAATGCAAATCAATGTCGAGATAAGGTTCAATCAACCGCTCGCGAATCCATTGCCAGATGATCCGCGTCATTTCGTCGCCGTCAATTTCGACGACCGGGTTTTTGACCTTGATTTTCGACATATCGTTTTATTCTTTCCTGAAACGGGAACCAGAGGGAGGAATGATGTTGCCAGCCTCTTAGCAAAGATTGTCATTTGTTCAACCCAGAGTTGATGGCTAGAGTTGCGGGCGGTGAAGCAAATCTCCGATGTTGAATTTCCAATATATCAACGGGAGTGTTGTCAGAACAATGACCCGCCACTAAGTAGCGACCATGGCAATTGAAAAATATTCAAACAAGGGGCTGGGTGAAGCCAAATGGTCTTTCCCGCCGATCCATCCCGAGGGCCGCAAATTTGCAGTCATCGCCGGGGTCATCACCGTTTTTTTTGCGCTCATGGCCTGGGAAACCCTGGCATGGCCAATGGCGGGCATCACCGTCTGGGTTTTGGCGTTTTTCCGCGATCCGAAACGGGTTACGCCGCTCGATGAAAAATATATTATTGCGCCTGCCGATGGTCTGGTAAACCTGATCATGCCGGTGAAACCGCCCGTGGAACTGCAGGGTGAGGGCGGACTTGGTGACGAAGAATTGATCCGGGTTTCAATTTTCATGAGTGTGTTCGATGTTCATGTAAACCGGACTCCGATCGAGGGAACGGTGAAACGCCAGGCCTATATTTCGGGAAAATTTCTGAACGCTGACCTGGACAAGGCGAGCGAAGAAAATGAACGGCAGCATTTTCTGGTCGAACGCAATGACGGACTCAAGGTCGGTTTTACCCAGATTGCAGGTCTGGTGGCCCGGCGGATCATGGCCTTTGTCAAGGAAGGCGATTTTGTTGCCGCCGGACAACGAATCGGTCTGATTCGTTTCGGTAGCCGGGTTGATGTCTATTTGCCCAAGGGGACAGAACCCAATGTCGTATTGGGGCAACGCAGCATTGCCGGTGAAACCGTCATTGCCGTGATCGGGCAGACGAAAGAGATCGAAGGCGTCGGCCAATGACCTCCGGGTTGGCTAGTGGCCGGATGCTGCAACGCTGATGGCTAGCAAGGGTTCGATGAAGCGACCCGAGCGAGGCATATCGCTGCGCGCCTTTGTTCCCAATGCGGTAACGGCGCTGGCTCTGTGCGTCGGTTTGAGCAGTGTGCGTTTCGCCTATATGGACAATTGGGTGCTGGCTGCTGCGTCGATCGTTCTGGCCGGCATATTGGACGGCCTTGATGGCCGGATTGCCCGTCTTCTCAATGCGCAGAGTCGTTTTGGGGCGGAACTGGACTCGCTGTCGGATGTCATTGCCTTTGGCGTTTCGCCTGCGCTGGTGATGTTCCTCTGGTCGACTCAATATATGCCGCAATTTGGCTGGGTCCTGGCGCTGACGATGGTTGTCGCCTGTGCCCTGAGATTGGCGCGGTTCAACGCCTTGATCGACACTGATGACCAGCCGCACAAATCGGCCGGCTTTCTGACCGGTATCCCGGCACCCGTGGGTGCCGGTCTGGCTATGCTGCCGCTATATTTGTGGATGATTACCGATCTGGAAATCTTCCGCCATTATGCGGTCGTGTCGCCCTGGATCGTACTGATTGCTTTTCTGATGATGTCCAACACGGCAACCTACAGCTGGTCTTCCCTGCGTTTGCGGAAAAATATCAGGCTGGAAGGGATTGCCGTAATCGCCTTGCTCGGCGTAGCGCTGATCAACGCTCCCTGGATCATGCTTACGGTGATCAGCAGCTTCTATCTGATCCTGATTCCCTTCAGCGTCAGAAGCTATGCCAAGGTCAGGCGGCAGCGCGCAGCGGAGCGGGCTGCAGCGAGCGATGCTGCTTCATAAGCTGCGACGTTTTGACTGTGCGGTGGCGATAGGCCGATGACGGGGAAGCGGCTTCGGAAGCAGCGACCCGCAACTCATTTTGAATGACGCTGGCAATTCTGTCCCGATATTGAAAAAACATCATCCCGATGACGGTGGCAGAGCCCAGAAACGCGAACATGAAAAAAGTCGAAATGGCGATGGTAAGCATGTGATAATTCCATTTGTTCTATCAATGAACTCTTAATGTTCCATATCTGTTCTCATTGTCAAGCGATATTTGAAACATGCCCAAAATGGGAGCCGGGAATCGGCTTTGGGATGGTGTCGCTGAGCGCCGATTATATAATAGGATGCTAAGGGGCCGGGCAGGCGACGCATCGCTCAATATAACCGACGTTTCAGCCGTGCGCCGCTACCGTCTCTTATTGCGCATCTTCAAACCACGTGACATAGTGACTTAGTTAAGTAAGACAGGGAGCAAGGCGATCATCAACCGGATGCTAATTTGGGTGCGCAGACATCCTGTCATTTCTGGCCTGCTTGCGGTCCTGTTGATCGCCATATTGTACAAGATCATCGTCCCGTCGACGCCCGATTATGAATATATTGCCGAACCGGTGACTCGCGGCGAAGTTGCCCGGATTGTATCGGCGAGCGGAAAATTGCGAGCACTCAATACGATCAATGTCGGCTCGGAAATTTCCGGGCAGGTCACCGATGTCTATGTCGATTTCAATTCGCCCGTAACCGCCGGTCAGGTGCTGGCCAGAATTGATCCGACCCGCATTCAAGCAAGAGTGACCCAGGCAAGGGCGCAAGTGGACCTGGCGCGTGCGACTTTGGCGCAGGCCGAAGCGTCGATCATTCGTGCGGAAACCGATTATGCCGTCCAGTCCCGCGATTATGAACGGCAGCGGCAACTTGCAGACAAAGGATTTGTGTCCAAGGCCGGTATCGATCAGGCGCAAAATGCGTTGGCCAGTGCAAAGGCCTCGCTCAGCACCGCAAAGGCGCAAGCGCAAAGCGGTCGCGCCCAAATTGCGCAAAGTAATGCCGAGCTATCCTCGGCGCAGCTCGACCTCAGCCGCACGCGGATTGTTGCGCCAACCAGCGGTGTCGTGATCAACAAGCTGGTCGAGCCCGGCACCACCGTGGCGGCGAGTTTCCAGACGCCCAATCTGTTTGAAATCGCCGCTGATACCAGCCGCATGCAAGTGGAAGCCTCCGTCGATGAGGCCGACATTGGCCAGGTTCGGGTGAATCAAGTGGTTCGCTTTACCGTGGATAGCTATCCCGATGACACGTTCGTCGCGAAAGTCGGCCAAATCCGGAAATCCGCGACCGAGGCGCAAAATGTGGTCAGCTATCTGGTGATATTGGATGTCGACAACAAGGATGGCAAATTGCTGACCGGCATGACCGCCAATGTCGAAATTGTCACCGGCACCAAGGTCAATGTCTTGCGGGTCCCGACGCCGGCCATCCGGTTTCGGCCGCGCAAGGATGATCGCCCCGAGGAGGACATTGAAAATTCGCCGGACAGAAAGCCCGGACAGAAACGCGCGACCGTTATCTGGGTGGCGAGTGATGATCCCTATGCGCCCGTGCGCCGGGTAGTCACCATTGGCCTTGTCGGCGAAGATTATGTCGAGATCATCAAAGGCGTGAAAGAAAAGGAAAGGGTGCTGATACGCACCAGGAATCTGACAAATGAAGACGAAGATGAGGATGATCTCGCCAGCGAGAACGAATAGGCGATGGCGCTGGTTGAAACCCGGGATCTGGTCAAAAATTACGTTCTGGGCGGGGAAACTGTCCGTGCGGTAGATGGTGTGTCGCTCTCGATCGAACGCGGCGAATATGTCGCGATCATGGGGGCGAGCGGCTCGGGCAAATCGACCTTCATGAACATGATCGGCTGTCTCGACATACCGACATCGGGCGAGGTGCGCATTGATGGCATCGCCACCCAGGACCGGGACGGCGACGCGCTGGCCGAATTGCGCAATCAGAAAATCGGATTTGTCTTTCAACAATTCAACCTGCTGGCCCGTACCACGGCGCTCGATAATGTCGCCGTGCCGCTCATTTACGCCGGTCTCGGCAGCGAAGAGCGCAGAGCCAAGGCGCGGGCGAAACTGGAGGAAATGGGTCTCGGTGACCGGCTCGATCATTCGCCAGCTAAATTGTCCGGCGGCCAGCAACAGCGGGTAGCGATTGCCCGGGCACTGGTGACCGAGCCGGTGATTTTGCTGGCGGACGAACCGACGGGCGCGCTGGATAGCAAGACGTCCGAAGATATCATGGAGATTTTCGAGCGGCTCAATGATCAGGGCATCACCATCATTGTTGTCACCCATGAGGCCGAAATTGCGGATCGGGCAAAGCGGCGGATCGAGTTTCGCGATGGCAAGGTTATCGAGGATGTCATCGTTGCCAATCGCAGGACGGTCGGCTCATGATTGGCGATTTCGAAAAGAAAGCTTCTGCCTGGATCGTCAACGTGGCAATCGCGATGACGGCTCTGCGGACCAATTTGATGCGGTCGATATTGACCACGCTGGGCGTGATGATCGGCGTGTTTGCGGTTACGCTCGCCGTGGCCGTCGGGTCCGGAGCGCAGGTATCGGTGATGCAATCGATCAACGCGCTGGGCTCCAACATGGCGCTGATTTTCCCGCAACCGGACAGCGAAGGGGGGCGCAGCACATTTGATCGCGGTCGCCTGACCATGCGGGATGCCCGCGCCATCGAAAAACAGATTAGCGGCATTACCGATATCGCACCGCAATTGCGTACCTTGATCCAGTTGGTCGTGGCGGGCCGCAATGCATCGACCAGCGCGATTGGCGCAACGCCGGGCTACGGGAAGGTTGCCAATGCGGCCGCCGCCTCCGGCCGGTTCATCAGCGAAGCCGATGTCCGTTCTGCGGCCCGGGTCGTTGTTCTGGGGCCCAGCGTCGCGAAAAAGCTGTTCGGCGATTATGATCCGATAGGGGAAACGGTCCGCATCAACCGGGCGCCGTTTAATGTCATCGGGGTGATGGAATCGAAAGGGTCGAGCTTCGGCAATGACAATGATGATATCGCGATCATGCCGATCACCACCACTCGACAGCGGTTCGCTGGCGATTCTCTCTCCGGACCCGATGATCTGCAAATGCTGTTTGTCGGTTTCGAAGATGGTGTTTCCCTGCCGAAGGCAAAACGCGAGATCACCAAGCTCTTGCGAGAGCGCTATCGGGTGCGGGGCAAGGACATCAATCCGTTCACCATCCGAACCACCGAAGAATTTATGAAAGAATCGGCCCAGGTTACCGGGATTTTCCAGATCGTATTGGTTGCCATTGCCTCGATTTCGTTGCTGGTCGGGGGGATTGGCATCATGAACATCATGCTGGTCAGCGTGACCGAGCGAACCCGGGAAATAGGGCTGCGCATGGCGCTTGGCGCAAAGCGCAGCGATATCCGGAACCAGTTTCTGGTTGAAGCCGCCGTATTATGCGTGATTGGCGGTGCCATTGGCCTGGCGCTGGCGATTGCCGCCGGCACAGCGCTGACGATTTATGCCGACTTTCCGGTGCCGATCGGCATTGGCGTAGGCATTGGCGCCATCCTGTTTTCGGCTGTCATCGGATTGGTCTTCGGCGGCTATCCGGCGGTTCGCGCATCCCGTCTGTCGCCGATTGAAGCGTTGCGCAGCGAATAATTCCGTCCGGACAGCCAACAATTTGTGGTTGCATTCTGGTCCGCTTCGCCTTAACGGCACGCTTATTCCACATGGAAAGCACTCATACCGGTGCCGATAGCGGTCTTTCAGGTCGTTTGAGGTTCTCAGCTTTCCAGAGGCATAACCGGATAAGGAGAAATATTATGGCGGCCCCTGTCGTCACCCTACAACAATTGATTGAAGCCGGAGCGCATTTCGGCCACCAGACTCACCGCTGGAACCCGAAGATGAAACCATACATCTTTGGCGCCCGCAACAGTGTCCATATTCTTGATCTTTCGCAGAGCGTGCCCCTGTTCGCACGGGCGCTCGACTTTATCGCCAATGCCGTTTCGGCTGGCGGCAAGGTCCTGTTCGTTGGTACCAAGCGTCAGGCGCAAGAGCCTATTGCCGAAGCAGCCCGCGCAAGCGGCCAGCATTTCGTCAACCATCGCTGGCTCGGCGGCATGCTGACCAACTGGAAAACCATTTCCAATTCGATCCGCCGGATGAAAACCCTGGAAGAGCAGCTCGGTGGTGACACCGCTGGCTTTACCAAGAAAGAAGTCCTGCAGATGACGCGCGAGCACATCAAGCTGGAGCTTTCGCTTGGCGGCATTCGTGACATGGGCGGCATTCCTGATGTCATGTTCGTGATCGATGCCAACAAGGAAGAACTTGCTATCAAGGAAGCCAATGTTCTGGGTATTCCGGTTGTCGCGATCCTCGATTCGAACGTTGATCCAAGCAATATCGCTTTCCCGGTTCCCGGCAATGATGACGCAGCGCGGGCAATTCGCCTCTATTGTGAATCCGTTGCCGCGGCAGCGACCAAGGGCGGCCAAGACGCTTCGGTTGCAGCGGGCGTAGATCTCGGAGCAGCGGTTGCTCCTCCGGTCGAACAGATCGTCTCGAGCGAAGCAAACGCTAGCGCCATGGTTTCCGGCGAAGAAGCAGCGGTTGCCGATATTGCGGACATCGCAGCAGAAATGACAGCGGCTGAAACAGCTCCTGCAGCAGCAGAAGCAAAGGCTGAAGAGCCAGCGGCTCCGAAGGTGGCTGCTGTTGAGAAGAAAGATGAAGCAAAGGCTGACGAAAAAGCCTGAACTTGAAGCTTCTTTCTGCGGTCATATATTGGCTGTAACAAAAACATAAACGGGGCGGCATTTTTGTCGCCCCAATTTCACATTTCCCGGTCTAGAAATTGAGGAACGAATAATGGCTATTACAGCAGCAGCAGTGAAAGAACTGCGCGAGCGCACCGGTGCGGGCATGATGGATTGCAAAAAGGCACTGAACGAAACCAATGGCGACGTCGAAGCAGCGGTCGATCTGTTGCGGACCAAAGGCCTTGCTGCGGCGCAGAAGAAATCGAGCCGTACGGCGGCTGAAGGCCTGGTTGGCGTTTCCGTCGCTGGAACCAAGGGCGTCGCTGTTGAAGTGAACAGCGAAACCGACTTCGTCGCCAAAAATGACCAGTTTCAAGACTTTGTTGCCAAGGTAACAGGCGTCGCACTGGGTCTGAACAGTGATGATGTCGAAGCGCTGGCCGCTTCCGACTATCCTTCCGGCGGCACGGTAAAAGACGTGTTGACCAACAATATTGCGACCATCGGCGAAAACCAGGCGATCCGCAGGATGAAAACGGTTGCGGTCTCCAGCGGTCTGGTCGTGCCTTATATTCACAATGCCGTCACCCCAACCATGGGCAAGATCGGCGTGTTGGTTGCGCTGGAAAGCTCCGCTGGCGCTGACGTTCTGGAACCACTCGGCAAGCAGATTGCGATGCATATCGCGGCTGCATTCCCGCTGGCGCTGAACGCAGAGGGCCTCGATCCGGAATTGCTCGCTCGTGAGCGTGCGATTGCCAAGGAAAAGGCTGCCGAATCCGGCAAGCCCGACAATATCGTCGAGAAAATGGTCGATGGCGCGATGGCAAAATTTGCCAAGGAAAACGCATTGCTCAGCCAGACTTTCGTGATGGATAACAAGACTCCCGTCGCGCAGGTTGTCGAGCAAGCCGGCAAGGCTGCTGGCGTCGAAATCAAGCTTACGGAATATGTCCGTTTCCAGCTTGGCGAAGGCATTGAGAAGAAAGAAGAAGATTTTGCAGCGGAAGTCGCCGCTGCAGTTGCTGGCTAATCGAGCCGCAGATTGAATATTTCAGGCGGTAACGCTTGGCAGCATGGCGCGGACTATCTATGGTCTGCGCCATATTTGTTTTTGGGGCCGGGCATTGATTCCGGCAGGATGGGATTTGCATGAAACGACCGGCGTTCAAGCGCATTTTGCTGAAACTTTCTGGTGAAGCCCTGATGGGCTCGGGCGAATTCGGGATTGACCCGGAAACGGTTAACCGCATCGCAGCCGAAGTAAAGTCAGCGAAAGAGGCGGGTTTTGAACTCTGTCTGGTCGTCGGCGGTGGGAATATTTTCCGGGGGCTGGCTGCGGCAGCAAAAGGCTTTGACCGCACCAGTGCCGATTATATGGGTATGCTGGCAACCGTGATGAACGCGCTGGCGGTGCAGAATGCACTCGAGCAGATGGGCTGTGATACACGGGTATTATCGGCCATTCCGATGGCGAGCGTGTGCGAGCCCTATATTCGCCGCAAGGCCGTGCGGCATCTGGAAAAAGGCCGTATCGTCATCTTTGCCGCCGGAACCGGCAATCCCTATTTTACGACCGACACGGCCGCGGCGTTGCGCGCCGCTGAAATGGGCTGCGAGGCGCTGTTCAAGGGCACGAGTGTCGATGGCGTCTATAACGCCGATCCGAAAATCGATCCTGACGCAACGCGCTATGAGGAATTGAGTTTCGACCGGGTTTTAAGTGACAATCTGAAGGTCATGGACGCCAGTGCGGTTGCGCTCTGCCGCGAAAACAAGATACCGATCGTCGTCTTCTCGATCCGGGAGCAAGGCAATCTCGCCACCATATTGGGTGGCGGTGGAACTGCGACCATGGTCGGAACAACCGAATAAATATTTAAGGGAAACAGCAATGGCAAAATATGACAAAGCCGATCTGCAAAAGAGGATGAATGGCTCGCTGGAGGCGCTCAAGCATGATTTGAGCGGTCTGCGTACCGGCCGGGCCAATATCGCGCTTCTGGATACGATAACGGTTGAGGTGTACGGCTCGAGAATGCCGCTCAATCAGGTCGCCACCGTATCCGTGCCAGAACCACGCATGCTGTCGGTCCAGGTGTGGGACAAGGCCAATGTCCAGCCCGTGGAAAAGGCAATCCGTTCCGCTGGCCTCGGACTGAACCCAATGACGGACGGTCCCAATGTCAGGCTTCCGATCCCGGATCTGACCGAGGAGCGCCGCAAGGACCTTGCCAAGCTGACCGGGCAATTTGCCGAAAAGGCCCGTATCGCCATTCGCAATGTCCGACGCGACGGCATGGATGACCTGAAAGCCGACGAGAGCAAGAAGGAAATCAGTGAAGATGACCGGAAGCGGCTCGAGACCGAAGTTCAGAAGCTGACCGACGAGATGATTGCCGAAGCCGACAAGCTGGCGGATGCAAAAGAGCAGGAAATCCTGACCCAGTGAAGCTTGCGCGTTCCAAGAACGGTGCTGCCGATCCGGCGCAAGCCATGGCCGGGATATCCGACCCGCTATATGGTGCCCGTCACGTCGCAATCATCATGGATGGCAATGGGCGATGGGCGAAGCGCAAGCATTTGCCGCGCGCCTTTGGCCACAAGAAAGGCGTCGAGGCGGTCCGCAATATTGTCCGCGTAGCTGGAAAAATGGGCCTCGAGACCATGACGCTCTATGCCTTTTCATCCGAGAACTGGAATCGGCCGGAAGAAGAAATCAGCGATCTGATGGGGTTGCTGCGGCAATATATTCAGTCGGATATCGAGGAATTCGTCAAAAATGGCGTCCGGTTGAAGGTCATCGGCAATTACAAGGCACTGGATGCTGACATAGTCGCGATGATTGACAATGCGATTGAAAAAACCGCCCAGAATAGCAAAATGACGCTGGCCGTGGCGCTCAACTATGGCGCGCGGGACGAAATGCTCCGGGCGGTCCAGCATATTGCAAGCCGCGTGAAAGCAGGCGAACTGGAGCCAGAGGCGATCAATCTCGATCATATTTCGGATGCGCTGGATACAGCCGATCTGCCGCCGCTGGATTTACTGATCAGAACATCCGGGGAATTGCGCCTGTCCAATTTTCTTCTGTGGCAGGTGGCTTATTCGGAACTTTATTTTACCGACACGCTCTGGCCCGATTTCGACAAGGCTGAGCTTGAGAAAGCGCTGCAATCATTTGGCGACCGTGAACGACGCTTTGGTGGGCGCTGAGCATGACTGAACCCGCTGCTCCGGCACCCGGCAAAGCCAATGAACTGCAAACCCGCATCATTGTGGGCGTGCTTCTGATTGTTGCTGCGGTGCTGGCGGAATATTTTGGCGGTATCTTCCTGTGGTTGCTTGTCGTGCTTATGGCGCTTGGAATCATGAGCGAATGGGCGAGGCTGACGGGCCGCCAGGAAAACCGGATGCTGGCGATGTACGCATTGTCGGTGCCACTGGCGATCATGTCCCCCTGGGCCGCAGGGGCATCTTTTCTGGCACTCGGCCTGATCATCGGTGCTGCGATGTTTGTTGCGGTTTTTGACCGGTCGCTCAAGCTTGCTGCGGGCGTGTTCTATGCCGGGTTTCCCGCGCTGGCGATCATCTATATACGCGAAATCGACAACGGCATATTGATCGTATTCTGGACGCTTGCTCTGGTCTGGGCCACCGATATCGGGGCCTATTTTTCCGGTCGGGCGATTGGCGGCCCCAAATTGGCGCCGCAATATAGTCCGAACAAAACCTGGGCTGGCCTGATCGGTGGCGTCGCCCTGACCGCAGTGGTAAGCTATGTGCTGCACCTCTATTGGGGGCTGCCATTCTATCTGGTGCTGCTCAGCATCCCGCTGGCGGTACTGGCGCAAATGGGCGACCTGTTTGAAAGCTGGCTCAAGCGAAAGGCAGGGGCGAAGGATAGCGGGACAATCTTCCCCGGCCATGGCGGCGTGATGGACCGTCTCGACGGGCTGATTCCGGTCGCACCGGTCGTTGCCCTGATCATGCTTGCCGAAAATCTGTCCGCTCTGTCATGACAAAATCGATCTCCATATTTGGCGCGACGGGATCGGTAGGCCAGTCCACTCTGGACCTGATCCGTCAGCATCCGGGGCAATATGAAATTATCGCCCTGACCGCCAACGGCAACGCCTCCCAGTTGGCCGCTCTGGCCAAGGAATTTTCTGCCCAGATTGCGGTAGTGGCCGATGATTCAGCTTATGCTGAACTCAAGCAGCAACTGTCGGGAACATCGATCGAGGCCGCCAGCGGACCGGAGGCGCTGATTGCTGCGGCAGCGCTGGGCGCAGACTGGACAATGGCTGCGATCGTCGGTTGCGCGGGACTGCCGCCGACGCTCGAAGCTTTGCGCTGCGGCAAGACGGTCGCGCTGGCCAATAAGGAAGCGCTGGTCTCGGCCGGCGCGTTGATGATCACCGAAGCGCGAAAAGCCGGTGCGACATTGCTGCCGGTCGATTCGGAGCATAATGCGATATTCCAGGCTCTGCAGGGCGGACGGATCGATCAGGTTCGCAAGATCACCCTGACCGCTAGCGGCGGCCCGTTTCGGACATGGACGCGCGAACAGATGGCAGTTGTTACGCCGGAGCAGGCGGTTGCGCATCCCAATTGGGACATGGGCGCCAAAATTTCGGTCGACAGCGCAACCATGATGAACAAGGGGCTCGAGCTAATTGAGGCTCACCATCTTTTCCCGGTCGGCCTCGAAAATATCGAAATTTTGGTGCATCCCCAATCGGTGATTCATTCGATGGTCGAATATCACGACTGCTCGACGCTGGCGCAGCTGGGCTCCCCGGATATGCGGATTCCGATTGCCAACACTCTGGCCTGGCCGGAACGGATGACCACCAATTGCGAACCGCTCAATTTGGCAGATATTGGAAAGCTCGAATTCGAACGTCCCGATGAAGACCGCTTCCCGGCGACCAGGATTGCCAGAGCCGCAATCATGGCCGGTGGCGCACAGCCAGCGATGCTCAATGCGGCCAATGAAGTAGCCGTTGCCGCATTTCTCAATAGTGCGGTTCAGTTTCTGGACATCACAGAGATTGTAACGCGGTTGTTAGATAGTTATAGCCCGCCGGAACCGAGCGCATTGGCCGATATTTTTGCCATAGACAAAGAAACGCGCGTTCGGACCGAGCAACTGGTCGAGGAATTGAAGGTTTGACGGACAATCCCGGTATTCTGCTTACGCTTTTTGCGTTTCTGATCGTCATTGGCGTGCTCGTCTTCGTGCACGAAATGGGGCATTATCTGGTTGGCCGCTGGTGTGGCGTCAAGGCGGAAACCTTTGCCATTGGCTTTGGCAAGGAAATCGCCGGATGGACCGACAAGCGCGGGACCCGCTGGAAAATCTGCCTGTTGCCGCTGGGTGGCTATGTCCAGTTTGCCGGCGATATGGACCCGTCCGGCACGAAGAGCAAAGATTGGCTCAGCCTGCCTGCCGCCGAACGCAACCAAACCTTCCAGTCCAAGTCACTGTGGCAGCGCACGGCGATTGTTTTCGCCGGACCGGCAATCAATTTCCTCTTTGCCATTTTGATCATCATGGGCTTTGTCATCGCCTATGGCACCAGTGCAACCCTGCCGGTTGCGCAAGAAATTTCTCCCAATTCAACCGCAGCCGCGATTGGCATGAAATCCGGAGACCGGATCATATCCGTCGACGGAGAGAATATTGAACTGTTTGACGATCTGCGGCAGAAAATAATGCTGATTCCCGATCAGAATGTTGAAATTGTCTATGAGCGGGACGGCCAGCAGGTCACCAAGCAGGGCAAGATCGGCGTCCATATCTTGAACGACAGATTCGGTAACGAATATCGGCTTGGATTGTTGGGAATGTCATCCAGTAAAGTGGAATGGCGAGAAGTCAGTCCGCTTGAGGCGCCCGCTGTTGCGGTAGAAAAAACCATCGGCATCGTGGATCAAATCACGACCACTCTTGGTCAGGTGATTACCGGCAAGCGTTCGATAAAAGAGCTTGGCGGACCGCTTAAAATTGCTCAGGTTTCCGGTGAACAGTTCAAGCTGGGTCTGGAAAGCTTCATTCTTTTTGTCGCACTGATCTCAATTAACTTGGGGTTCATCAACCTGCTGCCAATCCCGATGCTCGATGGAGGGCATCTGATGTTCTATGCAATTGAAGCGGTGCGGAGAAAGCCAGCTAGTCCAAAAGTGCAGGAATGGGCTTTCCGGTCCGGACTGGCACTGGTCATGGTGTTCATGCTGGTGGTGACATTTAACGATTTATCGTCATTTGGCCTGTTCGGGGCTATCTCTGGCTGATTGACCATTGATTGACACGCTGCATTGGGGCAGGGGGTTGGCGAAGTTGGTGCTTGGTGCCAAGTTCATTTTATTTTGGTTTATGGTGTGAAAGCGAGTTTGTCTGTGAATCATAAAAAGCGGCTTCTACCCTTGTTAATGTGTGGCACTATTTTGGGTGGCACGGCGGTTTCTTCGCAGGCGCAAGCGCAGGAAGCGGCGCAAGCCGCGCCTGTGGTTCCGGCAGATGACACGATACGATCAATTGTGGTCGAGGGTGCCCAGCGACTGGAGCCGACCACAGTCTTGTCCTACATGAAATTGCGCATCGGGCAGACCTACACTCAGGAATCTGCCGACCAGGCCCTGAAGGATCTGTTCGAAACGGAATTGTTCAAGGATGTCAGTATCCGGAACGACCAGGGTGCGGTGATTATCGAGGTAGTCGAGAACCCGGTGATCAATCGCATCTTGCTGGAAGGCAACAAGCGGATCAAGGAAGATAAAATCTATCCTGAGATCCGGCTGGCTCCGCGACAGATATTTACGCGCTCAAAAGTCCGGGCCGATGTGGCTCGAATCGTCGAGCTATATAAGCGCAAGGGCCGTTTCGCGGCGAACGTCGAACCGAAAATGGTGCAACTGGACCAGAATCGCGTCGATATTGTTTTCGAGATCAACGAAGGGCCGAAGTCCAAGGTTCAGCAGATCAACATCCTTGGCAACGAAGAATTTTCCGACGGCAAGCTGCGCGGAGAAATGGTTACCAAGCAATCGCGCTTTTATCGTTTCTTCAGCTCCAGCGATACTTATGATCCGGATCGTCTCGCATTTGACCAGCAAAAACTGCGTCAGTTCTATTTGACAGAAGGCTATGCCGATTTTCGCGTTATCTCCGCCGTGGCCGAGCTCACACCGGACAAGCGCGATTTTATCATCACTTATGTGGTAGAAGAAGGTGATCGATATAAGTTTGGCGACGTGACCGTCGAAAGCGATATTCGCGATTTCACCCCAGAATTCCTGACCCCACAGCTGCCGATGAAAGCTGGAGATTTCTATAACGCCAAACAGGTGGAAGACACGGTCGAGCGCCTTTCAGAAACCGCCGGACTTTTCGGATATGCTTTTGCCGATGTCCGCCCGCAATTTACGCGGAACAAAGAAACGCTGACCATGGATATCCTGTTCCAGGTTGCGGAAAGTGATCGCGTTTATGTCGAGCGGATCGACATCAACGGGAATACATTGACCCAGGACAAGGTCGTGCGCCGGGAATTTCGTTTGAACGAAGGCGATGCGTTCAACAGCTTCCAGGTCAAACGTTCGGCCAACCGGATTAAATCGCTGGGATTTTTCCAGGAAGATCTGGAAATTGAACAGAAGCAGGGCAGCGCGCCGGATCGCATCATATTGGAAGCCAATGTTGAAGAAAAGGCGACCGGCGAATTGCAGCTTTCCGCTGGTTTTTCCAGCGTCGAGAATTTCATTCTCCAAGCCTCCGTGCGGCAACGCAACTTCCGCGGCAAAGGCCAGGAATTGCGCACGAGCGTCAGCTATTCAAGCTTCTCGCAATCGATCGAGCTCGGTTTTACCGAACCCTATCTGTTCGACCGGAATATCGCGATCGGCGCGGATGTGTTCCGTCGTGACTTGAACAGCTTCAATTTCGTCAACAATAATCGCGAAACCACCTTTGAGCAGCTTACCACGGGTTTCCAAATCCGTTCCGGTGTCCCGATTACGGAATATCTGTCCGCTTCATTCCGCTATGGCCTCAGCCAGGATGACGTGACGCTGGAACCAACCCTGTTCTTCTCGGATATCAATGGTGACGGGATAAGAGGGAATAGCCCTGATGATGCCTGCGACCCGATAATCGCAGGGCGTTTCCTTTGCGATGCTCTGGGCAATCGCACGACCTCTTCGATTGGTGCGTCATTGATATATGATGACCGTGACAATCGTGTCCGGCCAACCCGGGGACAGTCTCTCGTCGGCAGCATCGATTTTGCCGGCTTGGGCGGCAGTGTCAAATATATCCGGGGCCGTTTGAATGGCTCCAAGCACTGGCGTGTTCTGGGCGACTTTATTTTTACCGCCAGTGGTGAAGCTGGCTATATCCATTCGCTGGAAAATCGTTCCTCGACTCCGGGAGATGGTATCGATGACGTCCGGCTGACAGACCGTTTTTTCCTGGGTGAGCCACAAATTCGCGGTTTCGATATTCGCGGTGTCGGACCACGCGTTGTCCGTTCGTCAACGATCCCGGGGCTCGATACCAATGGTAATCCGATCAACGAGATTGTGGAAGTGACCAATGGCCGTCAGACCGATGACGCCATTGGCGGCCGCGCTTATTATCTCGGCCGTGCTGAACTTGAAATCCCGCTGGGATCGGGCGCGCGCGAACTGGGTTTGCGGCCTTCCATATTTGTTGATGTTGGAGCAGTATTTAAAGTTACACAGCCATTGCTGCTCACTGATTTGCAGACTCAGCGGCAACGGACGATTTTTGATACCGCTGGGAATGCAATTGGCGTTGCTCCGGAATATTTGACGGTAGACGGCGATGGCAATGCAACGGTCACTCTTGATTCGGTTGATGCCAATGGCAATCCAAATCCTATTGCAACCAACTTCGTCGAGCGCTTCTTCGGTGATTCTCCAAGCCCGCGCTTATCGGTAGGGTTCGGCGTAAACTGGAATTCACCATTTGGTCCATTCAGGATCGACATAGCCAAGGCGCTGTTAAAAGAGCCAGGCGATGATACCAAACTTTTCACTTTCAACGTAGGAACACAATTCTGATGACACGTTTTTTCAAAACCGCACTCACCGTTCTCGCCGTTACCGCTGCGCCATTGGCTTTTGGTTCTGCGGCAACCGCTCAGGTTTCCGGTATCGCTACGGCGAATCCAACAGTTGCCATTGCCAAGACGAAAGCTTTCTCGGCTGCCTATTCGCAGATCGGCACGCAATATAAGTCCTATTTTGACCAGATTGATGCGCGCAACAAGACCCTGAACGGACTGCGTGCACAGCTGGACACGGACAATAACAAGCAACTGACGCAGGAAGAACTCGATGCGGCTGTGAAAGCTAAAAGCCCTGTTTTGCAGAGCATGCAGACGGAAGAAGAAGAAATCCAGAAACTGCAAACTCCGGCAATCAAGGCCCAGATGTTCGCGATTGAGAGTATTTTTAACGAATATTCCAATGCCCAGCAGCAGGTAGTCACGAGCAAGAAAATCGGCGTTATTCTGAGCCCCGATGCGTTTATTTATGCACCGCCGCAGACAGATGTCACCGATGATATCACGGCGGCTTTGGATATAAGAGTACCGACCGTCAGTACCACGCCGCCAGCAGATTGGCAGCCACAGCGCAACACTGTGTCACTCCATCAGCAGCTGCAGCAATTGCTTGTAGCAAGTGCGCGTAATCAGGCTGCCCAGCAGCAGCAACAGCCACCGGCGGCCCAGCCAGCCAGTCGCTAGTTGACTGTCGATGACCGAAACTCTCAACTATGATGTAACCAGGGTGATGGCGGTGCTGCCGCACCGCTATCCCATGCTTCTGGTCGACCGGGTGGAAGAGCTCGTGAAGAACGAGTCCATTCGGGCGATCAAGGCCGTCACCATGAACGAAGGTTTTTTTCAGGGACATTTCCCGGGTCGACCGATCATGCCCGGTGTGATGATTGTCGAGGCGCTGGCTCAGGCAGCCGGCGTTCTCGCCATGGAAAGTTTTGACATGGTTGGATCGGGCAAGCTGGTCTATTTCATGGCAATCGACGGTGCGAAATTCCGTCAGCCGGTGGAACCGGGGTGCTTGTTGTCCCTGAACGTGAAATTTGAGCAAAAACGCGCGCGGGTTTGCAAATTTTCTGGACGGGCGATGATTGGCGACAAACTGGCGGCCGAGGCCAATTTTACCGCAATGATCGCCGACCCTCCGGCAGCATAAGCTTTTTCAAAAGAATCTTGCCCTTTTGCCGTTCGGCGGTTAATGCGCCGCTTCCGTCAAATTTATTCGCTTCGGGTCTGGTCGGTAACCAGCCCGTACAGGAGCCGAAAATGAAAATCGATACGCATCCCGACTATCACATGATCACCGTTCAGATGACTGACGGTTCGACCTTTGAAACCCGTTCAACATGGGGCAAAGAGGGCGACACGCTGCAACTGGATATCGATCCTTCATCGCACCCTGCATGGACCGGCGGCAACCAGCGCCTGCTCGATCAAGGTGGCCAGGTGGCTCGCTTCAACAAGCGTTTTGGTGGTTTGTCGCTCAAAAAGAGCTGAGCTTTATCGAGGCTGTCGAACAGCCTCGATATATTACCACAAATTGATCTGGCCCAGCCAGGAAGACAGCAGGGAAAGCTTTTCCCGATGGATTTCTGTGGCCCGTTCTGCCGTGATGTGGACAAACTGAATCCGCGAACCCGAACCCAGCTGTCCGATCAGAT
Organism: Parasphingorhabdus sp.; assembly: GCF_036964675.1. GTDB lineage: Bacteria > Pseudomonadota > Alphaproteobacteria > Sphingomonadales > Sphingomonadaceae > Parasphingorhabdus. The sequence continues at coordinate 42,460 of NZ_JBALTF010000004.1, read as the reverse complement.
GACGGTCGGCGCGGATGACTTGCGCGATCCGGGGATAGCCGCCGGTTGTTTGCGCGTCGGGGCCGAGCAGATAGGGTTGGCCGCTCGGCGGCAACTGGATTGTTCCGGGAAAAACGGCAGCGCTTGGCATGTTAGATGATTCGCCTGTTTTGAGAGGCGCGCCCTCCAGAGCCAAGCCCATTCTATTGGCCCGTGCTCCGACAGCATAGGGTCTCAGGCACAAGTCATCCATCACCCCTTCACAAGCTGTCACTGCTTCCGGACCCTCGGTAACCCGCAGCACATGGTCATTGCTATAGTGCGGCCTGAGATTCAGGGGTGTGATCCGATCGAGGTCCACGGCTGGTGCCACCTGAGAAAATGGGATGATGTCCTTAGCCTTGAGGGCCCTGCCATGAAAGCCGCCGAGACCCGCAGCGAGATAGGTTGACTGGCCACCGAGCAATCCGTCCGCATGGATTTCTGCGGCAATTGCCAGATAGGTCCGGCATCCCGGGCGGCTCGGGCCAATATCAAGCTTGTCCCCGGCCATGAGCTTCAGCGGCTGATGCTGGGGATGGTCTTGGCCATTGATCCGGATATATTCTGCTGCCCCCACAACAGCGATTGAGCAGGGCTCGTCAAATTCGAAAATCGCGTCGGTGAGCGTGATTTCGATCGCGATTTCACCACAGGGCTTGCCGATCAGGAAATTTGCCAGTGCCAGAGAGAGACAATCGGCTGCGCCTGCGGCTGGCATGCCGAGATGCCGGGATCCGGTAAAGGGCGCGCCCTGCAAAGTCGTTTGCAGCCCGGCTTTCACAACCTTCATGCTCACGCCTTCTCCTCCCGTTGCCAGTTGTCGAATGCGTCCCTGGTAATGGACTGGAAGCGAACAGTCTGCCCGGCCGCAAGCAGGGCTGGCTGGTTTTTCGCCGGATCAAACAGGCGCAGCGGTGTGCGGCCGATAATCGGCCAGCCGCCGGGGCTGTCAAAAGAATAGATGCAGCTTTGCCTGCCGATGATACCGATCGAACCCGCGCTGACCAATTGTCTTGGACTGGCCAGCCGACCGATGGCGGGACATTCTTCTTCGCTCTCGAGATAGGCAAAGCCCGGCATGAATCCCAGCATCGCCACCCGTTGCAATTGTGATGCATGCCAGGACGGCAATGCCGCCGCCGCTATCCCCAGTTTTTCGGCGACATATTCACGATCCGGAGCCAATGCCGCATCATAACAGACCGGAATTACCACCGTGGCGCTGGAATGGCTGACCACGCGTGTCAGATTTTTCATTTGATCCGACGCCATCCGGGCGGCGTCATCGGGTGAAAGCAGGGCAGGGTCGAACTGGACTGCTATGCTGTCGAGGCCCGGCACAATTTCCGTCCAATGACTGCTTGCGGACAAGGCATTCTGCGCTGCAAGAATCGTTTTCCAGTCGGGCAATTTGATGCTGATCCAGTCATCACAGATGTGGATCATCGGGTCATGACCCGACATTATCCGACTGGCCCAATCACGATCCCGGCATGTTCCAGCGCGAGGCGCATCTTTTTTGCGGTTTCCAGCGCCCCATTGCTGTCCGAATGCAGGCATAGGCTTTGTGCGCTGATCGTCAGGGGCGTTCCGTCCTGCGTGGTCAGCGCGGTTCCCTTTGCCAGAGAGAGGCCCTGTTGAATGCGTTGGTCTTCGTCTGCAATCACGGCACCGACTTCACTGCGGGGAACCAGTCTGCCATTGCCGCTATACCGCCGATCAATGAAGGCTTCGGCAATATAGGCAATGCCTTGCTGCTTGGCTTTTTTCTCGACCAGCGATCCGGGCAGGCCAACCAGCGCGAGATTTGTCCGGGCTGCGATGTCGATCAGCAGGGTGGCGAGCTCCGGATCATCCTGCGCATCATTATACAGAGCGCCATGCGGCTTGAGATGGGTCAGCGTCACCCCGACTTCTGCCGCTATCGCCCCGATATCCTGCAATTGTTCCGTCAGGCTGATTTCCAGATCCGCGAGCGAGATATCGATGGATTCCCGGCCGAAACCAATGCGATCCGGGTAGGAGGGATGGGCTCCGGGCGCGATCGCTCTGGCCTTGGCAGCCGCCAGCATGGTCCGCATGATTTCCGGCGACCCGGCATGGCCGCCGCAGGCGATGTTGCAGCTGGAGACAATGTCCATGATTGCGATATCGCGGGCGATGCCCGCCGGGCTGTCATCCTCGCCGAGGTCGGCATTCAGATCGATCACGGATGTCATGGCCAGAAGCCCAAAGCGCGCGCGATCAACCGGAAGCCCAAAGCGGTGGTGATCAGCAGAATGGCTGCACCGAGGATATTGGCCTTGAGACCATTGGCATATTGTCCGAGCAGCTTCCTGTTGTTCGCCAGCCGGAGCAGAAAAATCGCAATGATCGGCAGCAGCAGCCCGTTGGCGATCTGGGCAACGAATATCAGTTCAACCGGACGATATCCGAGCAGAGCCGCGAACGTGCCAGAGGCGATCACGATCAGGGCACCGATCTGGAATGGCCTGCGCGAGTTGGCAGACTTGAAAATCTCCTGCACGATATAGCCGGTAGCCAATGGGGCGGTGATGGCGGAGGTTAGCCCTGCTGCAAATAGTCCCGCGCCGAGTGTGAAGGTCGCCATGCTGCCGAACAGGGGGGTGAGCTGCTGGGCCATATCCACCGCATTTTCTATCGTCTTGCCGCTACCGAACAGGCTGGCCGCTGCCGTTGCCAATATCGTCATCGAAACCAGCCCGCCGATGCCGATTGAAATCGTATTGTCCAACTGGGCTTCGGGCAGTTGCTCTGCGTCCCAGCGTTCGCGCACGCTGGCGGCGTGAAGAAACAGATTATAGGGTACGATTGTCGTGCCAATGAGCGCGATCGCGGTCATCAGGCCGCCATCGGGGATGGATGGCACAAAGCCTTGCAACAGGGCCCCAAGGTCCGGCCTGATCAGCAGAAAGGTCAAGAGAAAGGCCACGCTCATCAACAGCACCAGCAGGATCAGGACATTCTCTATCCATTTGGGTTTTGAGAATATCAGCATGGCTGATGCGAACAGGGCAATGGTGATGATGATCGGTGCTATGCCAAAGGCTAATGGACCACCGTTAATCGCTTCCAGCCCAAGCGCGGCACCGGACATATTGCCTGCCTCATAGGCGGCATTGCCCAGCACGAGCGCAGAAATCAGAAGCAGGGCAGCCAGTGCGCGGACGACCGGTGACGCGACGGATTGGAGCATGGCTTCGGCCAGTCCGAGCTGCGTAACCAGCGCGATGCGGATGGCAAAGGACTGGAGGATGATCGTCGTGATGGTGGCGAACACCAAGGCCCAGAGCAGCGCGAAGCCGAAATTTGCCCCTGCCAAAGTGCATGCGGTAACGGTTCCCGGGCCGATGAAGGCGGCGGAAACCATCATGCCGGGGCCTGGCCGATAGCGACTGAGTTTCATCATATCGAATGCAATCGGTTCAACCTATCCACGGCCAGGGCTGTTCGCGGTACCATTTGGTAATCACATATTTTGTCCCTTTTCGGACCTTCATGCCATGATGCAAGGTCCAGCTATTGACCGAACCGTCAATATTGCGGTTATTCCAGCATAGCATCGTTCCGGTTTCCGGGATGAAGCTTTTCTTGAAATGGGTGAAACGGGTGGCGCCACCGGCCGCCGGTTCGTTGAGATATATCATGAATGTCCAGCTGCGCTGCCCGGAGACGGAGCAATATTTCTGAAAATCCTGGCCATGGGGATCGAAAAAATCCGTGTGCGCCTTGAATTCCTGACCAACCGCATAGCGCTGACCCTGCAGCGGTTCGCCAAATTTCTTGTCGATATTGGCAAAATCACAAATCCTTGCGTCAATTTCAGCCACGAAACTGTCCGCATGGTCGAGGTCGCAGGTTTCGCTGGTGCGGAAATAATCGTCACCATTGGGATCGGCAATATCCGAAGGGCGCCGTTTTTCGTCGATCATCGCGATCAACTTGCTGCATTCGTCAGGACCGAGGAAATTTTTGATAATGCATAATTCTATTTCCTTGCGCGGAAAACGCTGCACTTTTCCCAAGGCAACGAGATAGTCAGCCGATGTATTATTGGCCTCTGTCATATGAACGTCCAAAATTGTACCTAACTACCTCCTGTCACGATAAATGAATCCCCGTTGATCGCAACCGCTGTTTGCGGCTTCGGTCAATCCGAATATAAGCGAGGCCGATGAAAAAAATTGCCGCCATATCCTGCAATCGCAATGGCTTCACGCTGGTCGAGATGATGGTGGCACTGTTCATTTTCGCGATGTTGTCGGTGGCGGGGGTGATCATGCTCCGCTCCGCCGTCGATAGTGACGAGATAACTGCAGAAAATCTGGGGCAAATGGCGGAAATGCAGCGCTTCGTATCGTTGATGGAAGCGGATTTGAGTCAGGCTTTGCCACGAACCTTCCGCGATGATCGTGGTGACCGCATGCCGGCCTTCGCCAGCGAAATCGGCGGGCCGGAGGCGGCTTTCCTGAAATTTACCCGGGGCGGCCAAAGCAATATCAATGGCGCGGCCCGGTCCAATCTGGAACGGGTCGAATATCGACTGACGGACGGCAATCTGGAGCGATGGCGATACCGGACGACCGACGGCGGTTCGATTGATCAGCCTGCGATTCTGATCTCGAACGTTGATTCGCTCGCGCTGCGCTTTCGCGACAAGCGAGGTTTATGGTCGAATGGATGGGAGACTGAAAGGCTGGCGGAATTGCCCCGCGCGATCGAAATCCAGTTTGATCAGCAGGGCCGCCGCTACCGGCATCTGTTTCTGGTCGGGGCGGGCTATCTGTGAGCAAATTGCAGGAAATCGGGCCCGAGAAGGAACGCGGAGCGGCGTTGCTGACGGTATTGTTGCTGGTCGCGGTGATTGCGATATTGGCGGCGCACGGGATTGATCGCCTGGCTGGCGCCACCAAGCTTGCTTCCAATGCGCGCGAACTGTCTCAGGCCAAGGCTTATCTGATTGCTGCGGAATCAATCGGGATGCAGTCGGCCGAGCAGATTGTATCCGCCTCTCCCGGACGGACAATCAATGTTGGTGGCTGGAACGGCAAGGAACAGAAATTTCCGGTGCCGGGCGGGATTATCACCGCATCGCTGGCCGACGGAGGCAATTGTTTCAACATCAATAGCCTCGTTACCCAGCAGGAAGATATACTGACGGCGCGGCCAGAAGGTCTGGCGCAATTTTCAAGCCTGATGGTGATGCTGGGCATATTGGACGGAGATGCCGCCGATATTGCGGAGTCGGTTGCTGACTGGATTGACAGCGACACGGTGGCAGCACCCCGCGGCGCAGAGGATCAATATTATCTGCAGCAGGAAAATCCTTATCGCACGGCCAATGCCCTGATCGTCGATGTCAGCGAATTGCGAACGATCAAAGGCGTGACA
>NZ_JBALTF010000004.1:0-36930 GCF_036964675.1 Parasphingorhabdus sp. | reverse complement strand
GCCAGGTCAAGCTGACGACGCGCTGGTTCCGGGTTGACCTTGCCGTCGAGATGCAAAGCGCTCTGGTCGAGGAGCGGGCGCTGATCGATGCTGCACGGCAACCGGCACGGCTTGTCCATCGTCAGCGCGGGGATGCGTTTTAATTCAAAATCGCCCCGCTAAATGCTTGACGATAGCTACTCGCTATCCCTATGCACCGCTGCGCAATGCGGCTATATAGTGCGCGGCTTGTGGCGATCGTAGCTCAGTTGGTTAGAGCGCCGGTTTGTGGTACCGGAGGTCGGGGGTTCAAGACCCCTCGATCGCCCCATTTTCCCTAGAGAAGCAGAAGATAAATAAGGCCACCACCACCTGGCCCTGTTGGAAAGTCTCTCTTTATTTGTAATTAAATTACAGCTATGGGATATTTAATTACTCCAATTTGCTAGGGATTACAGCCATGAGCGCGATGTGGGATTTGCCGGATTTTGACGACCATGAAGCCGTCCATTTTTTTCATGATGCGGACACTGGTCTCAGTGCGATTATCGCCTTGCACAGCACGCATCTCGGCCCCGGCGCAGGCGGAACCCGCTTCTGGCATTATGAAAATCGCGAAACCGCAGTGACCGATGCGTTGCGCCTGTCGCGCGGCATGAGTTTCAAAAATGCGATGGCCGGTCTGCCGCTGGGCGGCGGCAAGGCGGTGATTCTCGCTGATCGCAATCGCACCAAGACCCCGGAAATGCTCGCTGCCTTCGGCCGGATGATCGAGTCGCTTGGCGGGCAATATGTGACCGCAGAAGATGTCGGAATAACCGCAGCAGACATGGTAGCTTTGACCAAAGAGACCAAATATGTCTCCGGTCTGCCGGTCAGCAAGAGCGGTGAAGCCGGTGGCGATCCAGGACCGTTTACGGCAACTGGCGTATATCTGGGCGTGAAGGCAGCGGTGGCGCACAAGCTCGGCCGGGACAATATGGACGGCGTCCATGTCGCGATTCAGGGCGTTGGCAGCGTTGGCGGCGGTCTGGCCCGCCTGCTGGCCAAGGATGGCGCGAAGTTGAGTATCGCTGACATCAACAAGGATCACGCTGCGGCGCTAGCAAAAGAAATTGGCGCAACGGTCGTCGGTCTCGACGAGGTCATGCGGATCGAAGCAGATGTGTTTAGTCCCAATGCCTTGGGCGCGATATTGGACAAAGTCTCTATCGCTCATCTTAATGTTCCGATCGTTGCAGGCGGTGCCAATAACCAGCTGGCGACTCCCGAAGACGGGCAGCGCATCTTTGATCGCAACATCCTGTTTGCCCCGGATTATGTCATCAATAGCGGCGGCATCATCAGCGTTGGTCTGGAATATCTCGGTGATGGCGATGTCAACGAAGTCAACCGCCGGGTCGCGATGATCCCGCAGCGACTGACCGAGATTTGGGCGCAGAGCGCATCGCAAAAATTGCCGGACTCGGTTGTCGCGGACAATATGGCGATGGCGTTGATCGGGCGATAGCCGGCAATCGGGCCAGTGTATCGGATTGGCTTTTATTCCAATCCGTTACGGGCGATTTTTTCGATCATCTGATTCCAGGCCTTCGTCTGGCCGAGCGGGCTTTTCAAATCCGTTCAATCCCATCCACCATTGCAGGGCGATGATCGCGCCTTTGGCCGGTTGCAGCAACGCAGCGATCAGGATGAGCGCCAGGCAAATTATGATCGCCAGATTGGTCCACATGGAAAAACCGGTCTCGTTGACCATGAAGATGATGACGGGGGCCATGATATGCCCGGTCAATATGATCGCCACATAGGCGGGGAAATCATCCGCCTGTTGAGCGGTCCAGTCCTGGCCGCAGAGGGGGCAATGTTTAACCGGCTTGAGAAGACGGGGAAACATCCGGCCTTCACCGCAGCTTGGGCAATGGCCCTGCAGGCCGCGGACAGCGGCCTGCAGGGCGGTTTTAGGCAAGGCCTTGCGACCAGATTTTTCCGTCACATTGCTGTCTGCACCATCGCCGCTGCGCATGTCATCAACGATTCTGTCCAGCAAAGTCTCAAATCCGGCCATTAAATTTACCTGTCCCATTGTCATTGGAATTATCGGCTGACGCCACGTCAGCCGCTCGCTTGTGATAGTCGCCGGATGATCCGCCTGAGACCGGGAAGATTTTGAACCAACCAGGCCGAGCGCAGGCACCATCACCGCTGTGAAAATCATCATGATGGCCTTCCTGTCAGGATTGCCGGTGCAGATTTGTCGTTCATGATGAAAGGTCACTATACAGATTTAGAATAGAATGTTAATACTGATTATTGATGTTTAATATATCATAATGGATAGAAAAATGATCACGTCTCAACAAATGCGGGCAGCGCGCGCCTTGCTCGGTATCGATCAGCGCCAACTGGCGGAACTGGCGCAGCTTTCGTTGCCGACGATCCAGCGCATGGAATCCTCGGACGGACAGGTACGCGGCGTCATCGATACGCTGGTCAAGGTTATCGGAGCGCTGGAAAATGGCGGCATCGAATTGATCGGCGAAAATGCATCCAGCATCGGTATCGGGCGCGGTGTGCGTTTGCGCGAGAATGTGGACGGCAAGTCGGCCAACAAGGTCGGCTCGATATTGTTCGACCAGGCAAAGTCGGAAGCGGACGCAGGATAGCGAGACACCCGGATGCAGAGCTTTACCCCCAAATTCGTCACGACCATGCGCGAGGGCTATAATTTCAGCCTGTACAAAGCCGACGCTATTGCAGGGCTGACCGTTGCCATCGTCGCGTTACCCCTGTCGATGGCGCTGGCCATCGCCAGCGGTGCGTCGCCCGACAAGGGGCTTGTCACGGCGGTTATTGCCGGGTTTCTGATCTCGATTTTTGGCGGCTCCCGGGTTCAGGTTGGTGGGCCAACCGGCGCCTTTGTCGTCGTCGTGTTCAATGTGATTGCCCTGCATGGCTATGATGGCCTGCTGATCGCCACATTCATGGCCGGGCTGATCCTGATCGCTGCCGGGCTGTTCAAGATCGGGCGCCTGATCAAGTTCATCCCGCACCCGGTGGTGACGGGCTTTACCGCCGGAATCGCCGTGATCATCGCGACCAGCCAGGTGAAGGACTTTCTGGGTCTCTCTCTGGAAAATGTTCCGGCTGAATTTTTGCCCAAATGGCAGGCCTATTTTGGCGCGATCTCCTCTGTGCATATCATGACTTTGCTGGTCGGTCTTGGCGCTCTTGCCGTGATTGTGGCGCTCAGAAAATTCGCGCCCAAATTGCCAGGGTTCCTGATTGCGATCATGCTGGCCTCGGTGGTGGTGGCGCTACTCCAACTGCCGGTCGAGACGATCGGGACCCGGTTTCCCGATATGCCTTCCGGCTTGCCGATGCCTTCGCTTCCAGTCCTGTCCTGGGCAAAAATCGTCGAACTGCTTCCTTCTGCCTTCACGATCGCCTTTCTGGCCGGCATCGAGGCGCTGCTCTCTGCGGTTGTCGCTGATGGCATGGCCGGCACCCGCCACCGTTCGAATCAGGAATTGATCGGCCAGGGCATCGCCAATCTGGGGTCGGTGGCATTCGGTGGTTTGCCAGCGACCGGAGCGATTGCGCGCACCGCCACCAATATCAAGGCGGGCGCAAGGACACCAGTGGCAGGGATGATGCACGCGCTGTTCCTGTTGCTGTTCATCCTGTTTGGCAGTGATTTAATGGCTTATGTGCCGATGGCGGCGCTCGCGGCCATTTTGTTCATGGTTGCCTGGGGTATGAGTGAATTTGACCGGTTTGTCGCGCTGCTGCGCATGCCCAATAGTGACCGCGCCGTATTGCTGCTGACCTTTGGCCTGACCATCCTGGTGGATCTGACCGTGGCAATCGGCGTCGGGGTTACATTGGCGTCGCTCCTGTTCATGGCGCGGATGAGCGAGACCGTGCAGCTGGAAGACGGAAAATCACTGGACCGGGATCCGGAACTTGATGGTGAAGATCTGGATCAGCGGGACGACCTTCCCGAAGACGTGGAAGTGTTCCGGATCAGCGGGCCGGTGTTTTTCGGCGTGGCGGGTGAATTGCTCGATGCGATGCGCAAGATCGGGCGCACGCCCAAGGTCGTCATCCTGCGCATGCGGCTGGTACCGATGCTCGATGCCAGCGGGGTGACGATGATCGAGGAATTTATCGAACAGGCCAGAGTATCGGGCGCCAGGATAATCTTATCCGGCGTCCAGTCGCAGCCGCGGGAAATGCTGACGCGCATCGGCTTGCCGGGCAACCAGTCGGGGATTTCTTTTGAAACCGACTATCCAGCCGCGCTGCAGCTTGCCAAACAACTGACCAAGAGCGCCGAATCATAATATATTTCAGCAACTGCAGCTGCGTTTTTTCTCCCGGAAGCGTTCCGTCCGGGTGTTTTTCGCTTCGCGACAAATCGAAAATAGCAAAAACACTTGTCGATGAGCCGCGCTTCTGCCATCGAATCCCCGGAATGACACCGGACGCGATCTAGCTCGAGGCAATCACCGCTCAATTCATGCACGCTTTTGCAAATCCTACCCGTTTCTTGACGCTGGCCAAGCCCTTGACCCTTTGGTTTCTGGTTGCCGGACTGGTGCTGGTCATCTTCGGTTCGATCTATGGTTTGATATATGCGCCAGCGGATCAACTGATGGGGGATAGCGTCCGCATTCTCTATATTCATGTGCCGACGGTCTGGCTGGCAATGGGCGGCTGGTCGGCAATCGCGATTGCCAGCATCATGCAGATCGTCTGGCGGCATCCCCTGGCGGCGGTGGCTGCGCGTGCGGTGGCGGTGCCCGGTGCCGTTTTTACCGCGCTGGGACTCATTACAGGTTCAATCTGGGCCCGTCCGACATGGGGGACCTGGTGGGTCTGGGATGGCCGCGTGACATCGGTGCTGGTCCTGTTCTTTCTCTATCTGGCCTATATTGCGCTAGCCAATGCCAGCGGCGACAAGGGCGGCGTATCGCGGGTTACGGCAATCTTCGGTATCGTTGGTGCTATCAACATTCCGATCATCAACCGTTCGGTTGTGTGGTGGAACAGCCTTCATCAACCGGCCAGCATCACGGTCAGCGGCTCGACGATCGATAGTGCCTTTCTATGGCCGTTGATGGTAAATGTCATTGGCTTCAGCTTGCTGTTCGGGGCAATTGTCCTGATGCGCATGCGCAGCATATTGGCGGAGACAAAGGTCGAAGCCCGGCTGAAAAGGATGGCCGCCGAATGAACCACTGGCCTTTTGTCTTGGCATCTTATGTCATAGTGCTGATTTCCACAGCAGCGGTTATTGCGCACAGCTTTGCCGCGATGCGCAAGGCGGAAAGCAAGGCAGATCAATTGAGTAAACGCAAATGAAGGCGAAACATCAAAGACTAACCCTAGTGCTGCTGGCGCTGGTCGCACTGATCGGTGCAGGGCTGCTGGCGGCCTATGCATTGCAGGATCAGGCAAGCTATTTCTTTACGCCGTCCGATATTGTGGACCGGAAACCGGAAGCGGGTCAGGCGATCCGGCTGGGCGGCATGGTCGAGGAAGGCTCGATCGAGCGATCGGTCGATGGTGTCACGGTGCAATTCATCGTGCGGGACGGCACCGCGCGGCAGCTGGTCACCTATACCGGCATCACACCGGACCTGTTTGTCGAAGGCTCGGGTGTGGTTGCCGATGGCCGGCTGGACGCGAACGGTATGTTTGTCGCCGAGACGCTGCTCGCCAAACATGACGAAAATTACATTCCCCGCGAGCTGGAGGGCATTGATATGACTTCTGGCCAGCACAAGACGGAGACGCTTGTCCAATGATCGCCGAAACCGGCCTAATCGCGCTCTGGCTTGCGGCTGCACTCGCGCTCCTTCAATTTGCGCTGGGCGCGATTGGCCTGCGCGCCGAGCGGGATGACTATTTCGCCGCGATCCGGCCGGTGGCAGTTGCGCAGGGCCTGTTTGTCAGCCTGTCCTTTCTGCTGCTGATCTGGTTGTTCCTGCGCTCCGACATGTCGGTCAGGCTGGTGGTGATGAACAGCGCTTCGGTGAAGCCGTTGCTCTATAAATTCGCCGGCACCTGGGGCAATCATGAAGGATCGATGCTGCTCTGGGTCACGGTCATGGGACTGGCCGGTGCCTTTATCGCACTATTCGAGCGTTCGCTGAACAAAAGAACCCTGGTGGCGACGCTCGCGGCGCAGGCGTTCATCAGTCTGGGATTTTACGCTTTTCTGCTGGTATCCTCCAACCCGTTTGAGCGGATGTTCCCGGTCCCGGCGGACGGGCAGGGGCTCAATCCGCTGCTGCAGGATCCCGGTCTCGCATTCCATCCGCCGACGCTCTATTTCGGCTATGTCGGGCTTTCGGTCGCCTTTTCCTTCGCCGTCGGCGCGATGATCACCCGCGATGTCGGGGCGGCTTTTGCCAAGGCGATGCGGCCATGGGTGCTGGGAGCATGGATATTCCTGACGCTCGGCATCACGGCGGGCAGCTATTGGGCTTATTATGAGCTGGGTTGGGGCGGATGGTGGTTCTGGGATCCGGTCGAAAATGCGTCGCTCATGCCCTGGCTGGCGGCGACCGCATTGCTCCATTCGGTGACCGTATTGGCGACGCGCGACGGCTTGCGCGCCTGGACGCTGATGCTGGCCGTGGTCGCTTTTTCGATGTCGATGATCGGTACATTTCTGGTTCGGTCGGGCATCCTGACCAGTGTCCACGCCTTTGCCGTCGACCCAGAAAGAGGCAGCTTCATTCTGGCTCTGCTCGCCATCTATATTGGCGGCGCTATGGCTCTGTTCGCGCTTCGTGTCGGCACGGTGAAGGAAGGCTCCCGGTTCGAACTGATCAGCCGGGAAGGCGCACTGGTCGCCAATAATCTGTTGCTGTCGGTCATATTGGCGCTGGTTTTTATCGGCACGCTTTATCCGCTGCTGGTGGAAGCGGTGACGGGTGAGAAGCTGTCCGTCGGCCCGCCCTATTTCAATCTGGCAACCGGCCCACTGGCGCTGCTGCTGGTAGCGGTCATGGCGGCCGGTCCGCTGCTGCGCTGGCGACGCGATAGTCCCAAGGCATTGCTTAATCGCATTTCGATACCTGTGCTTATCGCTGCTGCGGCCCTGTTTGCGCTTGCGCTGTTCACCACAGGCATGTCGATTCTTGCGCTGCTCGGCCTGGGGCTGGCCGCAGGGGTCGCGGTCGCCAGTTTTGCGCCTTTGTGGAAGCGCAACCTGCGCCGTACTCCGCTGCACACTTACGGTATGGTTATCGCCCATTTCGGCATAGCGGTAGCGCTGGTCGGCATGGCTTGCGAGAGCAGTTTTACCGAAGAAATGCTGGTCGCGGCAAAACCGGGCGACGAAATCACGGTGAACAAGTGGACACTTGAGTTTGAAGCGATTGAACCGGTTGCCGGGCCCAATTGGACCGCGCTCGAGGGCCGGATGACCGCGCAATATGGCGATGGTGTCCTGCATGAAATCAAACCGCAGAACCGGATGTTTGCTGCGGCCCAGACGCAAACCAGCGAAGCCGCGCTGCTGACGCGCTGGAACGGGCAGCTTTACGTCGTGCTCGGCGACGGCGATAGTCAAGGGCGCTGGCAGGTGCGAGTCTGGTGGAAGCCGTTCGTCACGCTGATCTGGCTTGGTGGGATTTTGGTCGCACTGGGCGGACTTTTGGCGATGATCGGTCGGTTGCGGCGGGGCTATAAGCAGCGCAAGCAGCGGGAATATGCCGAGGCGATGATATGAACCGCTGGCTGCTCTGGTTGCCGCTTGCACTCTTTGGCGTCTTCTTCGTCGCGGTGGCGACTGGTCTGATGATACCGAAAGACAATATCATCGAGAGCAAGATGATCGGCAAGCCGATGCCAGCATTTGCCTTGCCCGCTGCGATTGAACAGCGGCCTGCCTTGAGCAGCGCCGACCTCACCAAGGGCAAGCCAACATTGCTCAATATCTTTGCCAGCTGGTGCGTGCCCTGCATCGCCGAGGCACCGCAACTGCTGGCCCTGCAGAAGGCAGGCGTGGAAATAAATGCGATTGCCAGCCGCGATACGCCCGAAGATATTGCCATTTTCCTCAATCGCTGGGGCAATCCCTATACGCGGATCGGGACCGACACGACGAGCAAGGTGCAGCTCAATGTGGGTTCGTCCGGCGTACCGGAGACCTTCGTGATCGATGGCAATGGCATCATCGTTTATCAGCATATCGGCGAAATCCGCCAAGAGGATGTCGCCAAGCTGATCGAATTGCTGGAGGACGCGGCATGAAGCGATTTCTTGCCCTTCTTGTCCTGTTTCTTTCGGTCCCGATTGCCGCACAAACCGGCCTGCCACCGGCACCTTATGCCGACCGGCAACTGGATGATCCGGTGCAAGAAGCCGCTGCGCGCGACTTGATGTTTGAATTGCGCTGTCTGAAATGTCAGAGTCAGTCGATTGCTGACAGCAATGCGCCGATGGCAGGCGATATGCGCAGCCAGGTGCGGGAAAGAATCGCCGCTGGTGAAACGCCGGAAGCAGTCAGAAGCTGGCTGATTGAACGCTATGGCAATTGGGTGTCCTATGATCCGCCGATCGCTTCGGCAATCACATGGCCACTCTGGATCGCGCCATTCATCCTGTTGCTCGCTGCCTTGTGGCTCGCGCGCGGGCGTTTCCGCAAATCCAAGGGTAGTGAATGATGGGCTGGATCATACTTCTTCTGTTTGTACTTATTTGTGCAGGCGCTCTAATCAAATTGGGAAAAATGCCGCGTGTGACCTATGAAATCACCGCTGCCGCGCTGTTGCTCGGTATCGCCGGTTATGCCTGGCAAGGGCATCCCGGCATGGCCGGCGTATCGGTCGTGCCGATAGAAAAGCCCAATAGTTTTGACGATGATATGATTGATGCGCGCAATGAGATGGGCGAACGTTTCGGTTCCGCGCAGGAATGGCTGATCTTTTCCGACTCGCTCAATCGTGCCGGAAAGCATGGCGCCGCGGCCAATTATTTGCGCAACGGGGTGAGAGAGCATCCGGACGATCCCGATCTCTGGGTCGGGCTGGGCAATGCGCTGGTCGTTCATGCCGGTGGCTTGGTGACGCCGGCTTCGCAATTCGCCTTCCAGCAGGCCGCCGACCTGTCGCCCGAACATCCTGGACCACCATTTTTCCTCGGCCTGGCCTATGCACAGTCGGGCAAGATCGATCAGGCCCGGGCGATCTGGACCGAATTGCTGGCCCGGAGTAGCGAAGACGCCCCGTGGCGCGCGGATCTCGAGTCGCGGCTGGCAACGATGGAACAGATACAACCATCGCTTCCGGTCGAGCCGGAGTCTCCCGCCGAACAGTAAAAACCTTGCATTTTGAATGAGTTGATATTCGCAATCAGTCGCTTTGTTGCGCCTGCTAAATGCTGGTGCTAAGCGCACGCGCGTTGCTGAACCGAATGTCAGTAAAAGACTGTTTCGTCCAACTTGATCGGGGTACGCCTTAACGGCCAACCAATGTCCGCAGAACCAAACGAAAGCGCCGAAGCGCAAGGCAGCACGGTGCAAACCCATGGCTCGCCTCAGCGCAATACTGCCATCGCCAAATTGTCCGCAGGCGCGATTGGAATCGTGTTTGGCGACATTGGTACCAGTCCGCTCTACGCGTTTCGCGAGACTTTCATTGGCGCGCACCCTCTGGAACTGGATCGTATCCATGTGCTTGGTGTGGTCAGCCTGATTTTCTGGTCAATGACGCTGGTCGTGACGATCCAATATGTAACCATCACCATGCGCGCCGACAACAAAGGGCAGGGCGGCAGTCTGGCGCTCGTGGCGCTGATATCCGGGGCGATGCGACGATCAAAATATGGCTGGCTGGCGATATTGCTCGGCGTATTTGCAACCGCGCTTTTCTATGGCGACAGTATGATCACGCCGGCGATTTCGGTTCTCTCCGCGGTTGAAGGACTGGCTGTTGTGCAGCCCGGATTGGGCCATCTGGTCATTCCGATCGCGCTAACCCTGCTGGTATTCCTGTTCCTGATCCAGTCTCGCGGCACCGCGAAAATCGGCGCGCTATTCGCTCCGGTGATGTTTGTCTATTTTGCCGTTATCGGTACGCTTGGCGTGATCCAGATTGTCGGGCACCCGTCGGTATTGTTGGCCTTCAACCCCTGGTATGCCGTGCAGTTTTTCATGACCGATGGTTTCAAGGCATTTTTGGCACTGGGTTCGGTGGTGCTGGCGGTTACCGGCTCCGAGGCCCTGTTTGCCGACATGGGGCATTTCGGCAAGAAACCGATGCGGATTGCCTGGTACGGTTTCGTCATGCCGGCGCTGCTGTGCAACTATTTCGGCCAGGGCGCGATGATCCTTTCGCTGGATGCGGTCGGTGCAACCGAAGCGATCAAAAGCCCGTTTTTCATCATGGCGCCGGAAGTGCTTCGTCTGCCGCTGGTCATTCTAGCGACGATGGCAACCTTCATTGCCAGCCAAGCGGTGATCTCTGGTTCGTTCTCGGTGACCCATCAGGCGATTCAACTCGGCTTCATCCCCCGCCTGACGATCAAGCACACCAGCGCGTCGGAAGCCGGCCAAATCTATATTCCGTTCGTCAACTGGGCGATCATGATTGCGGTCATCCTGCTGGTGCTGACCTTCCAGAGTTCGAGTAATCTTGCCTCGGCATATGGGATCGCTGTGACCGGCGCGATGTTCATCGATACCTGTCTGATCGCCATCGTGATGGTGGTCCTGTGGAAATGGAAACTTTGGATTACCGTGCCGCTGTTGGCGGTTTTCTTCATCGTTGACGGCGCTTATTTTGCCGCCAATCTGACCAAGGTTCCCGATGGCGGCTGGTTCCCCCTGGCTGTCGGTGGCGTCGCTTTCGTCATTCTGACGACCTGGGCGAAAGGGCGCAAGATCATGCGGAAAAATATGGCTGAATCGGCCATGCCGATCGAAGTTTTTACCAAATCTGCTGCCAATAGCGCCACCCGGGTGCCAGGCACGGCTATTTTCATGGCGTCCTCCTCCGCCGGTGTGCCATCGGCGCTGCTCCACAATATCAAGCATAACAAGGTCATTCACGAACGGGTCGTGATCCTGACCGTCAACATTCAGGATATCCCGACGGTTGCTGCCGACAAGCGCTGTGAAGCGAAGGATCTTGGTCATGGTTTCTATCGCCTCATCCTCCATTTTGGTTTCATGCAGGAAACCGACGTTCCCGAGGCGCTGAAAGAGGTCACGGGATGCGGCATGGAGTTCGACATGATGACAACCAGCTTCTTCCTGTCGCGCCAGACCTTGTTGCCGTCGAAAAAGCCGGAGATGATGATCTGGCGGGAAAAACTCTTTGCCTGGCTACTGCGCAACGCGGCGACGGCAATGGAATTTTTCAAGCTGCCCACCAATCGCGTGGTCGAACTGGGCAGCCAGATGGAGATTTGACGGCCGCGAAAACCGTCAAGTCGCTGGTAATTCCGGATCATCTCCGGAGTCTTGAAGAACGTGAACATTTTTCAACCGGAGAGGGATCCCGGCCTTCGCCGGGGTTGATCCCTGCCTTCGCAGGGACAGGCTGCTTCGTCAGGCTTTGCATGACGTGGCGCGTCAAATATTTGGTGGCCTATCGCGGCACTCTCTACTAAATAGCGGCCATTCGATTCTAACCACAGGAATAGTCCATGCGCGTTGCCATTGCCTCCGATCATGCCGCCCTTGAAATGAAGGCCGCGCTGGTGGATTGGTTGCAAGAGGCAGGGCATGAAGTCAGCGATCTGGGGCCGATGAACACTGACAGCGTCGATTATCCCGATTATGGTTATAAGCTGGCCGAGGCGGTGGCGTCTGGTTCGGCTGAGCGCGGCGTCGCTCTTTGTGGTTCGGGCATCGGCATCTCGATTGCGGTCAATCGCAATCCCGCCTGTCGCTGTGCCTTGGTTTCCGAAGGCCTGTCGGCGAAACTGTCGCGGGAACATAATGATGCAAATGTCATTGCCATGGGGGCAAGGCTTGTCGGCATCGAAATCGCGAAGGACTGTCTGGATGTCTTTCTGAAAACCCCATTTGGCGGCGACCGGCACCAGCGCCGGGTCGATAAATTGTCCGCACCACTAGTTGAAGGAGTAAGCGCATGAGCAACGTCGCAGATATGCAGGATATCAGGCAGACCGGTTTTTTCGACTTTTCTGTCGATGAGAGCGACCCTGCGGTTGCCGGAGCCATTAATGCCGAATTGGCGCGCCAGCAGAACCAGATTGAACTGATCGCGTCAGAAAATATCGTTTCCAAGGCTGTGCTGCAGGCGCAGGGCTCTGTCTTCACCAATAAATATGCCGAAGGCTATCCCGGACGCCGCTATTATCAGGGCTGCGCACCGTCGGATGATGTCGAGACACTGGCGATCGAACGCGCCAAGCAGCTGTTCGATTGCGGCTTTGCCAATGTCCAGCCGCATTCGGGAGCGCAGGCCAATGGCGCGGTAATGCTGGCGCTGGTCAAGCCGGGCGATACAATTCTCGGCATGTCGCTCGATGCTGGTGGCCATCTGACCCACGGTGCGAAACCTGCCCAATCGGGCAAATGGTTCAATGCGATCCAATATGGCGTCAACGATGACGACCATCTGATCAATTATGAAGAAGTCGAAGCCCTCGCGAAGGAGCATCAGCCCAAGCTGATCATTGCCGGTGGTTCCGCCTATCCGCGCCAGATTGATTTTGCCAAATTCCGGGCGATTGCCGATGCTGTCGGCGCATTGTTCATGGTCGATATGGCGCATTTTGCCGGACTTGTGGCCGCTGGACTGCATCCCAGCCCGCTGGACCATGCCCATGTCGTTACGACCACGACGCACAAGACGTTGCGCGGGCCACGCGGCGGCATGATATTGACCAATGACGAAGCCATTGCCAAGAAGATCAACTCTGCGGTTTTTCCAGGGCTGCAAGGTGGTCCGTTGATGCATGTGATAGCCGCCAAAGCGGTGGCCTTCGGTGAAGCGCTGCGTCCCGAGTTCAAAAGCTATTCCGCTGCGGTGATTGAAAATGCCAAAATTCTCGCGGCAACGCTCAAGGAACGCGGCGCCGATGTCGTGGCCGGCGGCACCGACACCCATCTCGCGCTGATCGATCTGTCGCCGCTCGGCATCACCGGACGCGACGCGGATGAAGCGCTCGAACGGGCGGGCATCACCTGCAACAAGAACAGCATCCCCAATGATCCGCAGCCACCGATGAAGACCAGTGGCATCCGGGTGGGATCACCTGCGGGAACCACGCGGGGCTTCGGTCCGGCAGAATTCCGGATGATCGGCGATATGGTCGCCGATGTGCTCGACGGACTGCGCGAAAAAGGCGAGGGGGGTGACCCTGCCGTTGAAGCGGACGTCCGGCAACGGGTACAGTCGCTTTGTGATCGTTTCCCGATTTACCAGGATTGATCGGAAAGCCAGAACATGCGTTGCCCCTTTTGCGCCCATGACGACAGTCAGGTCAAAGACAGCCGTCCCACCGAGGACAATACGACGATTCGACGCCGGCGTCAGTGCGAGAGCTGTGGTGCACGGTTCACGACCTTTGAACGCGTGCAATTGCGCGAGATCACCGTGGTCAAGAGCGAAGACCGCAAGGAACCCTTTGACCGGTCGAAGATTGACCTGTCGGTTTCCCTCGCTTGTCGCAAACGTGGTCTGGCGCAGGAGCAGATGGATCAGCTGGTCTCCGGCATTCAGCGCCAGCTGGAAACCAGCGGCGAAACCGAAATCCCTTCCAAGACCATTGGCGAGATGGTCATGGACGGCCTGAAGGCGCTCGACAGCGTCGCCTATATCCGCTTCGCTTCGGTCTATAAGGATTTTACCGAGGCCAAGGATTTCAAGGAATTTGCCGGCAGTCTGAAAGATGTCGGCGGGGCGTGAGCAACCAGCCCGCGATCATATTGGTAAACCCGCAGCTCGGCCAGAATATCGGCAAGGCAGCGCGGGCGATGCTGAATTTCGGGTTGACCGAAATGCGCATTGTCAATCCGCGGGACGGCTGGCCAAATCCGGATGCCGGTCCATCGGCATCGGGGGCCGATCAGGTTCTGGAACATGCCAAGATTTTTGAAACCACGGCTGAAGCGGTGGCTGACTGCGCCCATGTCTATGCCACAACCGTACGCAAACGGGGCATGACCAAGACGGTGCTGACGCCTTGGGAAGCGGCTGAAGACATGGCGCAAGCCAGTGGAAAATGCGCGATATTGTTCGGGCCGGAGCGGTCTGGTCTGGAAGTTGTCGACGTTGAACTTGCGCGCAAGATCATCACCGTACCGATAAATCCTGAATTCGGGTCACTCAATCTGGCACAGGCTGTTATCCTGGTGGCTTATGAAATATCCAAAATCGATGGTAGCGCCAATGTTCAGCCGACGCTGGACAAGAAAATCGCCGAACCCGCTCCGCAGAAAGAGCTGGATATGTTCTACGAGCATCTGGAGCAAGTGCTCGACAAAAACGGTTATTTCTATCCGCCGGAACGGGCTGTGGCGACGAAAGTTACGCTTCGCAATATGCTGACCAAGCCGGCATGGACGAACGAGGAGGTCAAGACCTGGCGCGGTGTCATATCCTCGTTGGACAGGCCGCCTCGCAAGGATAAAGCTGAAAAATAGTCATCGAAGATGCTATTTGCGCAATTGATCCCATTTTTGCAATTCGTAGCTGATCGATGTTTCGACCAGCATTTCCCAGATCGCCGCCATGGTCGGCACCGGAACGTGCGCTTCTGATGCCAGCTGTTTGACATTTTCCAGTACTTCAGCCTTGCGCGCTTCATCGCGGACAATGTTTCGATCCTGTTTGATCCGGGCGGCGGCATCCATGCAGGCAAAGCGCTGTGCCATCAAAGCGATGATTTCGGCGTCGATGCGGTCCACCTGTTGGCGGACATCGGTCATGGTTTCCATGGGCGGCAATGGCTTGGTATCGATCATGCCCAGCGCATTAATCGCCAGCCGTTAGAGAGTCGAGACTTGTTGCCCGTTTGCGCATGATTTTCGCGGGCCAAGACTGTTGACATTGGCGGGCTTGCTCGCCATAGGCCCGCACTTGCAATTGGTCCCGCACCCCGGTGAAGCGGCGGCCGCATCAAGACTCAGGTTTTTGCCAGGTTTTGATGGTGCGCTCCGGGAAGACTTAGAAACAGCAAATCAGGAGTCATTGATATGACCAAACGTACCAGTTCCAAATATAAACTCGATCGCCGTATGGGCGAGAATATCTGGGGCCGTCCCAAATCTCCCGTCAATCGCCGTGACTATGGTCCAGGCCAGCACGGTCAGCGGCGCAAGGGCAAATTGTCCGACTTCGGTATTCAGCTGCGCGCCAAGCAGAAGCTGAAAGGCTATTATGGCGACGTGACCGAAAAGCAATTCAAGCGCGCTTATAAAGAAGCTGCAGCGATGAAAGGCGATACCAGCCAGAACCTGATCGGCCTGCTCGAACAGCGCCTCGACATGGTTGTCTATCGCGCCAAGTTCACTCCAACCATTTTCGCTGCACGTCAGCTCGTCAGCCACGGTCATATCCGGGTAAACGGCGTCAAATGTAACGTTGCATCGCGCAAGGTTGTTCCGGGCGATGTGATCTCCCTGAGCGCCAAGGCACAAGAAATGCTGCTGGTTATTGAAGCGCAGAGCCTGCCAGAGCGTGATATTCCTGAATATGTAACACCCGATGGCACGGACAAAGTAACCTATGTCCGCATCCCGACACTGGACGAAGTGCCTTATCCGGTGACCATGGAACCCAATCTGGTCGTCGAATTCTATTCGCGCTAAACGATTTTCAGACACATAAAAAAGGGCGGTGCGTTTGCGCCGCCCTTTTTCGTTTCTGTTGCAGAAAAAATTATTTGGGCAAAAATGCTGCCGACTTGGTTAGCATGTCGATCCGGGCTGCGGAATTCTGCAAGCCGTGGGCGAGGCCTTCATATTCGATAAAGGTCACCGATTTGCCAGCATCATTCAGCTTGTTTTGCATCAGTTTTGACTGATTGATGAAAACATTTTGATCCAGATCGCCGTGAAACAACATTACCGGAGCCGTGATTTTTGCGGCATTCTGCGCTGGAGACCCTTCTTTGATATGGGGACCGTTTCCGACCCGATTATCTTCTACCACGCTACTATACTCGCTATTGTTGTTGTTCTTTTTTAGCGCAAGGTCGGTCACTGGCGCTATCGCGATGACCGCTTTGAACAAGTCAGGATAAGTCACTGCTGCCTGAAGTGCGGCATAGCCTCCATATGACCATCCCACGATGGATAGCGCTTCCGGCTTGGCAATGCCCTGATTGATCAACCAGCGCCCTCCGTCAGAAACATCACCAATCGCAATTTTCCAAGACTTATAGCCATTTTCCAGAAACCAGTCGTCGCCATAGCCAGCCGATCCGCAGAAATTCGGCTGCAACACCGCATATCCTTGGCTGACGAAAAACTGCGCGAGCCAGTCAAATCCCCATTCGTCCCGGGCTTCAGGTCCACCATGCGGGATGACAATGGCGGGGAGGTTCTTTGGTTCTACACCCTTGGGGAGCGTTAGATATCCTGGAATTTCGGTGCCATCGGCTGCCGGGAACGTGACCGGTTTCACGGTCGCCAAATTCTGATTTTCGACCTTTGGTCTAACCCCCAGCAGCGGCCGCAACTGCTTGCTGTTGCGATCAAAAAGAAAATATTGTCCGGGATCGATGTCCGATCCTGCCCAGATCAGAAGCTTGCTCTCATCCTGACTGGAATCCGAGAAATTTATCGCGGTATTTCCTCCCAACGCCTTGCTCAAACCTGCAGCCAATTTCTCCAGCTCTTCATCGAAATAAACGGCTTCGCGTTTCTCGATTGCATAGCTGGCGCCGACGACACGGTTCTTGCGACCAATGCGGATACGACCATCGACATCGACCTTGTCGTTGGTAACGAGCACCGTCTCTTCTCCGCTGCCATCGAGCTTGACCGACATCAGCGCCTGGCGACCCTGATATGGTGCGAAACCCAATACGGAATTGAGCGTTTTGTCCACGACGTAAGGGTTGAAACCGCTGCGGTTGGCATAATCAAGCTGACCCAATTCGATCCAGTTATCATCGTCATTTTTGTAGAAATATTTGATGCGGCCCGAATCACGTTCGGTTGCACCCAATTTTGCGCGCATCCCCTTGATTCGAACATGGCCTTCGCCATCGGTTATATATTCAAGTGCCTCTTCAGCTGGCTTTTCAACAAATTTTGCTTTGCCGGTGACGGTGTCGATCCGCTCGACGGCCCAGCCGAAATTCCGGTTTACGATTCGCGTCCCACCGGCTCGTTTCTCAGGATGATAGCGACTCATCAGAACGGCGTTCTGTTCATCTGGCAGCCAGTCAATAATGTCACCGCTACCCAAGCTATATGTGAGCGTGTTGGCATCCTTTTCCAGCGTCAACTGTCTGGCATTTTTGCCATTGGAATCGATCGCGAACATCGTCCCGAAACCATATATTTCGCCTGTCTGTTCCTTCAGTCCACCAAGTTTGCAAGCGAGCCGGGAATTTGATACCCAGCCACACCATTGCAGGTTTTCCGGATCTCCCGATGAACTCATTACCCGTGTCGGTTCATCGCCTTTGGAAAGATCAATCGTGTATAGGTCCGACAAAGTCCCTAGGCCTGGTGAAATAAAGGCAATTCTGTCTCCATCGGGAGAAAGGCTGATATCTCTGATGGCAGGCACCGCTCCAAAAATTTCGGCTTTTTCATTGGCCAATACTGTCGGGACAGTCATTGCCGAGGTAACGGCGAGCGAGACAAATATTATACTAATGCGTAACACAAGAACTCCCATCTGAAATATCCAGTTATGAAACATCGCCAACTCGGCTTCGTTTGGCAACCCGGTTTTTGAATCGTGAGGCTTCTTGCTTTGCCTAAAATCGTCTGCCATTGGGCATGCAACGTTTTTCGAAACAGAGAATTTCAGAAGGATAGCTTTATGTTGAAACGGTCGCTTTGGGTGCTGCTGGCACCATCGCTGATATTGGCTGGCTGCACGAAGATTGATGAGGGTGATACAGCGGTTGTACTCCCCGAAATCGCAGCGCCAGAATTGTCGGTTGAAACGATGAAATCGATCACCGAGGAGCTTTCCTCTGACGCCTATGAAGGCCGTGCCCCCGGAACGGCGGGCGAGGCCAAGGCGATCAAGCTGATATCCGAAAAATTTGCCGCGGCCGGGCTGGAGCCGGGCAACAAGGGTGGCTGGTTTCAGGATGTACCTCTGGTCGGCATCACGGCAAAAAACACGTCGCCTCTGAAAATCAGCGGCGGCAAGAGCGATTTGTCCTTCACCTATGGCAGCGACTATGTCGCGGCGAGTTATCAGGAGCAGCCGAAAATCGACGTTGCTAATAGCGACATGGTATTTGTCGGCTATGGCATCAACGCTCCCGAGCGGGGCTGGAACGACTATGCCGGTGTCGACGTCAAGGGCAAGACCGTGGTCATATTGGTCAATGATCCCGATTTCGGTACCGAGAGCCTGGAAGGCGAATTTGGTGGCCGGGCGATGACCTATTATGGCCGCTGGACCTATAAATATGAAGAAGCAGCGCGGCAGGGCGCTGCGGCGGCGCTGATCATCCATGATACCGACCCGGCGGCTTATGGCTGGAATGTTGTCGAATCCAGCTGGACCGGCGAGCAATTTTACGCCCAATCGGCCAATGGCGGCGCAGACCAGACCAAATTGAACGGCTGGATTCAAAAAGAAGTGGCGGCCAAGATTTTTGCAGCGGCTGGTCAGGATTTGACCAAGCAAATGGCGGCGGCGAAGAAAAAGGGCTTCAAGGCGGTGGACCTGAAGCTGAAAGCCTCGGTATCGCTCGAAAATGATATCAACAAGACCGATAGCAAGAATGTCGTCGGCATTTTGAAGGGCAAGACCCGTCCGGATGAATATGTCATCTATACAGCCCATTGGGATCATCTGGGGCGTTGCAAGCCTGCGGATGATGGCGATGATATCTGCAATGGTGCGGTTGATAACGCGACCGGTACCGCAGCACTGGTTGCTTTGGCTGAAGCCTATACCAAGGCAGGCGCGCCGGATCGTAGTGTTATCTTTCTGGCGGTAACGGCGGAAGAGTCGGGATTGCTCGGCTCTCAATATTATGCAGAAAATCCGATTTATCCGCTGAGTCAAACGGTTGGCGGCGTGAACATGGATGCCTTCGGCATGGCCGGTCCGGCAAAAAATGTCATCGTGGTTGGCAAGGGCAAGTCGCAACTGGATGCCTATCTGGAGGCGGCGCTGAAGGGTGATGGCCGCGTGGCCGAAGCCGAGCCGACACCGGAGAAAGGCTATTATTATCGTTCCGATCATTTCAGCTTTGCCAAGCTGGGCGTGCCAATGATCTATTTCGAAGGTGGCGAAGATCTGATTGACGGTGGCCGGGAAGCCGGTGAAGCCATTTCGAAAGATTATACCGATAATCGCTATCATGGACCCAAGGATGAATATAATCCGGATTGGGACTGGACCGGTGTGATGGGTGATCTGAAGGTCTATTATACCGTCGGCCGGATGCTGGCGATGACCGAAGACTGGCCCAACTGGAATGAAGGTGATGAATTCCGCGCGACGCGGGACAAGAGCCGCGCAGGCGGTTGATCCGCTCCGAAAGACGGCAAGATGAGATGGCCAGCAGAATGGGAGCCGCATCAGGCGGTGTGGATCGGTTTTCCCGGTGATCCGGCGGAATGGCCGGTGGGACGGGCTGAAGCGCAGCAAGAAGTGGCTGCTTTTGCCAATGCGATAGCGGATCAGGGAGCGGGAGAGACCGTTATTCTGGTCTGCCGAACTGCCGCTGACGGTGATGTCGCGCGCGCTCTGGTCGAGCCCGGCGTGGAGATTGTCGTCGAGCCGTTTGGCGACATCTGGCTGCGCGATTCTGCACCGATTTTTGTCACCGGCCCGGATGGGCTTGCCGGTCAGAATTTTGGCTTTAACGGCTGGGGCGGCAAATATGCGATGGCTGGCGATCAGGACATCGGCGCGCGGCTGGCACAGCGCTTTGCTCTGACGGATCGCGAGCATCACTGGATATTGGAGGGCGGCGCGATTGATGGCGATGGCACGGCGCGGCTGATCACCACCGAGCAATGCGTCCTCAACCCCAATCGCAATGACAGGCTCAGTAGGGAGCAGGTCTCCGAGAGGTTGCGCGAAGCCTTGGCGGTAGAGGATATCTGCTGGCTCGGGAATGGGCTGGCCGCCGACCATACCGACGGCCATGTCGACAATCTTGCCCGCTTTGTGGCACCCGGTACGGTCGCAATTCCCCAAGCCGAGACCGATGACGATCCCAATGCGGAGATTTTTGAGGATGCGGCGCGGCGGGTCCAGTCATCGGGTTTGCAGTTGGTCCGCTTGCCATCTGCGGGACTATATCGGATCGACGGCGACATCGCGCCCGCCAGTTATATGAATTTCTACATCGGCAATAGGGTCGTCGCGGTTCCGCAATATGGCGCAGCGAATGATGCCAGGGCGGTAGAGCAAATCACCGCGCTTTTCCCCGACCGCAAGGTGATCGGGCTATCCAGCCAGGCGCTGCTGCGCGGTGGCGGCAGTTTCCACTGCATCTCGCAACAGATTCCGCTGCTGCCGTAACCCAATTGACCATTTGCGCGAACCTTGGTCGGGGAGGCGCAAGCTGCTACTCTATCAAACCTGTTTAGGGGACGATTGATGACGGACGGCATATTGGGCGTGTTAAGTGCGCTGACCTATATTTTCATTCTGCTGCTCGGGCTGGGACTGGCGGCTTTCATTGCCCTGTTCATCATTGATATCACCCAGAAACAGGATGCGGTGCGCCGAAACTATCCGGTCATCGGCCGCTTTCGCCATATTTTTGCTACGCTTGGCGAATTTTTCCGGCAATATTTTTTCGCCATGGACCGCGAGGAAATGCCGTTCAACCGGGCCGAGCGGGAATGGGTGGAAAGAGCCGGCAAGGGCATGGACAATACCATCGCTTTC
Source organism: Parasphingorhabdus sp. (assembly GCF_036964675.1). Taxonomy (GTDB): domain Bacteria; phylum Pseudomonadota; class Alphaproteobacteria; order Sphingomonadales; family Sphingomonadaceae; genus Parasphingorhabdus. The sequence goes on along the minus strand of NZ_JBALTF010000004.1, from coordinate 15,907 downwards.
GGATCGACCAAGAATCTTGATCCGCCTGGCACGGCCATTTTTGTCAATTGCCCGTTTCCGGCGCTTGAGACCGATGCAGCACAAACAACGACCTGCATCATCGGCGAACATTCGAAACATCCTTTTGAGGCCAGATCATTCTTCAATATTTCCGCGATGAGTTTTGGCGCCTTGTCGGTTCCTGCTGTCCAGGCCCTTTCGCATGGTGCAAAAATGGCGGGATGCTGGCTGAACACCGGTGAGGGCGGGCTGTCGCCTTATCATCTCGAAGGCGGCTGCGATATCGTCTTTCAGATCGGCACCGCGAAATATGGCGTTCGCAACCCGGACGGGAGTCTGAGTGACGACAAGCTGCGCGCCGTGGCTGCGCACGAACAGGTAAGGATGTTTGAAATCAAGCTGTCGCAGGGGGCCAAGCCCGGCAAGGGCGGGATATTGCCAGGGGAGAAAGTGAACCGGATGATCGCCGACATTCGCGGCATAGCGGAGGGACAACCGAGTATTTCGCCCAACCGGCATCCAGAGATCAACAGCGTCGATGAACTGCTCGATTTCATCCATCATGTGCGCGAAGTGACCGGCAAGCCGACCGGGATCAAGGCGGTGGTCGGCGCCTATGGCTGGCTGGAAGAATTGTGCGACGCAATCCACAAACGCGGCATTGCCAGCGCCCCGGATTTTTTCACGCTGGATGGCGGAGATGGCGGCACTGGCGCCGCGCCGATGCCATTGATGGATAATGTCGGATTACAGCTGAAGGAGAGCCTGCCGATGCTTTCCGACATATTTCACAGATATGGACTACGCGGCCGGATCAAGATCATTGCTTCGGGAAAGCGGATCACGCCGTCCAGCGTCGCTTGGGCCATTTGTGCCGGGGCTGATTTCGTCAATACGGCGCGCGGGTTCATGTTTTCGCTCGGCTGTATCCAGTCGCTCAAATGCAACAAGAATACCTGTCCGACCGGGGTCACTACCCATAATCCGCGCCTGCAACGCGGCCTTGATCCGCAGGACAAGAAAGTGAAAGTCGCCAATTATTGCCGGAATATCGTTCACGAGGTGGAAGTGATCGCCCATAGCTGCGGCGTCGATGAACCGCGGCACCTGGGGCGGAAACATGTCCGGATCGTCCAGGATACAGGGGTCTCCGTGCCGTTTGACGAACTTTATCCCAGGCCAGAGCTTTTGCCGCAATATAAGCTGTCTATGGAAAATGCCCGATAATACATATTGTGTCGCCACGGGCCTTGCGTACGAATGCAGGCTGAAAAACTTGTCCCGGAAATCTGAGAGGAAGAATATCATGAAGAAACTGCTGATGGCGAGCGCGGCGCTGGCGATGTTGGGAGGCGCTGTTCCAGCGGCTGCAAATCATCATGAAAAAGCCGGTGCCGAGATGACGGACACCAGTCTCCAGGCGATATTGGCGCATGAACGACGCGCCGACGACAAGGCGCGCGATGGCTATCGCCATCCGGCACAGACGCTGAACTTCTTCGGTGTAAAACCAGACCAAACCGTCGTTGAATATGGACCCGGCGGTGGCTGGTACACGCGTATATTGACCCCCTATCTCGCTGGTGGCGGACAATATGTTGCGATCAACGCCGACAGTTCGGCGACCAATTTTCCAGACCGTGCCCGGGAAGCGCGCAGCAAAGGCTGGCCCGAGAGCTTCCCCGAGACAGCGGCGAAATGGACCGGCGTCGATGCCAAAAAGATACTCGCCTTTGAAAGCGACGAGATGCCTGATGACATGAAGGGCAAAGTCGACCGGATACTGATTTTCCGGTCATTGCACGGCATGCTGAATAGCAACCGCGCTGACTCCGAACTGCGCGCCTTGCGCGACATGCTGGCAGATGACGGCATGGTCGGGGTTGTACAGCACCGCGCCAAGCCTGGTGCATCCTATGCGATGTCCAATGGCAGCAAGGGCTATCTGAAACAGGCATCAGTGGTGGCGCTGTTCGAGTTGAACGGTTTCGAGCTGGCTGGTCAATCCGAAGTCAATGCCAATCCGAAAGATATGTCCGACTATGCCGGCGGTGTCTGGACATTGCCTCCGGTTCTGGGCGGCGGTGATACCGACAAAGCCAAATATGAAGCGATCGGTGAATCCGACCGGATGACATTATTGTTTAAGAAGCGTTCCTAAGCCGCTATCAGGGCTGCTATGACCAAATTATGCGTAGCGGCCCTGCAGCTGCCCCTGGGCGGGGATGAACAGACGAATATCTTTGCCGTCAGCGGCCTTGTCGCCGAGGCTGCAGAGCAGGGTGCCCAGATCATCCTGCCACCGGAGCTGTTTGCCGGCCCCTATTTCTGCAAGACCGAGGATGAAGCGCTGTTTGCGCTGGCGCAGCCATTGAGTGAGAGCTCTCCGGTGCTCGCCATGCAGAAGCTGGCCAAGCAATATGGCGTCGCGATCCCGGCCAGTTTTTTCGAGCGCGACGGGCCGCATCATTATAACAGCATCGCGATGATCGATGCCGATGGCGAGATCATGGGCGTCTATCGCAAAAGCCATATTCCCGATGGCCCCGGCTATGAGGAAAAATATTATTTTCGCCCGGGCAATTCGGGCTTCAAGATCTGGGATGTGTGCGGAACCCGGATCGGCGTCGGCATCTGCTGGGACCAATGGTATCCGGAAACCGCGCGAGCAATGGCGCTGATGGGCGCGGAAATATTATTCTATCCAACCGCCATCGGGTCGGAGCCATATGACGCGGAGCTGGACACCAGCCGCATGTGGCGCCGGGCGATGCAGGGCCATGCGGTGAGCAATTGCATGCCGGTGGTCGCGAGCAACCGCATTGGTATTGAAGCTGGGGAAAATGGCGATCAGGCCTTTTACGGGCACAGCTTCATCGCCAATGAATGGGGTGATCTGGTGCAGGAATATGGTTCGCAGGAAACCGGCGCGCTGGTGGCATTATTCGACCTCGAACAGGCGCGCAAACACCGCGCGGGCATGGGGTTTTTCCGGGACCGGCGGCCGGAACTTTACGGGCGGCTGGTTGAGGACATATAAGCCGCCTGTTCGAAAACATCTTCAAACATCGCCACCGTCAACCGCCCCGTATTCACATTATAGCGGCTGCAATGATAGCTGTCGATCAGGGTCCGGCCATCGGGTAACCGGTGTCGGGCGCCATGGACAAATTTGTGATCCGCAAGCCGTGCTCCGGAAAGCCGGATGATGCTGTCATGGGCGATCTTGCCCAGTGCCAAGATGATTTTCAATTCTGGCAAGTGGTCCAGCGCCTTGGCGAGATAAGAACGGCAATTGTTGATCTCGGCACCGGTCGGTTTGTTTTCCGGTGGCAGGCATTTGACAGCGTTGAGAATGATTGCGCCGTTTAGTGTGATCCCATCGGCGGGATCATTGGCAAACTCACCGTCAACGAAGCCATATTTGGCCAGAGTGGCGAACAGCATTTCGCCCGACGCGTCCCCGGTAAAGGGCCTGCCGGTACGATTGGCGCCTTCCTTGCCCGGAGCGAGGCCGACGATCGCCAGCCATGCATCCGGGTCACCAAAGGCCGGTACAGGTGCATTCCACCATTCGGGATGATCCTTGCACAGGCTTTTGCGCAGCGAAACCAGTCGCGGGCATTTCCGGCAGCCTTTCGGGGCTTCGGCATTTGGCAGGGGGCTATGATCGCTCACAGCCCATGCCTAAATTCAATTGCACGATGGGTCCAGAAAATCAGTCTTTCAATTCAGCCGGAACGATGCCGCCAGCTGCGGCGATCTTGTCCATTTCCTGTACGCACGGCCATGCGCCACCAATGTCTGGTAAACACTCGTAAAGCTGCCGATTGGACGGTTTCCGCCGAGAAAATATGCTAGGGTGCAGGCAGTAAAGAATCACAGCGTGCTGTCATGGCAGCGAAGGAGATCGACGATGAAAATTATGGATATGTTGCAGCAGTCCGGCGGTATTGGCACGATGGCCAAGGAACTCGGGATCAACGAAAGCGTCGCCGAAACCGGTGCCGCAGCATTGCTGCCTGCCATATTGGGTGGCTTCAAGAAAACAGCTCAGGCGCAGCCAGGCGGACTGGACGGTCTGGACGGATTGCTCGGCCAGCTAGGCGGCGGCGGACTGCTCGACAGCGTCCTGGCTACGCAGCCGACACCGGTTGCAAAAGGCAATGAAGTGCTTGGTCAGATTTTTGGTTCCAAGGAAGTCAGCCGAACTGTCGCGGCCGGTGCAGAACAGCAGACCGGCATAAGCAGTGATTTGCTCAAGCAAATGCTGCCGGTTGTCGCGATGATGGTGACGGGATATATGGCCAAGCAGAGTGGTGACAGCACAGGCAATGGCGGCGGTCTGGGCGGTCTGATCGGTGGCTTGCTGGGTGGCGGCAACAAGGCGTCATCGAGCGGTCTCGGTTCGCTTCTCGACCTCAACGGTGACGGCAATCCGCTGGATGACATTATCGGCATGGCTGGTAAACTGGTTCGTTAGAATTTCTTAAAATGAAGGAGATTGGATATGAGCATTTTCGAAAAAATCATGGATATGTTGCCTGAAAATTTCAGCATCGACGACATTGCGGAAAAAGCCGGGATGACGGTGGATGAAGCCAAAAAAGGTGGTGAGGCGCTGTTCGCAAAGCTGCGCGATGGCAGCATGGACAAGATGACCGCGATCAAGGAAGCCGCTGCCGAAGCCGGTGTTGATCCCGAGAAACTCAAAGGGCTGTTGCCGGCATTGGCGGAAAAAGCCGGTCTTGATGGCGAAGGCAGCCTGATGGAAAAATTGACCGGTGAAGACGGGTTGCTCGGCAAGGTTACCGGTTTTTTTGATCGCGATGGCGACGGCAATCCGATCAATGACCTCACCAACAAGGCGAAGGGCTTCTTCAAGAAATAGGCTTGCTGTCCAGTTGAACGGGGTCCTCCAGCGGTTCCAGCCGGAGGACTCCGCCTTCTACTGCCGCAATCTTTGCAATCGCGCCTTTTTTCATATCCGGGCCTTTGGCCGGCCATTCGCCGTCGGCGACTTTTGCCCGTCCGCTGGTCGCAGAAATCGCTTCGACAATAGTCACGGTTCTGCCGACCAATTGCGCCGAACGGTTGTTGAGCAGCGGATTTTCGCTTTCGACATCATGGGTCAAATACCAGCGACGTCCGCCCAGTACCGCCAAGATGGTCGACAGGCCAAATACGGTCAGCTGACCAGCGACGGTCAAATCGATAAACAGCGAGAGGATTCCGGCAACCGCCGCCGCGGCCGCAACCCAGATCAGGAAAACGCCGGGAACGAACAGCTCTGCCAGCGCGAGCAGCGCGGCCAGCCCCAGCCAGACATATTCCGGATTGCTGATGGTCAAATCATCCATGGCTTATGCTCTGTTCCCTGCTGATCTCATTTGTCCTGATTGTCGAACGGACCCTTGCGCGGCGGCGAGAAGGTCTGGCTGTTTTCACCGAGCGCTTCTTTGGCCAAGGCGCCAATTCCGCCCAATGTTCCGATCAGCTGGGTTGCCTCGATCGGAAATAATATGGTCTTGGCATTGGGCGAGGTGGCGAATTTTTCGACTGCCTTCACATAGTCCTGCGCGATAAAATAGTTGATCGCCTGTGCATTGCCGCCGGCGATTGCCTGGGAGACCAGTTCGGTTGCCTTGGCTTCAGCCTGGGCTTCGCGCTCGCGCGCCTCGGCGTCGAGAAAGGCGGCTTCCTTGCGACCCTCGGCCTGCAATATCTGGCCCTGTTTCTCGCCCTCGGAACGGAGGATTTCGGAAGCGCGGGCACCTTCGGCATCCAATATGTTGGCGCGTTTTTCACGCTCGGCCTTCATCTGCCGGGCCATCGCGTTGATGATGTCCTGCGGCGGACGGATGTCCTTGATTTCCACGCGGGTTATCTTGATGCCCCAGGGCGTGGTCGCGTCATCGATGACGACCAGGAGCCGGCCGTTGATCTCGTCGCGCTTGGACAATGTTTCGTCCAGATCCATCGAACCCATGACCGTACGCAGGTTGGTGGTGACGAGGTTGAGGATCGCATTGTAGAGATCATTGACCTCATAGGCGGCCTTGGCGGCATCAAGCACCTGGAAGAACACCACGCCATCGGTGGAGATCATCGCATTGTCCTTGGTGATGATTTCCTGACCCGGGATGTCGAGCACCTGTTCCATCATGTTGACCTTGCGGCCGACGCGATAGAGAAATGCGGGATAGAAATTGAATCCCGGATGCGCCGTTGTCGTAAAGCGGCCAAAATATTCGATTGTATAATGATAGCCCTGCCGGACGATCTTGATACTCGCAAAAAGATAGATGATGGTGACCAGTAGCACCAATAATAACAGTGAAATGCCCATTTCTATTCTCCTTAGCGAACGGTCTCATTGTCATTGATTATTTGCAGGATAATGCCAAGGGAAAAGCAAATTTTTCCGGTTAGCAAAGGGATTGTAGTTGTAATGCGTTTCATTGCCTTTTTGATTTTTTCGGGTCTCATTTTTGCCGGTGCGGCGCGCGCGCAAGCGATCGCCGAGGCAGACCTGCTCAGGCATATCGAGATACTGGCAAGCGATGCCTTCGAAGGGCGGGAACCCGGCACGCTCGGCGAAAATAAGACCGTCCATTATATCGCCAGCCAATGGTCGGCGGCAGGCCTTCACCCCGCAGGCGAAAAAGGCTCCTGGTACGCGCCCGTGCCGTTGGTGGAGCGAACGCCGGATAGCTATCGGATATATTTTGCCAACAAGGGCCGGGGCAAGTCCGTGCGGTTGCGGCCCGACGAGATCATCCTGCGGAGCCGCAGCCCGTCCTTCCGGCAATCCCATATGCCGGTTGTCTTTGCTGGCTATGCCGATCTGGAGCGAGACGGACTTTCGGTCGCAGGAAAACTCGTGCTGCTGCCGAGCAAGCCGCCTGAAGATGATGATATGCCAGATTTTCGCAATCGCAAGCTACAGTTGATCCGGGCTGGCGCGGTTGGCGTGATATCCGTTGTCGAAGATCAGGACCGCTGGTCCAGATTCCAGCGATTTTTTCAGCGAGGATCAACCGCATTGGCCGATCCCGAAAATCACGCCGACCTCGAAGGATTGATCAGTCTTGAACAGTTCGGGAAGCTGGTCCGGCAATCCGGGCTGGATGCCGAAACATTGCTGGCTGACAAAGATGCCATATCGATCGTCGACCTTGGGCTGAATGCGGACGCGAGCGCCGAGACCCGGGTTCGCTCCTATTCATCGCACAATGTGATCGGCAAGATTCCCGGCACCAATCCGAAACGCGGGGCCCTGTTGTTCATGGGGCACTGGGATCATTTTGGCATATGCCGGATCGAAGATCCGCTGGAACCCGGCAAGGACCGCATCTGCAACGGCGCTGTCGACAATGCCAGCGGCATATCGTTGCTGATCGAGACCGCCAGGCGCCTGTCCGGTGAAGGGCAGGATCGGGACATATATTTTCTGGCGACGACCGCTGAGGAAAAGGGCCTGCTGGGCGCGCGGGCGTTCACCGACAATCCTCCTGTCGCGCTCGAGAAATTTATCGCGGTATTCAATGCCGATACTATCGCTCTTTCTGACAATGGACAGGAGATCGCGGTGGTCGGGCCGGGAGATACCGGACTCGGCCGGGATATCGGGATAGTCGCCGCACAGGAGCGTCGCGAGATTGACCGCAGTGGCAAGGCGGATGCCTATGTCAAACGCCAGGACGGCTATGTTTTTCTGGAATTGGGTGTCCCGGCTTTCATGATCAGCAGCGCCTTTGCTGACGAGGAACGGCTCAAGGCCTTTATCGATGGTCCCTATCATGATGTCAGCGATGAAGTGAATGACACTCTGGAGCTGACAGGAGCGGCTGCTGACGCCAATTTCCATGTCGCGCTGGGCCGCTATTTTGCCTCGACTGCGAGATATCCCGGAATAGCCACTAGCGGCGAGGCCGATAACTGATTACATGGGCCGCCACAGAATCAAATTCACGATATCGGAAAGTGGCGATCATGAGCAGGCCAGGCAAGCATAAAGAAATTCGGTTGGGACTGACGTTTGACGATGTCCTGTTGCGGCCCGCCGCGTCCGAGATTGTGCCGAGCCAGGCCAATACCAAAACCCGTCTGACCAAGCTGATCGGCCTGAATATCCCGATCCTTTCCTCCGCCATGGATACGGTGACCGAGTCGGACATGGCGATCGTCATGGCGCAAATGGGCGGGATTGGTGTTTTGCACCGGAACCTGACCATTGCTCAGCAGACAGCCGCCGTGCGGCAGGTGAAGCGATTTGAATCCGGCATGGTGGTCAATCCGATCACGATCGCGCCGGATGCGACCTTGGCGGAAGCACAGGAGACGATGGCGCAGAACCGGATATCCGGTATTCCGGTGGTCGAGAAATCGGGCAAACTGGTCGGCATATTGACCAATCGCGATGTGCGCTTTGCGGAAAATCCGAAGCAGAAGATTTCCGAGCTGATGACGAAAGAGAATCTTGCCACGGTTCCGGCTGGCGTGAGTCAGGAAGAAGCGCGGCGCACCCTGCACCAGCGGCGTATCGAGAAATTGCTGGTCGTGGATGATGATTATCATTGCGTCGGCCTGATCACGGTCAAGGATATCGAAAAAGCGGTCACCTATCCCAATGCTACCAAGGATGCCACTGGCCGGTTGCGCGTCGCAGCGGCCTCGACCGTCGGGGAAAGCGGACTGGAGCGGACCCAGGCGCTGATCGATGCGGAGTGCGATTTGATCGTTATCGATACCGCCCATGGCCATAGCGCGATGGTCGCGCGTGCTGTGGAAGATGTCAAAAAACGGTCGAACGGCGTCCAGATCATTGCCGGCAACGTGGCGACTGCCGCCGCGACCCGCGCGCTGATCGATGCGGGGGCAGACGGTATCAAAGTTGGTATTGGTCCGGGTTCGATTTGCACCACGCGGGTGGTCGCCGGTGTCGGTGTCCCGCAGCTCACCGCGATCATGGATTGTGCCGAAGAAGCCGAAAAATCCGGCATTCCGGTCATTGCCGACGGCGGATTGCGGACATCGGGCGATGTTGCAAAGGCACTGGCAGCCGGTGCATCGGCGGTGATGATCGGATCTTTGCTGGCCGGAACCGAAGAAGCGCCGGGGGAAACCTTCCTCTATCAGGGGCGTGCCTATAAAAGCTATCGCGGCATGGGCTCGGTCGGCGCCATGGCGCGCGGATCGGCTGATCGCTATTTCCAGCAGGACATTACCGACCAGATGAAACTGGTACCGGAAGGTATCGAAGGGCAGGTGCCGTTCAAGGGGCCGGCGCGCGATGTCATTCATCAGCTGGTTGGTGGCGTCAAAGCCGCCATGGGCTATACTGGCTCGGCGACGCTGGACGATTTGCGCGAACGGGCCGAGTTCATCCGGATCACCAATGCCGGATTGCAGGAAAGCCATGTCCATGACGTGGCGATCACCAGAGAAGCACCCAATTATCCGACCCGATAGCGCCTTTGGAGGCATTAAGTGATCGAAACCAAAATATTTCTGCGGATGTTTGTCTGGCCTGCGCCGCGGGCCGACGATCGCATGAGCAAGTGACTCCTGCAGCCAGACTGCAGGCGGCGATAGAGCTGCTCGACTGGATCATTGCTGCGGCGCGGGACAACGGCGGGTCTGCGGACAATATTGCCAAGAAATTTTTCAAAGAACGGCGCTATGCGGGATCGGGTGATCGCCGCGCCATTCGCGAGCTTGTCTACACCGCTATTCGGCGCTGGGGAGACAGACCGGAAAACGGCAGGCAGGCCATGGTCGGACTGGTTGCCGAACAGCCCGAGTTGCGAGAGTTTTTTGACGGTTCCAATTATGGTCCTGCTGCAATTACGACAGATGAGCCGGTTGCCAGCAGTGCGCAAATTCCGGAATGGCTGGCAGACAGATTTGCCAGTCTGATCGATGAGCCCGAACGCAAAGCACTGTTTGATCGTGCGCCGCTGCATGTTCGGGTCAATGGCCAGCGTTCGACGGATCTGGAAGTCAAATCGGCATGGCCGGACGCTGTCGCTTTGGCCCTGCAGCATGGCTATGAACTTCCGACCGGGACCCAGCTGGAGGATAAGACGCTGTTTCGCGAAGGCGCGATTGAAATCCAGGATCTCGGCAGTCAGGCCATCGCGGTGGCCGGCGCTGCTGCCAAGCCGAATCTGGTGCTGGATCTATGCGCGGGTGCCGGTGGCAAAACCCTTGCTTTGTCGGCCATGCTACCGCCGGAGAGCAAGATTATCGCAGCGGACACGGATCGTGGACGGCTGAGCCGGATTGAGCCGCGCAAGCGCAGAGCGAGTGCCCGGAATATCGAGACGATTTTGCTCGCTCCGGGCAATGAAATGGAAGCGCTGGACCATCTGAAAGCGAGTTGTGATCTGGTTCTGGTCGATGCGCCATGCAGCGGCACGGGAACCTGGCGGCGCAACCCTGAATTACGCTGGCGGATGACGCCTAAACGGCTCGCGCACACTACAGAATTGCAACAAAGGCTAATGGATCTCGGCAGCGAGATGGTGAAGCCCGGCGGACGGCTTGTTTACGCCGTTTGCTCGCTGCTCGATGAAGAAGGCGGCGATCAGACGGACAAGTTTCTTGAAAACCACCCGCAGTGGCAAGAAATATCGATTGATTTGCCGATTGGTCGCCCATATCGTAAAGGTACTCTTCTTTCACCCTATCATGACGGAACGGATGGCTTTTATTTTACCTGCCTCGAAAAATTGTGATAGCAAAACATGTTAAGCCAGCATGCAGCTGAGTCTGGCTATGGTGGCGAGAGTTTATTGGAGCTGATTATGCGTTTTTCACCGGCCGTTGTCGCCTTATCTCTTGTTTTTGCTACCGTTTCCAGCGCCAGTTTTGGCCAGTCTGCCGACATCGAAATCAAGCAGCGGTCGGTTGAATATATGCAATTGGGTGAAGCAGCGCAAAAACGCGGCGAACTCGATCTCGCAGCCGATCTTTATGAAACGTCGCTGGCGGTAGATCCGCGCAATGGTTCTGCCTTCATCGCCTTGGCGCAAATTGCCAGGGTGCAGAAACTGCCAGGCAAGGCGATCCGACTCTATCGGGAAGCCCTGATCCTCGATCCCAATAATCTCGATGCGCTGGCCGGGCAGGGTGAGGCGCTGATCCAGCGCGGTGCGCTGGAAAAAGCCCGGGTGAACCTGTCGCGGATTGAAACCTTGTGCCGGTCGCGCTGTTCGCAAAATGACCAGCTGGCATCGGCGATCAAGCTAGCGGAAAAGAAACCGGTGCTGTCGGCCGAAGCGGTTACGCCAAAGCCCAAAATCGGTGACGAAGAACCGGAGAGCGAAAACCCCTGATCGGCGATTTCAGCCGAGGCTAGAAATCGTAAACCAGCGTCGCACGGCTGAGCGTGTCGGTCTTGATACGTCCGGCCGGCGGATTGGTCTCATGCTCGAGACTATAAGAAAAACGGGCCGAAAGCGCACCGACTATGCGGGTGTCCAACGCCGTGATCGAGGTAAAGCTTTGATTGCCCGATTCAAATGTTGTCGTTGCCGCCTCGGTCAGTTTCAAATTGTCTGATATCTGCCAATTGAAATCGAGGCCTACCAGACCGGCAATGTGGCTTTCCGAACCACCGCCCACGAAAGCTGTTTTGCGCCACGCTGGTCCAGTCTTGATGTCGAGCGAGACATGGTCTTTATCGATGACGGCATATCCCAGGCCGCTGGAAAGCGTGTAACGCGCAGAGAATCCCTGAAAGCGATCCCGGTCATATTGCGCCAGTCCATAAGCATAGAGCCGGTCATTGAGCCTGTAGTCGGGTTCGAGAGCGACGGTAAATTGTTCGCGCGTCGTCACGCCATTGCTGCGCTGGTAATCGGCAAGCGCATTGAACTTGAAACGCCACTTTGTCGCCTTTTTGGTCAGTTTCAGGCCACCGCTCAGGCCGGTGTTGCTGCTGTTTCCGGTCGACCGAAAGGCTCCGGCTTCCCCTTGTCCGGACCAGTTTTTGAAGAAGCCGGCTTGCATTTTTTCAGCTTCGGCGATTTCCGCCCGCTGTTGCTTTTCGGAAATATAGTCGGCGAGCATCGCATCGATTTCGGAAATATCGTCCGGGTTGGTGGCCTTTGCCAGTTTCACGACAGATTGAATGTCTGCATCATGCTCTGACAAGATCGCGGCTTCAATCATCGCTCTAACCGGATCGGGCAAAGTCGCCTGTGCAGGGGTTGCGATCAACAGAGCGGTGGCTGACGCCCCGAGCGAAAATATTTTGGACATGAGGAAAACCTGTAAATGTGGTCGCTAGATCAGCGGGAGAAATTCTTTCAGCAGGGACCGGTATAAATCCCTTTTGAATGGCACGATCAGGTCGGACAGTGCCGCGGGTTCCGCCCATTTCCAGTCTGAAAATTCGGGATGGTCGGTTTGGATGTTGATATGGTCATCCTCGCCGGTAAAGCGCATCAGGAACCAGCTTTGCCGCTGGCCGCGATATTTGCCTTTCCAGATCTTGCCGAGCAGTTCCTCGGGGAGATCATAGAAATATTCGTCGGCGCTGCGACCAATGATCTGGACATGGTCGGCGACAACACCGGTCTCCTCCCAAAGCTCACGCAAGGCCGCCGATTCGGCTTCCTCGCCTTCGTCGATCCCGCCTTGCGGCATTTGCCAGGAATCCGGATATTTGCTTTCGGCGGCATCCAGCCTCTGACCGACGAATACCAATCCTTCGCGATTGGCGAGCATGATTCCGGCGCAGGGGCGATAGGGGAGTGTGCTATAATCGATTTTACTATGCCTTTTCAAAATTTTCTGATGCGCGAGACGTCCGGCAGCCCCTTATCGAATCCGCCGGAGCGCGACAGGATAATGGATAAGGATCGCTTGTAGCGCATTTATCTCTGCCGGACCTAGCGACTCTTGATTCAGAATTTAAGCATTTGTGTATGTTGCGAATAATATGAGAAGAGCAGCCAATATTCCGGAAAATTTCGGCAGATATTCTGATCTATGACTCCAAAGAAGCGAGCAAAGTTTTCCAGGCGGCAATCATCTTGTCGACATCCTGCGCCGCCGACGGCACTGCCTTGCGGATATTGATGAAGCCATGCACGATGCCGGGCATTTCGATGAAATTCGTGTTCACGCCATGGCGGATCAAATCTGCGGCATATTCGCGGCCCTGGTCGCGCAGGGGATCGAGGCCAGCAGTGACCAGCACCGTCGGCGGTGATTTGGCCAGATCGCCAAGATAAGGCGATACATGAATGTCGTCATTCTTCGCGGCATAATTGCTGTTGAAATAGTCCATGCTCTCTTTGGTGAGCAGAAAGCCTTCGGCAAATTCATCCATCGATCCACCCTCTGCATCCATGCGGGTTGCAGGGTAGATTGGAAATTGCGCGACAATGGGTACAGAAGCAGGCTCGGTTGCCAGCACTTGCCCGACCACCAAGGCGAGATTCCCACCGGCGCTGTCGCCGCAGGGAATCATGCCGCTGATCTTGAGTTTGAGTTGCTTCTGATTGTCCGCAACCCAGCGTGTCGCAGCCAGACTGTCGTGCGGCGCCGCCGGGAAGGGGGCTTCCGGGGCCAGGCGATAATCAACCGCAATGACCGGAATATCCATCTCCCGCGAGATATAGGTACAGAAACTATGGTGCGATTCGAGATCGCCGATCACGAACCCGCCGCCATGATAGAAGATGATGACGGGCGTTTCCGCGCTTCGTTCGGCCTGACTATCGTAAAGGCGGAGCGCGATGTTGCCGGCCGGGCCGGGGCAGGACAGATCCTCGATTCGTGCCAGATCGACCGCGTCTGCTTCGAGCATCGCGGCCATCACATTGTACATTTCGCGTGCCGCTGCGGGCTCGACTTCCGACATGAGCGGCTGGTCCGATTGGGCCAGCATCGTCAAAATCATTTGCACATCGGGGCGTACATAAGCGTCAGTCATCGATTGTCTCCTAGCGTTTAACCGCTCGATTAGATCAGGCCATGATCACTAGGCAAGCGCTAATCGGGACCGGGTGCCCAAACAAATGCTTTATCCCTATTAGTTTTTGTGGTTTGAAGCGGGGCGCTTTGCTGCTCTAGAGCGGGCTGCGTAATAATAAGTAAAGGCATGGAAAACCCATTATGGCCACCGCACTGAAGCAGGAAGACCCGAATAGTCCCCATCCCGACGGCGCTGAAAATGTCGTCGTCCGTTTCGCTGGCGATAGCGGCGACGGGATGCAGTTGACCGGAGGGCAGTTCACGCTGTCGACCGCACTGGCAGGCAATGATCTGGCCACGTTCCCGGATTTTCCGGCAGAAATTCGGGCGCCCCAGGGAACGCTGTTCGGTGTGTCCGCCTTTCAGATCAATTTCGGTTCGCGCGCGATTGAAACCGCCGGTGATGAACCGGATGTGCTGATTGCGATGAACCCGGCTGCGTTGAAAACCAATGTCCAGGCGGTTCGCGCCGGCGGTTTGGTGATCGCCGATGAAGGCGAATTCGGGAAACGCAATCTCGACAAGGCTCATTATGACAGCAATCCGCTGGAAGATGGCTCGCTTGCCAAATGGCAATTGCTCAAGCTCAATATTTCGCAGCTGACGCTGGATGCGGTGAAACCATTCGGACTCGGCAACAAGGAAGCGCTGCGCTGCAAGAATATGTGGACGCTCGGCCTGGCCTTGTGGATGTTCGAACGCGACCGCGAACCGATTGTGCAATGGCTGAAAAGTAAATTCGCCAAATTGCCGGATATTGCCGAAGCAAATATCGCGGCGCTCAACGCCGGTCATGCCTATGGCGAAACCGCCGAGATTTCGGGTGACGGTCTGGGTGGCGGTCATTTGCAGCATCACAAGATTGCTGCGGCTCCGGCGGAACCGGGCACATATCGGACCGTAACCGGCGCAGAATCTCTGTCTCTGGGATTGGTGGCGGGCGCGCGACTGGCTGGACTACCGATGTTTTTCGGCGGCTATCCGATCACTCCGGCGTCGGCGATTCTGCATCATCTGTCGCGACTCAAAGAATTTGGCGTCACCACATTCCAGGCCGAAGACGAGATTGCCGCGATTACCGCTGCAATCGGCGCAAGCTATGCCGGTAGTCTGGGCATCACCTCCTCTTCCGGTCCCGGCATTGCGCTGAAAGGCGAGGCCATGGGTCTGGCGATCATGACCGAATTGCCGCTGGTGATCGTCAATTCGCAGCGCGGCGGCCCGTCGACCGGCCTGCCGACCAAGACCGAACAATCGGATCTTTATCAGGCAGTCTATGGCCGCAACGGCGATGCGCCGATGCCGGTGATTGCCGCGCGTTCGCCCGAAGATGCCTTTTACTGCGCGATCGAAGCGGTGCGGATCGCGGTGCAATATATGACGCCGGTGATGCTGCTGACCGACGGCTATATCGCCAATGCAGCCGAGCCCTGGAAAATCCCGGATGTCGATACGCTCGAGCGTTTTCCGGTCAGCTTCATGACCGAGAAGCCCGACGGCCCGTTGCTGCCTTATAGCCGGGACGCAAATCTGAAGCGGCCCTGGATCAAGCCCGGAACCCCCGGATTGATGCACCGGATTGGCGGAATCGAAAAGGGCGTCGATACCGGCCATATCGAATATGGTCCGGCCAACCACCAGACGATGACCGAAATCCGGCGCGACAAGATACTCGGCGTTGCCGACAGTCTGCCCGATCAGGATCTGGCGTTCGGCAAGGCTGGCGCCAAGTTGTGTGTCGTTGGCTGGGGTTCGACCTTTGGTCCGATTCATCAGGCCGTGTCGCGCGCCAGCGCCGCCGGCAAGGATGTCGCCCATGTCCATATTCGCAATATCTGGCCGTTGCCGAAAAATCTCGGCGAATTGCTCAAGAGTTTCGACCGGATTATCGTCCCGGAAATGAACACCGGGCAGC